>JAJRVM010000324.1 GCA_024277285.1 Planctomycetota bacterium
CGAAGAACTGGTCGCCGTCGCGCCCGAATGAGTGTTCGCGCCGACGTGCCCATTCCGGTGTGGCGTGGTAGGTGCCACTGCATGATCGGACGCGTTCCCCATCGTAACGTACATTGCCCATCGGCAGACGGCCCCCATCAGCCGCCGCACGGATCACGCAGTGCAAACCGCGTCTTGATTCGGCTCCGCAAAGCGACGTTTAATGCAAAACCTAGCGCCCAACGACGCCACGGCTCAAATACGATTAGAATACTCAACAGTGCCATTCGCTCCCGACACCTTGTTTCCCAGTAGAACGCAACGCCGGGCGCAACTACAATCGTCTTCGTGAGTAATCTTGACTTCTCTGACTGCCGCAACTCCTGCTTCCTCAGAACGCATTGGCATTTTGAGTTGGTCTTGGCTGCCATTCTGCTAGGCGGCGTTCTGCTGCGAGGCTGGCAAGCGAATGAGAGTCTCTGGCTGGACGAATTGCACACCTCGTGGGTCGTGGCCGATGCCGCATCGGATGTCGCATCGCGCGCACATGCCGGCAACCAAAGCCCCGTCTACTTCTTTAACGTCTGGGCCGTAGTCCAGTTGTTCGGACACGCCGCCTGGACACTCCGGCTCACGTCACTGCTGTCGGGAACCGTGTTGATTGCCGCCACAGCTTATCTGGTACGAAATTGGTCCGGCTCGATCGGATCAGGCCTGCTCGCCGCCCTGTTGGTAGCGTTGAATCGCGACTGCATTTTCTTCGCCCAGGAGGCACGACCTTATGCGCTGGTCCAGCTATCCGCGTTACTGCACGCGGCGATTTTCGTCGCGATGCTCACGCGCCCGACCGCGTGGCGACGCGCTGGCTTCGTTTTGGGCGCAGCGTGGTTGTTCTATCTGCATTACACCGCTTTCTTGTTTCTGCTTGCCGAGGCAGCTTGCCTGAGCATATTGCTGCTGCGCAATGCGCGCATTACTTATCGCCTGCCGCAGGCAATCTGCGATGCGTTGCTGGTCGCCGTGATGCTGGTGCCGGCCTCGATGCACTTGCAGTTCATCGCCCAACGCCGCGAAAACTGGGCGCGAATTGTCCACGCATGGCCGCCTCCATACTCGCTGCAAGTCGCGCTGCTACTCTTTGGCGTGTTCCCGATCGCAGTGGTCCTGTGGAGCAACGCTCGACATGGGGAACGGAAGACCCTGCCATGCAACTCGGTCACCGTCACCTGGGCCGCCTGCTGGTTCCTGGTCCCTATACTGCTTGCCTGGCTAGCCACGTTATGCGATTGGGCCGCACTCTGCATGGTGCGTTACCTGGTGGCCTCGATCGTCGGCGCCATCGTCTTTGCTGCACTTTGTCATGCCATGATTCGTCACCGTTGGTACTCCGTGGCATTCGCCAGCGTGTTGTTCATGAGCACACTCATCGCAAATGGGATCGTACCGCAAATGCGGCACGATGGCCGCGTTATCGGCGACCGAAACGAGGCGTGGGATGAAGCCACACGCTGGCTGGATCTGCAACTACGGCATGCCCCTCAACCGGTGTTCCTGTGCGCCGGACTATTGGAAGATCGGGAACTAGCGCACAGCAACGATCGGCAACTTGCCCAGTACTGCCTGTTCCCGCTCTCGGGCATCCACCAAATACACGCGGCCCACTTGGAACCGCTGCCGACAACCGCCGCGATTGCGTTGACGACCGAGCAACAACAACGGATCGCACGTGCCCAAGGACTTTGGCTCGTCGTGCGCGCCGGCCCGGTCACGACCGAGCGGATTGCCGCCGCCTTGTGCCGCGACCTGGCACGCGTTGGCAGTACTGCGGCAGTCGGCGAGCAACGCCGTTTCGGCATGGTGGCCGTGCTGCGAATCGACGTGAACGGCACGCGGTAAAGAGGCAAATCGACTTCGTGAAACGACTGGACCGAGTTGCACACCGTAACCGTTCACCGCGTTCGCAGTTCGCACTGCGTGCCCAAAGCGGCGCTGTATTGGATGGATGTCCGAAGGTGCTAGATCGATCGGGATCGCGAGTTCGTTCGCGCATGCAGTGGCACACACGTCCCAATGGAAACGAGCGCGCGGTTCGCACTGCGTGCCCAAAGCGGCGCTGTATTGGATGGATGTCCGAAGGTGCTAGATCGATCAGGATCGCGAGTTCGTTTGCGCATGCAGTGGCACACACGTCCGTGCGTCAGAAGAGTGGATCCTCAGACTCTCAGTGTTACTTTCGCGTGGTGGCGTAAAGGTCCAGTTCAGCTCGGTCGCCAATGATCGAAAACAGATCGCGAATCTGTTCGTAGCCGCGTGCCATTTGAAAGCGTGAATCCCGTCCGTAGCTCTTCGCACCCAAGACATAGAAATGTGGCTCGGTGGTGAGCAATGTGGCGGCACGATCGGCGCGCGGCATATTGCGTCGTTCTTCGAGGTCGCTGTCCAGCCATTGAGCAACACCCCACGGTCCGCCCGTGCGTAGACTCTGCCGCACTTGCAGCTCTTCGAGAAGCATCATGTCACCTCGGTAGCCGACGTTGGCAATGATGCGATCGAAACATTGTGGAGTATCTTGCTGAGCAAACCGCACAAGAAAACGGTCTTCCGCAGCGTCGTAGTCGATTCCTTCGATCAATGCACCTGGCAAATGCGCCACGCCGCCAGGACCGTCCAGTGCACAACGATTCGCAGACTCGGCTAACTGGCGCCGTGGCGCATCGTCGGTGAACGGAGCGAGTTGGATCGGCCCCGCTTGCCCATCATCTTCGACGCGGCTGGTGACCCAGGTGACGCGAGTCTGCGGAAATTGCGTGCCGATCGCGGCCAAAGCGACAACGGTCGTTGCAGCCGACAGCCCGTTGCCGACAACCAACGTGTGTTTTGCTTCATATTCGCCGCGTTCGGCCCCCGTCAGATCGGGAACGGTATAGACGATGCGCGACTGCCATTGCTGTTCGCCGCAAGCCGGTATCCCTCCCGCTCCACACCAGTTGGGTTGACCATGGACACCGGTCGTATCGACGATGATATCAGCCGTTTCCATGGCCTGGGTGCCATCGTTCCTTTCCAACAGAATACGAAAGCCATTTTCTTCACAGACCCGATTCGTATCGCGCCGCATTTTCGTTTCGTGACGGCGACCAATTCGCACGACGGTCGTTCCGCACACAATCTGATCTGCCAGCAGGTCGGTATCGGAGAGAGGCTTCACATAGCGTTCAACCCATTGCCGACCGGTCAATTGCGTGTCGTCACGCGGCAATTCAAAGCTCGAGTCCTGTGCGGACAGGGCCGCGATTCCAAGCGGTGAATGCAGATCCGAGAACGGGCTGAGCATGGGCAAATGCCCCCAGCTCAACACGTTGGCGGCGACCTCGCAACATTCAAAGATCACAACTTGGTAGCCAAGATATCGAGCGTAAAGTCCCGTCTCAATCCCTATCGGCCCGGCGCCCAGAATGGCGATCGTTGCCGGCGTGTCCATTGCCATGATCAATCTGCTCCAAAAGGTCCAATTTACGAAATGCTACCATGAATGAGGTTCGCATGAGCCAGTGGGAACAGCAACCCACCTGGGAACGCGTAACGTAACCCGCTCGGCACCCGCCAATAGCGGAAACCCCGCACGGACTCTGACCGTGAAAGGCTAAGAGCCTGTCACAAAACCGGGTTAACTTTGTGGGATGGTTCGGTATGGAGAGTACCTGCCGATCGCGGTGTAGCAGGGCCTACGGCGGTTCGCAGTGGGCCAACGTTTGACGCACCGCTTGGGCAAGTCGCTGTAGTGCACCCGACAGATTCGTTTGCTCCGACAGTTCACGGTCCAGTTGCTCCAGGTGCTCACGTTCGTCAATGTCATACCAAGGGGACAAGTGATGGCAACGGGCGCCGGCCTGTTCAAAGCGATCCGTGGTACAAGCAAGCACATCGGACGTGCTCCAGCGGATGCCCCGCAAGACATTCGGCATGGCACCGGCGGCACCAATCAAGTAGAAACCGCCATCCGTGCTAGGCCCCAAAACCACACGGTGGTGCTCCAGTTGCGCGAATGCCTTGATGACATGACGAACGGGCAAGGACGGGCTGTCCGAGCCAAGCAGGACCACTCGATGTGCCCCTTGCGCGAATGCCTGGTCGAAAAACGCCTGCATGCGCTCGCCAAGATCGCCCTCGCACTGGGGTAGCAGAGCCCAACGCGCACCGGCCAATTCACGAAACGCTGCAGTCGCATCCGAGGGTGTGTACACCAGCGAGCGGCGATCGCCAATTTCGGCGTAACGACAGAGCAATGTGGCCAGGAAGACACGATAAAGCTGACTGGCCTGTTCGGCGCCCAGAGTGCGGGCCAGTCGAGTCTTGACCGTTCCCGCTTGCCAGTATTTGCCGAATAACGCAAAGTGGTTCATCGAAACTGCTGTACGATAGGGGGTTTCGCTAGTTTGAGGACTTTGGCCGATGCGGGAGCAAGCGGCGCAAGAGCACTTCGTTCACACGGCCTCGAAAACGAACCTTGCCGTCGATCACGACCACCGGCACACAGCAACCGTATTGCTCAACGAGCCGCGGATCGGAATCGACATCAATCAACTGCGGTGTCAAACCATGACGACGCAGCACCGCGCACGCGTCGTCACACAGGTGACAGCCCTTGCGAGTATAGAGGACGACAGACAGGAGCGGGATGTCCACAAATGACTCCATGAGCACGATCTGACCACCGGGACGCCGGCAGCATGCATGCATGCAAAAATGACCGTTTTTGGCAATTGCGCCCCGACCGCGCTGCCAACCGTTGCTTCGCGTTGCTCGCCGCAGCGCACACGGCCACGCAAAATGCATATGATCGTGACGGAAACTGCGGTATTGTAACCGCCTCTTGGGCGCGGTGCCAAACGGTTTCGCTGGTAACTATTGTCGGCACCGTGCTGACAAACTAGTGCTGACAAACTAGATGCTGACAAACCGCCATTGCTATCGCGCGCATCCACAGCATGGCAACCCTGTGGAGGCGGATCAAAACGCTAACGATCGAACTCGAAAACAAATCCCAAATTAGGCGGCCACAGCAACACGCCTCGTGCGAGTCCGATTTTCCTGTACGAATGGGGGGCGGGCGACAGAATAACTCGACCGCGTTGCTATCCTCGTTGAGCTACACGTCTCGGGACGGTCGCGTGCCAACAACTCGGGCGGAAGCGCGGTACAGCGGGCAAACTTGTCTTGTCCCCTGTGGTCCGGCCAAAGAACCGAAAGAAGAGGCGGTTGGCAATTTTTCGCAAAGCGTGATAGTGTATTACGCAGAGAAGAAATGAGTCAACAGCCGAACGGGATTCGGCTGCACCACCACGTAGGTGTTCGTGACGCGGGCTTTGGCGGGAAGCGTCGTGGTTTCACGAGCCAACTAGACTGGTTCGTTGCGGTGGTATGCGCCGACATTTCATGCGGTGAAACGTCGTGCTACCTGCCTGAATCTGTGACCCGAACATGGCAAAAAAGCTGTCCCCGAAAAAACTGCTCGATCTCGTCAGACGCAGCAAGCTGGTCGCTGAAGACCGGCTTGACGAGGTCGTGTCTGAACTTGAAGCCCAGCATGACGGCCAGCTGCCGGACCGAGCCACCGAGCTGGCGCGGGCCCTTGTCGAGCGCGAACTGATTTCACGCTGGCAAGCCGACAATCTGCTGCGTGGCAAGTACAAGGGTTATTTTCTTGGCAAGTACAAATTACTCGCCTTCCTGGGAAGTGGCGGCATGAGTTCGGTCTATCTTGCCGAGCACACGCTGATGCGGCGCAAGCAAGCGATCAAGGTGCTGCCCAAGAAGCGGGTCGACGACGCGTCGTATTTGGAACGGTTCAAGCTCGAGGCATTAGCAACCGCAGCGCTGGACCATCCCAATATCGTCCGTGCTTACGACATTGACAACGAGGGGGACGTTCACTACCTGGTCATGGAGTATGTGCCGGGTGACGACTTGCAGTCCCTGGTCAAGAAGCAAGGAGCGCTCGATGTCGCCGACGCGGTCGACTGTATCATCCAGACCGCGATCGGCTTGCAACATGCTCATGATGCGGGCATGATCCACCGCGATGTGAAACCGGCCAACCTGTTGCTGGACGAAAGCGGACGAGTCAAAATCCTCGACCTCGGACTCGCTCTTTTCTCGCGCGACGGGGAAGCGTCCTTGACACTGTTGCACAACGAAAATGTGCTCGGCACCGCCGACTATCTCGCTCCCGAGCAGGCGTTGAGCAGCCACGACGTTGATTCGCGCGCTGACATTTACAGTCTCGGTTGCACCTTCTATTACTTGCTGACCGGGCACGCTCCCTTTCCGGAAGGGACACTGGCCCAGCGCATCGCCAAACACCAGACGAAAATGCCTCCGGACATTCGCGAGGATCGCGAAGATTGCCCCGCTGCCGTGGTGAACATTTGCCTCAAGATGATGCAGAAGGACCCTAAACACCGCTATCAGGCGATGCGTGATATTGCCAAAGTCCTTGAGGAGTGGAGCACCCAGCAGGAATCGTCGACCACGGAAGGCTACGGCCACGCCAGCGACGAATCCACGGACCAACAGGTCGAACACGTGAGTATTCGCACGACCGCATCAGGCAAGGCATCGAAAAGTGGTGGCCGTGCCGAGTCGAACCGTTCCAAAGCGCCCGATCGCGACCCAACCACGTCCGCAGAAGGCAGTAGCTCGGACCGAAGATCGAGTGCGATCGATACGGTAACGGGAGGAAAGCCACGCACCGCCACCGAGAAGGACCGCCCCGCATCACAGCGGCCGAGCGTTCCCGTACGCGATTCGGAAAATGGCGAGTTGGAACTGGGCATCGAGGTCTTTGGAGGCGATTCGAGCAGCCAAGGCGCGCGTTTGCGGTTGGAGGAGCGGCGTCTACGGGCACAACGACGTGATCGCATGATGCGTCGAATCGCATACGGCGCCGCCCTGTTCTTTCTGCTGATCGTGCTGGGCCTGTCGCTCAAATCCGTTGTGACACTCCCGCCCGAACCGCCCTCCCCCGCTCCGCAAGTCGAGCGTGAATGGCCGAATCGGCCCGAAATCAAACGACGTCAATGAGAATGGCGCGCCGGCTGATCTGCCTCTCGGTCAGGTTCCCGCTCCCCCTGCTGCCACGTCGCTTGCCCGCCACCGCGTACTGCACCACGATGCAGGGGAACGGGAATCGCATGCCCTTGCCACCGGCACGCGTGGTACAAGTCGGAGCACGTTTTTGAGTTTACGCTCGTTTCGCCTATAATCAGTTACCAGCGGCGGGGCCGACGTGCCTGCTTGGGTGCATGCGCGTGAGAGCAGGCCTATTGGTGTCCGCCTCGTGGTGCCGTCCTGGCAGTGGCAATCGGCAGTTCTGTGGCAAGTTTCCCGCAGATCACTACCGTGCAGCACTGCCCTGGATAGATTCCCCTAAGCTCCCGCGCCCTGGGCCAGCGAGCCTTCGCGCCAAGCGACTGGGCTCGAAACTCGTCTTTCCTCTCTTGTCATTCGGAGTCCTCTATGCCCAACTGCAATCGGGACCGAAGCCGCGACTTCAAGGCGTATTGGTGGCTGTTCGTTTTCCTTTTCACCATTTGCCTGCCATACATGCGCCCACTGCACACGGTCGCGGCCGAAGTCACACTTGCACAACGACGTGAACTCAATACGGTAAAAAACCTGCTGCGCCGCGCCAAGCAACTGGAGCAAAAGGGGCAACTCGAGCCGGCTTCCAAAATGGGCCAGCAAGTCCATGATCGCCTGACTAAGCTGCTTACCAAAGCCGACGCGGCGTTGCGCAGACAATCAGAACGCCCTTTTCAAGACTTTGTGAAATTACACACGTCGCTCGAGTTCGCAGGCATTACCATGGCTCCCTATCAGCAACTCGACCGGCTGGTCCATGGTACCGCGCCGAGCGTGCCTTTTACGACGAAGGTCGCGCCGATTCTGTTGAGCAAATGTGGCCGGTGTCACGTCAACCAACAACGCGGTGGCGTTGCCATGACCACGTTTGCCACATTGATGCAAGGCCCAGCCGCAGGGCGCATCGTCTTGCCAGGCGACGCCGATGGCAGTCGCCTGATCGAGGTGATCGAAAGTGGCGACATGCCACGCGGAGGCGCGAAAGTGACCGGCCCGGAGTTGCAGACGCTGAAGCAATGGATCGGTGCAGGGGCTGAATTTGATGGAGAAGATCCGCAGGCAAGTCTGGCCAACTTGTCGAGCGCTGCGAAGAAAGTCTCCCCGGCCAAAGTGCAAGTGGCCAATGCGACGGGTAACGAGACGGTCAGCTTCGCACATGATCTAGCCGGCATATTGAACGAGCGTTGTGCCAATTGCCACGGGAATGATCGGCCCGTGCGAGCGCGGCTGAATCTTACCACGTTCGAAGGTTTACTGCGTGGTGGCGATAACGGTCCGCCGGTCGCGCCCGGCAAGCCCGACGAGAGTCTCCTGCTCCAGAAACTCAAGGGAACCGCCGAGGGGGCGCGAATGCCCCAAGGAGGCAAACCACTGGCCGACGATGTGATCGCTCAGTTTGAAACCTGGATCCGTGAAGGAGCTCGATTCGACGGTCCCGATCCCAAGCAACACGTACGGGAACTCGCCGCAATCACGCACGCTCAATTTGCGACTCACGAGGAGCTGCGCAAGGACCGCAAGGGACTGGCGATGAAGAATTGGAATTTGATCATGCCTGATGTGCGCCCCACAACAAATGTCACGGAGCATTTCTTGCTGGTGAGTAACATCGATTCCCGCATGTTGAACGAGTATGCCCTGGCAGCCGAACGCCTGGTACCCCGAATCGCTAAAGCCCTGCGTGTACCCACTGGCCAACCGTTGGTCAAAGGCGCGATGACGCTGTACTTTTTCAAGAGCAGCTATGATTATGGCGAAATGGGACGGATGGTTGAGAAACGTGACCTGAACCCGGCGGCCAACGCGCATTTTCGTTTCTCCATCGTCGATGCCTATGCCGCCTTTAACATGTTACCCGCAACCGCCGATTCGCTTGACACCATTATGGCACAGCAAATCGCCGGGCTCTACGTTGCCAGCCTGGGGAAGACACCGGCTTGGTTTCGCCAGGGAACCGCCCGCGCCGTGGCGGCGCGACTGACCCCACGCAGCGACCTGGTCGTGCAATGGAGTCGTCAATTCGACGAGACGTTTCCACGTATGGAGAAACATGATGATTTCATTGCCGGCCGATCGCCCGCCACCGATGCCGATCTGCTCGCATACGGCTTTACCCGATTCCTGATGAGCGACTCGCGACGGTTTCTGAAACTGACCAACCAATTGCGCGAAGGTGGCGAATTTGTCGCGGCGTTTCGCAACAGCTATGGCGCCACTCCTGAACAAGTGGCCAAGACTTGGACACGGCGTGAGGCGAACAATATCCAACGGCGCAGCCGGCGGAAACGGTAAGTACGCGTGAGGGGGGAGACGGAGAGGGAGAGGGGGAGACGGGGAGTCGGGGGTGGTCAGTGTTCTTGAGCCATTGTTGCTGCCTTTGTTTCACTACTTTTCTTTCACTGGGTTCGGCCTGAAGGGCCGCGTTAAACGTTTCCCGTAGCGTGGCCTTGCAGGCCTCCGGTGGTGTGCGGGGCTCCTTTCCTCGACGTGATTCTGGCGGCCCCCTTTCGGTAGACGGTTGACGATCTTTGCCTCTCAACGCTCGACTCTTGACTCGTAACCGTTCACGGTTTTTCTTAATCTGTATCGGCTTAGCCGCTTGAAAAAACAGTGCTTTCAAGATCCCCCCATGGGCTCGTCCCATGGGGGAATAAGACTGGTAAGCGACACGCGACCCCAGCAGATCCCCCTATCCTACTCTGCGGCCGCCCTACCTGACCGACTATTTGCCGGCCAGGATCAGGTCGAGCCGCTTGCTCTTTTCGTCGGTCGACAACCCGCCAGACCCTTCGATCGTGAACCAGCCGTGATAGTCGATCTCGTCAAACGCTTTCATCACGGCGGGCCAATTGACGTCCCCATCCCGGATATCGACAAACTTGCCACCGGAACCTTTGGCGCGATCGATCGTGAAATCCTTGACGTGGACCTTGGCAATCGTCGTGCCAAGCGTTTTGATCCATTCTTCAGGAGCCGCATATTTTACATGGTTGCCGATGTCGAAATAGGACTGCAACCACGGACTCTGGAACGAATTGACAAAATTGGCGAACAGCTTTGGCTTGACCCAGAAGTTACTCCAGACATTTTCCAATGCGATAATAACGCCCATTTTTTCCGCTGCGGGAAGCAGAGTCTCCAGCGCACGACGCGACATATCGACAGCCTTGTTTTGCGCCTTGATGTATCCTGCGTATTGAGCGTTGTCACCGGCCACGACACGCTTCACGTGTCCCGTCTTCTCATCAAAGTCGATCTGAAAATCTTCCGGCTTGGGAATCGCTGTGCGATCGAGCAGTTTGCAGGGAACCAGCAAGATCGCGTCGGCTCCGTAGATTTGCGCCGTGCGCAACGTCGTCTTTACCGACGCAATATCTTTGGCAATCACGCTGTCGTTCGGACTATTGAAGTTCGTCCAGCCACGTAACACCGAATGAATACGCATGTCGAGCGCGTCGGCGGCGCGGCGGTATTGCTCCGCTTCACTCGGATCAATGTTCCATGGCTTGGCTTCCATGCCGTCGAATCCGGCCGCCTTGTAAGTCTCAAGTTTCTTTGAAGTCGGGAGTCCGATCATCGACTTCTTGCGACTTTTTTGTGCCGCAGAAGCACGTAATGCCCCCGCGCACAACGTGCCAAGCCCAAGCCCAATTCCGGTTGCCGCGGCGGTGGTCAGGAAATCGCGTCGAGTCGCCGAGTGTGCCATGGTGTTTTGCTCCAAAAGTTCGATCGTGGTGGGGCTCAGGAGTCTCTACCGGCAAGTCAACCTGAGTATGAGGGCGCGAGCGTCGCAATACGGTCACTGCGACGTTGCAGTTCGGGCCGCGATTCATTCTAATCAATGCGACCAGCCTTGACGCTATCCCCACTCGAAAAAAGAGAGCCGTTGCCATGAACGATCCAAGATGCTCCGCAAGACGACTAGCTGGGCCCCCAAGGATTGGGCTGATACGTGTTACACGGCGATCTTGTACCACACTCTTCCTGGCAAGCGGATTCGCCTGCTTGGCGGTGGTAGCTTCGCTGGGCACTGCCGCTGCAAGGGCTGCTGACTTGATCGAAAAGCATACGGAAACTGGTATTGTGGTCGGCTATCTGGACACTCCGCTTCTGCCTTGGACCGACAATAAGTACCACGTGCATGATCCCAACCGACCAATCCCCCAGTTCGTCTTGCCACGCGATTTGGGCACGCCGCTGCCCGCCGCACCGGCTCCTGCCGATGCGATCGTGCTGTTTGCCGGTGCCGACACCTCGCATTGGCAACCCTCGACGTGGCAAGTGAGCAACCGAGTGATGGTCGCCGGACACGAGTCGCTTCAATCAAAGCAGCCTTTCGGCGATTGTCAACTGCATCTCGAATTCGCGACACCGGATGAACCCGATCAAAGCTTCATGAATCGTGGTAACAGCGGCGTGCTGATGATGGGGAAATACGAACTGCAGATATTCGATTCGTGGCACGCACATCCGCGCCAAATCTACCCGGATGGCCAGGCGGCAAGCATTTACGGGCAAACGCCGCCGGCGGTCAACGCCTGCATGCCGCCAGGTCAATGGCAATCGTATGACATCATCTTCACCGCACCCGTTTTCGCAAACGGCAAGCTCGTGAAGCCACCGACCGTCACCATGCTGCACAACGGCGTGCTGGTTCATCGCAACCAAGAAGTGTACGGCGAAATGATGCACCGTGACATCAAACCCCTCAGACCACATCCGGCCAAGCTGCCCTTAGTGCTGCAAGGGCACGGCAGCAAGGTTCGCTTTCGCAACATCTGGCTGCGCGAACTGGTACCGGATCACTGACCGTTCGCGTCGGGTCAGGCCCGGTTTAGGGTTTTCAGGATGGCATGTCGTCGAAATGAGAGGGAGACGTTTACGGTGGTATTCGTTGGTCAGTGTAGCCTGGGATTCCATCCCAGGCATGGAAGCCGTTCTATCGGCAAGAGGCCCGCTATTGCCAAGACACCGTCTTGGCTTGGTCGCTCGGCAATAGGAATAGCTCTGCAGGTGGAAGCTGGTCCACACTTGGGAAAGATTCCCAAGCTACGTGTAGCTGAGCCCGCCGAGGGCTCAGCTGCGGCGCCCACTGAGTTTCCAGCGCACTGAGGCCTTGGCACTGGGGCCATGAACTCGCGCGTTGAAGAAAAACGCGCATAAAGAAAGCGGCACGCCTGAGTGAGCAAAAAAGTGTTTTGTGACAACACTCAAAAGAGTCGCGCCGCTAAAGCGGAAATCTACCATACTTGGTGCGGCAAATTCAACCGTTTTCCGGAGAAAACCTGCGAGACAACGCCGCCCCCCACCGATCGGCCTATTACCGACACCCCCGACAGAGCCATATGCGGACTTGGCAAGAGGCTCGAAGAATGGGAGTCTAGGCAGATTTCACGACACGCGTCGCGCATCTTGGCCCCACTCTGGGGTCTGAGAACCGCGGCAAGCAAACGAGTGGATCACATTGACGCGCCATCACATCGGCTAGGGACTTACCGGAAAGCCAAATACAGGGCCGGCTGGGATCATCGGGGTCGCGATACGTGGAGGTCGCGATACGTGACGAGGCTACCGACTGAACGCGGTCACTTGCAGACCGAGCAGCCAATCGTCATCATCGCGCCCGCGGCTAGTGACCAGGTAGCGGCCGTATGTGGTGATCCGCCAGTTTCCGTCGAGCCACATGTGGACGCCAACCTCAGGGTAAACCACGCTCAGAAACCCGTCGAGATACCCGTCCGTTTCGCCTTTTTCATCCCATCGCCCGTCATCGTCGTTATCGAGGCCATCTTCGTCGGCAAGCCGGATACCGCGCGAGAACCCTTGGAACGTGCCAATGCCGACAAAGGGAGCGATCCGCGTCGGAGTTTGCAACCGTGCACCGATGTCACCACCTGCAAATCCCTCGTCGTCGCCATAGTAGACTGACAGTGCGGCGCGTGTGGTAAGCCAATTGGCGACATAGGCTTCGCCCCCGAGGTCACCGCCGAACATGGCGTTACCCGAATCGGGCCGCACTTGCGTACCACCGCTCAGGTAGAACCCGCCAAGCCCCTCGGTATGGCGTGCATCGAGTGCCTGTTTCGCTTTGCCCAGCACGTCACGGCGTGCCGCCCCGTCGGCATATTTCTCGGCATAGACAGGATCGTCCATCGCATAACGCGACCGCAACAGCGACGAGCACCCACCGAGGGCAACGATCGACAGCAGGAGCAGACAGCGCATAGGAACTCCGCGCAGACAACTTGGCCCGGTAATGGGGCCCAATAAGGAGGTACCGTAACGGGAAGTTCCAGTATCAAAACGTCGTCCCAAGGGCAAGGCCTTTTCTGCCGCTCTCGCGGCAAGGGGGGGCGAGTGGCACTTGGGTGGATTCGTTTCGATACACCCCGTATCGGAAAAGTCGCACATTGCGCCAATTCTGAATCGATCATTCCGCTCAAAAACAAATTCGGATTTTTTTTGGATTCCGTGAGGGGTTTGGCACTCGTTTGGTGATTTCCTTAGTAGGGACGCTTCGATTGGCGTCTCCAGCACTTCCCGGCGAGCCCTCGCGGTGATCGGTGGTTCGATACCTGCCCTCCGTTGACCGGTGTACCGCGAGGGCCATTTTGCCACATTGGCGCATCCCACACACAGGAGCAACGGCCAAGCAATGCGTCGTCCGATTTCGTCACATACGTTGGGCAGGTACCACCGGCGCGCTGCACCGAACCGGCCCGATGGCCGGGACCACTTTTCACGGCTCAACCCTGCTAGCCGCCCGCTCTCGAAACCCGGCGGTGAATTGTCGTGGTGTCCAGGATGCACGCAGCTCTGCGACGATACGATTCGTCGAGTTGGCGCGATCTACGCCTTGCGCACGGCCGATCTCGACGACTTTGTTCAGGATGCGTGGCTCACGGTCCTCAACGCGGTGGCCGCCGGTCGCTTCAACCCGAACCGCGGCCGCTTAATCGATTGGTTGTTCATCCTGGCGCGCAATCGCGTGACCACGTTTTTTCGCCAGCGCGCGCGGCACCGCGGCGTCAAGACACAACTCGACGGCCTACCGGGTCACACTTTCGAAGACCCAGCCGCCATGGTGCAACGCGCGAGTGACGTCAAACGCGTGCGTCGGGCGCTGATAACACTCAAACAACGTGTTTCGCCCCTCTGCTATTCCACGTTCTATCTGCGTCAGATGCAGCAATGGAGTGTGAACGAGATCGCCACACAATTGCAACTCTCGCGGGAACAAGTACGCGCTTACGATTTCCGAGCGCGACGAAAACTGGCTGTCATCCTGACGTATCACGAAGTCACCTAACGCGGTTGCCCGACGAATCTCCCACTCTCCCACACTCCCACTCTCCCACTCTCCCACTCTCCCACTCCGGCCCCTGCGTTCGGCGAAGCAGATTCTGCTTTTCTTCGCATTTTCCGCGTAACGCAAACGCTCGTCGCGCGTATTTAGCCTGAAGCCTCCGCCACACGATTCTCGGGCGACACGCATCGCTGCCAACACAACGTCACTACGACAACGTCACTACGACAACGTCACTACGACAACGTCACTACGACAACGTCACTACGACGGCGTCACTACGACGGCGTCGATGCGGCACGCGTCGATGCGGCACGCGTCCACGTGGTCTGAAGGCATGGAGGCTGGAACTAGCAATAGGGGTGGGAACAAGTAAACGAGTGCGGTTGGCTGCCGTTTCACAACGGCGGACCGTCGTGGAAAAAGCATTTTGAGGGAGCGACATCGTGTCACACATGTCACAGTCAAGCCGTAAGGACGCCACGCGAAAAGCGATCGAAGAGCAATTCAGTAGCGGAGAAACGGCGGCAGAACGCCCCACCTCCCGCGAACTCGCCAGTGGCAAAAACCGCCATCATGTGGGTAGCCGGCGCCAACGAAAGGCTGCTGCGCCGCCAAGGTGGCGGAAACGTCTGCTGGAACGACAACGCATTCGACGCCATCAACGACATTGCCGCATCGAACCGTTGGAAAC
Organism: Planctomycetota bacterium; assembly: GCA_024277285.1. The sequence continues at coordinate 15,123 of JAJRVM010000324.1, forward strand.
CAGGCAGATGCTTGCCGTCAATGTCATCGAACCACTCGGACAACTGGACACGTTTGAGGATGGGCATGATGCGATTGTCGATCTGCGTGACGTGTTTCAATCGGACACCGATCAAACGCTCGAGTATCGAGTCGTGCGAAACTCCGACCCCGACTTGGTCGACGCCAGTATCGAGGAATGGGGACTACGTCTGCGGCACTTACCCGAGCGGTCTGGCGCAGCGGAGATCACCGTTCGAGCGATCGGCCAACAGGATGGTGAGGAGGTGGTCGATACGCTCGCGTTGAACGTCGCGCCGGTCAACGATTGGCCCACCTACAGCGGCGAACTACCGGAAATCACAATCGCCGAAGGCGATCATGCCGTCGTCGATCTGACCGCCTATTTCAGTGACCTCGAACAAACCTCAGACTCGCTCACCTATTCCGCAGCACCGTTCGACGTCAGCTACCCCGGCAACCCAATCGGAACGGCAACGATTGAAGCGGGCCAACTTACACTCCAAACGACCAACCACGGATTCGGCTATGCCCAATACGCGGTACGTGCTGAAGATGACCAGGGTGCCCAAGTCGCCACGACACTGTATGTCTACGTCGATCCCGTCAACGATGCACCCACGGCGGCACAATTGCCCGACCGTCATCACTCCGTTCCCCAATACAGCGAAGCGCCCCTCATCGCCATCGATCTGTGGCGACCGAACCCGCCCAGTGGCGTAGTGGAATACCAGTTCTGGGACGTTGAGGATGAACAGTTCCTGGAATACTCGGTCACCTCCGACAGCACGCAAGTATTCGACCTCCAACCCTACGTGGATGAAAACGACTTTTTGCTCTACCGCCCCACCGCTCAAGCTGGCTTTGAAGGTTCGGCCGTCATCACCATCACAGCCAAGGATCGTGAGGGACTGGAAGCACGACTGCCAGACGGGTCGCGATCACAATTCACCGTGCATGTAAATAATCCGGAAACCATCAGCGCTGCGGGTTCCACCAGTAGCACGACGCCAACCGAAACAGGCGACTCGTGCGCCCCGATCTGCGACCTTGGGGAATCAACGTCAAACGCAAGCCAACCCGCGGCTGCGGCAACGTTGAACCAAGATCCGCAGACGCCATCCACCACTCCTGCCGCCGGGAGTGATGCGGACTGGGCGCACGAGTTGTCTTTATCGGCACCGTCAGACGTTGGTTCCGACATTCCGGTGTCGGCAACCGATCCAGGTGCTCAGGCCGATGCGGGCGTACAGTTTGCCGACTTCGTGTGGCCCGGCTTGCCGCAGTTTCCCGGAGCGTTTCCGCCACCCAATATGATCGGCCCCACCTTCCCCGGACCTGGAATACCCGGTATCGAGTACCCACCGCCCGAAGGACCCTACCCCGGCGAACCGTCCGATCCAACGAACCCCTATCCCAACCCGCTCGACCCGCAACCACCACTGCTTCCCGAGCCGTTGCCAGACCCATTCCCCGAGCCGGACCTACCGCTCGATCCGATCCCCACAGCCCCACCATCGGATGAACCACCCCCCAGTGACGTACCACCCAGTGACGTACCCCCCAGTGACGTACCACCCAGCAATCCTGCCGATCCACCCCCGTATCCAGACGACCCGTATCCAGACGACCCGTATCCAGACGACCCGCCACCCGACGCCCCACCCGCTGGCGATCCACCCACTCTGCCAGACATCATGTTCGACCTGGACGCGCTGCGGCGTCGCATTCCGGACAATCTGGAACAATCACCCGGAGCGTTGGTGGCGCTCAACAACGACTACGACGAATGGAACCTGGCTACCGAGACGATATCGGTAGGTCCATTCGGCCGGACAGTTACGGTCCTGCGGCGTCTCAAAGATAACCAACCGGACCGCTTTCCCACAACGAACCGACAGCACCACCTAGCCTCGCTTTGGAGCAACACCGGGATGTTTGGGGATGTTCATGATGGTTGGGAAACCGGCGACAAGGAAGTGCGACCGGCCGTCGTCACCTCCAACGTGGCCGGCACGGTGTCGTTTGACGTCCCGGACAATGCCATGTTGTGGGTACCAGCCTGGGCACTCTATGGAAGCGAAGCACTCTTCGAACATTCCTGGCAGTGGAATTCGCCGGTGCGTTGGCTCCCCGTACGTGAGAGCGAAGAGTACTTGCTCAACAACACTTGGTTTGGCATGGCGTCGCTCGCTTCGCAAGCTATCCCCGTCGCGATCGAGGGCATGGAAGAAGGGGCCGGCGAGATCGTCGCCACGTTTACTCCCGATGATGGCCGCAATGCGGTTGACGATGCCGTGACCATTCATGTGGTTGCCGTCGATATCGACATCGACTCGGACAATAGCAACGGGCTTGACGTGCCAGACCGTTCGACGACGGAAGAACAACTGGAAGACACGTATAAGGTCACCGGTAAGCGGATCAGGATCAACAGTGATGACGTGGATCGTGATGGCATTCCCGATTTCGTGGATGGGTTCGACCTGGATGGACTGCCGGACTGGGAACTGACTTCCGACGCGGATGACGATCAGGTGAGCGGGTCCGACCAACTGGGGTTCGTCCCGATCGTCATCGACCTTCCGGCTCCGATCGACCCGGAACGCGCGTTGCTGAGGTTTGTCTACAGCGATTCTGACCCAGCCAACGCATCGCTCTCGGCCGACGGTGCGCGGCAGGTGGAATTGGGGGGACTGCGACTTTGGACGGTGGACGAGACGTACCCACGCAACCCGCACACCGCCAATGACCAAGACAATCCAGGCCACTTTGTGGCGTCACAAGAAGTGACCGGGCCAAGTCGCCACTACAGTGTCGCGCAGCTCACTGGCGGAAACGTCGCAAATCAGTTCACGCTGTACGTGGAAGGCATCGCGGCCGGCAAGTATGGACTGGCGATTCAAGTCGACCCGGACGGCATTCCACCACTGGTCGACGACGGCAATGGCAACCGGGTCAGCGCCTATCCGAACCTGTTTGAAGGGTTCGTAATGCACGACTCGATCCAGGTAATGGTTGAAAGCGAAGTCACCGTATCGGCAGTCAATGCGATTGCGGCAGAGACCGGCGGCAGCCAGACTGCTGACCTTGGGGAGTTCCTCGTGACGCGTGACTGGGCGGATACCAAGCAGGGGCTGATGGTGTACTATCGCGTCGTTGACGATGCGCAACAAGCCAACGCCACGGATCTGCCAAGCGATCCCTCACGCAACGATTATACCGTTGTCGATACCAGCGGCGAGCGCGTCGGACTGGCAGAAGATCCCGTGACGTCGATTGGCAGCATCTACCTTCCACCGGGCACAGCCGGCGCAACGCTGGCGATCGTACCGCACGACGATTCGACCGTGGAATGGGACGAGTCGATCTCGATCGATTTGATCCCATGGGGAGAGTATCGAAGTCTGCATGACCAACCCAACACGATCACTCCCAACGATGGGCTCCCCTCCAGCTACAACGCCTGGGCGTGGTGGAACGCGCGTTCGCCCTACCGCCTGAAAACCGACGATCAGGGCGAACCGGTCGAGCACTTCGCCACAATCACGCTGTTGGACGACGATCAGATCGAGAATCACAGCTACCAACAGGCCGATCGGGAGAGCACCGAACTGGTTGCGGAGTCGATCCGCTATGGCGCTCTGCAGGTCGATGTCCATGGTGGTCAGGCCCGTTACGAATTGCCGGTCCTGACGCCACAATACCGCGAAGACGATAACCTGCGGCCCATCGCGGAGACGATTATTCGACTTCCCGAAGACGTTGCCGGCGCCACTTCGCTCCGTGGTACTTTCACGGTCGGCGGGCAATCGGGGGAAACATTATCGTTCGATTTGACCGATCTGGCGAGTTACCTCGAACCGAATGCTAACCGCGAGCTGCGACTTGTCATTCCAGGACCCGACTCGCTTGTCACTTCGTTGGCCACTGGGCACTACGACCACGACATCCAATTGCTCGCCGAGATTGATGGCAAGACCCTGTCACGCACGCTGCGCGGCACCACCGACGTCATCAACCGCATCGACCCGGCGCTGGGCACGCCCGAATGGGGGCAACGCTGGACGCTCGACGAAATGGATCGGCTTTTCCCGGCCGACGGCAGCTTCACCGGCGGTACGGGCACATCCGTATCACGCTTGACACCGATAGGCGCTGCGGCTGAATCGGGAATCGCACTGGTACGTGGCGATAACTCGGTCACGTGGTTCCGCGCAGGAGAACCGACCAAATCACGTCTGATCGAAATCGCACGTCCGAACGACACAGCCGTTCAGTTCTCGCAACCACACCAATGGACCGGGCATCGGAACGCTGACTATCACGCGTATCGCACGACTTTCGCAGGCCTTGCCGACCAGGCCGAAGAGGTGACGTGGACGTTCGAGAGCGTTGTCCCCGGAAAAATGGTCCAAGTCTATGTCGAATGGGCGCCAGGACCGACATTAGCTACCAATGCCGCGTACAAGGTCTCAGCCGACCCGGTAACGGGACGTGCGGATCCCATTCTCGTCGACCAGCGGTACGCGCCCGGCGAGTTTACCTGGGAGGGACGTACTTGGCGCAGCCTTGGTTTCTTCGCGATCCCCGCGGACCACGATTCCCTGCAAGTCACGTTGACGACCCGCGTTGACGACTCGACCTACGCCGACGGCGCGGTCTCGGCCGGCGCCGTAATGCTGGTCGAAGCCGGGCCCTTGGTGGCGTCTGACGATGCGTTCTCGACGCTGACTTGGCCGAAGGAAGCAGTTCCCCTCGAACTGATCACGAAGACGCAAGACGTGTATCAATTCGACCCACAGACCGGCGTCCTGAACGAAATGCGTGACCGCAACGGGAATCGGACACGCTACGACTATGTCGATACAGATAGCGATGGACGGCAGGACGAATTGTCGCGGATCGAACGTCAAAGTGGGCTGACAACAACGATCGACTATGCCGATCAATACGTCTCGAGTATCACCGATTTCGCTGGCCGAACAACGCAATGGAACACGTTGGATGGAGTCGTCACGCAAGTCGTGTTGCCGGACCCTGGGTTCGGAATGCAGGTTCCGTCCTACGACTTTGAATACGATCTCGATAACGAACTCCTGGTCGAAGTGACCGATCCGCGCGGCAACTTGACCAGTATCGCTCGAAACGACGAAACTGGGCGAGTGGCGATGGTAACGAATCCCGACGGAAATCAATGGCAACTACTCTCGTATCTCGAAACCGGCCTCGACGGGCAGTTGCACAGCCCCGCCACCGGAGTCGTTCCGGGCGCGGATGGTACCGCCGTCCAACTCGCTCAACCCTGGGCCCAGTTCGTCGACACGCGCGCGGCGGTGTGGCAGTACCAAACCGACCCTCACGCGTTGATGACCGCGCGCGCAGAGCCTCCCGTCCCCAGCTCAAACAGCTATGACGTGTGGCGTTGGGAACGTAACGCGACTGGCCTGCCAAACCGGCTCATTTCACCACCCGGAGGCGGTGGCGATACCCCGTTGCCCGCCATCGTTACTCAGCAACAATTCGATTCGTTGGGCAATCTCGAACGCCGTGTCTATGCCGATGGCACGTTTGAACAGTGGACCTATGACGACCTGTACAGCCAAGTCATAACATATCAAGACCGGCTTGGACGCGGCGTTTCGTTTCAGCTCAACCAACGCGGCAATGTCGCCATCCGCACCGAGCATGAGCAAAAGTATGCAGACACACCAGACCGCCAGACCGCCTTTGTCTATACGCAACGCCCGCTGGCCATGGAAGATATGCCGGGCGGAATGATCGTGATGGAGGTCATCGCGGCCGGCACGACGGATGCCGTGACAACGATGACCCAATACCACGAGGAAGGCCCAGCGATCGGTCTGCCGGCAACTGTTCGCCAAGCATTTGGAAATACGGACCCCGATATCGCGTCAACAGTCCAGTTCCACTATGACGAACAACGCCGGCTGGCCGAAAAGATTGATCCCGCCGGGCACAGCACCAATTTCGTCTACGACGCTCTGGACCGGCTCTACCAACAAGTCGATACGGCCCCGGGAACGGACGACCACGGGCGCCCCGTAACGACCTATTCCTACGACGCGATGGGCAACGTGACAAGCGTCACGAACCCACGCGGTGTGACAACCATCCAGCAATATGACAGCATGAATCGCTTGAGTGCGAGCAGTCTGCCACCTGCTGGTGGCTTCGCGGGCACCGATCAGCGCCCGGCAACAACGCGTTACACGCATGATGGCGAAGGGAACCTGGTTGCCGAGCGAGATGCGGCGGACCACACGACCATCTTTGCCTTCGATGCTCGCAATCAGCGCGTTGCAATAACCCAACCGGTTCCGGAAATCGCGTACTCGCCCGGCGCGCCCGATGTCATTCCTGCCGTACCGGTAACGACCTATTCCTATGACGCTTGGGGCAACTTGCGTTCGAGTCGCGATCCGCTCGGAGCGGTGGTCAGCTACCAGTATGATCTCTTTCGTCAAAACACGCGCATGTCCGAACCGGCCCCTGGTACGCTGCAACACGAGGCACCAGTAACTCACTTCATCTATGACGCTGCGGGCCAGCTACTTGAATCGCGTGAAGGCGTCGGCGGCCAGTGGCAAGTGATACGCTATGAATATGATGACCTCGGCCGCGTCCGGCATTTGCAACAACCTGCCGACGCGAACGGACGACATCCCGAAACCGTCTTCTCCTACGACCTGCGCGATAACCTGGTCGGGAAACTGGAACCGGGAAATAGGCTAACATCGTTCCGCTACGATGATCGTGATCGGCTGATCGAGTCCGCATTGCCCGACCCCGACGACGCCGGGCCGTTGGGCGCTCCGACCACACGTCTGGAGTATAACGTGGACGGTTCGTTACGTTCGAGTTTCGTCTTCGACGCGCTCCGTCCAGAGACGTTCGTCTCCACACGTTTCCAATATGACGCACTTGGTCGAATGGTCCATGAAGTGATGTCCGACCCCGACGGCACCGGCCCACTTGTCGCACCAGAGTCGTTCTATGACTACGACATTATGGGCAACCAGATCCGCCGCAGTGAAGTCATTGGACCGGGCAAGATCGTCGTCCACAACCAGTTTTTCGACAATTGGGATCGCCTTTGGAAGAAGACACAAGTGGACGGAGGACATGTGGTCGACGAGTCGATTGAGGTATTCGACTTGGTCGGAAATGTGGTGCAGCGAAACGAACGAATGGCCGAGGGCCCAACACCGATCTATCGTCAAACCGACTTTGTCATCGACGCACTTGGGCGACTGATCACGCAGATCGCACCAGCGCCACTCGCTGGCGAACCGCGACCGGTAACTCATTTTGTCTACGACGCAGTCGGAAACCTACGTTTCGAGCGTGATACAGCCGGCGTTCAAACCGAATACCAATTCGATGCGCTCGGCCGCAAAGTGGCCATGATCGAAACAGCAACGGAAGACCACGCGTCACCCGTTACGCGGATGGAGTACACCACCGATGGGCAATTGGCCGCCTTGGTGGATCCGATCGGACGAAGGACCGAATACGAGTACGACGCGTTGGGCCAACTGCGGATCGAACGACTTCTCCCGAGCGATGGGACATCAACGGGGCCACTGGCGGAAGTCCGCCACGCCTACGATCTGAGCGGCAATCGAGTCTCGACATTTGACGCCGACGGCAACGCAACGCTCGTCGCCTACGATAAACTGGACCGTCCCATCATGACGACCGACAACGGCGCCACGACCACCCGACGCTACGACGGAATGGGACGGCTTGTCTCGGAAACAGATCCGTTGGGAGCCACAACTCGGTACGGCTATGACCGACTGGGACGGCGCACCATCACGTCACCGCCGCACCTCGACGGGCAGGAACTCGACAACCGCACATCGGATGACGACCAGGCTGACCTGACGGGCACGTGGCTGACACGATCCGAAGGTTGGAACGGCGCGCATCGGTTTGCGGAAACGGTCGGCGATGCCCAACCAAGCGCCAACTGGGTGTTTTCGGAACTGCAACCTGGCACAACCTACGAAGTGTTGGCGACGTGGTGGCCCGATGCGGCGAATGTGACGAACGCCCTTTTTCATGTCGAGGCCGACGGCGCCGAATTGAGTCCACCCGTCATCGTCGATCAACAACAAATCGCGGCCGACATCGTGGACGCCAGCCAGACCTGGCAGCGTCTGGCCGTCGTCACCGTACCGGGCAACAGCATGAACATCGAGCTGACCGCTCCCGAGGCAGTCGGTAACTTGGTGGCCGATGCCATTTGGATTGTCGAAGTAGCTGGCAACACCTATACCGGCTATGACACGCGAGGCAATGTGATTGCCGAATCGGATGCGTTGGGCAACACAAAGCGTTACACGTTCAATCATCGCTCGCAGCGCACAAGTGGTACCGACGCCAACGGTGACACGACGCAATTCGCATACGACATGCTGGGACGATTGCAATCGGTCACCGATCCACTGGGCAACGTGACAAGCTATGCCTACAACTCGAGCGATCGTGTTGTGGAGGAACGTGTGACGATCGACGGCGAACCGGCGACGACACGATACGAATACGATGTTGCAGGCAATCTCCTCCAAACGACCGACCGATTGGAACGAGTGCGCACCATGCAATACGATGCCCTCGGACGTTTGCAAGATGAAATGTGGTACGCCTCGGCCGCAGATGCCCAAGCGGACCACCAGCGATTGAATACGATCGAACGTACGTACGATGCAGCAGGACGTTTGGTCGCGACGCGTGACAGCACCAGTAGTTATGAGTACCAGTGGGACGAACTTGATCGACCATTGGAGACCACGATCGATTTGGTTGCTGCGCCGCCAGTGACATTGCGCAACGACTATACGCGACACGACGGCCTGCGTGACGCACTGCACGTCGAGGTGAATGGCCATGAAGATCACGTGACAGAATACACCTACGATGCCCGTTCTCGCCTCTCGCGCATCGAACAATCGGGGGACCACGCGGCGAGCAAACGGGTGGACTTTGGCTACTCAGAAGCAAATCAATTGGCGGATATTCGGCGGTACATGGGCCTTGGCACGTCTGAGCTGGTCGTGCAATCGCAATTCCACTTTGACCGACAAGGACAGCTTGCCGAATTGACACACCGCAATGGCGATAACGTGTTGGCCGAATACGCCTGGGTCTACGACGCGGCGCATCGGGTGGTCCAGCAAGATGCCTCCGCAGATGGCATAACACGCTTTCACTACGATGCGCGTGGGCAGTTGGTCGCGGTGGACGATGACAACCAGGACGACCTGGCGTTCGCTTACGATGCCAACGGAAACCGTTCCGAGAATGGGTATGTCGTGGGCCAGCGGAACATGATCGAATCGGATGATCGGTATCGCTATGAATACGATGCTCAGGGAAATCGCTCGTTGCGAGTGGAAATCGCCACCGGCAAGGCAACTCGATACGAGTGGAATCTACGGAACCAGCTGGTGCGGATCGTCGAATTGGACCATGTCGATGGGACGGTGCTACGCAGCGTAGAATACACGTACGACGTCCTGGGACAGCGGACCGGCAAAACGATCACGCCACAGGTGGGGCCGGCTGAAGTCGAAAACTTTGTGTATGATGATCAGAATATTGTGCTGCGATTTGCCGCCGGGAACCTCGCCAACCGGTACCTGCACGGCCCGTTGGTCGATCAAGTGCTGGCCGACGAACAGGTCGATGGCCTCGGAGACACCGAGCAATTACTCTGGCCACTAACTGATCGCCTGGGGACGGTACGTGACCTGGCCCAATATGATGACGTCAGTGATGTGACGACGATTGCGAACCACATTACCTATGACGCGTTTGGTCAGATCACTGGGGAATCCGCAACGGCCGTCGAGCATATTTTTGGATTCACCGGTCGGGAAACGGACGCCGAATCCGATCTGTACTTCTATCGCGCTCGGTACTATGACCCACAAATCGGGCAGTTTATCAGTGATGATCCGGCCGGATTTGCCGCCGGTGACGCCAATCTGCGAAGATATGTGGGCAACGACCCCGCCAACCGAACCGATCCCACGGGGCTTTATGATCAAGATGTGCACTTCTACTTCAACTACTACCTCGCCCGCTACCTCGGTCTCGACCAACCCTCCGGTTGGGTCAGATCCAAGACCATTCCCGTTTCCGAAGCCTATATCATCGCCTATTTCGCCACGCGTGTGGACTATGATTCTGGCACTGCACCAATTAGCGGGGGAGCTTCAGCGCGCCGCCGGTTTCACATGCCTGACCCGAACGACGAGTACGGTGTTCGAGAAGATGAACCTCGAGTACGCAAGGCCCTCTTGTCAGTGGCCAACGTGGGCGATGCCGAAATGTTTGGCCTCTTGCTCCACGCGTACCAGGACTCCTTCGCTCACCGCGAGTTCGGCGACAAAATGGGACATGCGGTCCGCGTCAACATGACCGGCATAGAATGGGTGGGATCCGATCCGGACGAACCATTTCGTCACTCGGTTCGAGAAAGACGGATGGCGCAAAAGACCTACGATGCAATGTATCAGCTTGTTGTGGCAAGACGGGGCGGCAAAGCAAAGTGTTCGGATCTGTCCACGAAGAGTTTCAACGAGTTCTGGAAGCATGTTGAGTCCGTGATGCTCCAACCACCCCGCGGGACAAAACACGAAGCCGCTTTGCAGCGTCGCATAGCCAGTTGGCGCGTTCTGATAGCGAAAGACTACCGGGGAGCATCGCCAAAGTTCGATGATACGGCAGGAGGATCCCGCAGTCGTTTGGCGCGCCGTCTTCGCGACTTGTCCAAACGTGTTCCTGAATGGTACGGTTCTGGATACTCTCACGCAAAGTATTGGAAGAACTGGCAGCCAGTTCCCCCACTGCGGTCCCAATCGACGGCGGCACCTCCACAACAAGTGAAGCGAATTCCGTATCGACTGCACGGCCCCGGGTGGCCACTTGGGGAACCAAAGTTCTGAAGTGTTTGACGGATTGGTGGTTTTTTGGCGGCTGTGCGTAGATTATCGGGTGCGATCAATCCTGGCGTGCCCCCTAGTATTTGGAGCGAGCTAGTCTCAGTGGATAAGTGCCACTTGCCTGCCATCCGTTTCGCAAGGCCGTGCACAAGACCCTGTGGCATGGGTGTTCCACTATCAAAAAAGATAGCGAAAGAGCGAGACATAGCTTGTGCGTCGCATGAAGCAACCCTATATGGACGCGGCTCAGCATTTACGTGAGCCTGCTCCAAATGATCGAGTTGCCTTGACCGTTTGTATTGGATAGGCCCCGTCGCCTGAATCGGTTGTCTCGCAAATCGGGAGTGAGATTGTGTCTCGTCGAAACATTTGGGTAGAGTTTCTGTTTCCGTTGCTGTGCGTCACGCTTACAGGATTTGTTGCGACGATGTGCATGGGGATTCTCGCCCTGTTCGCGGCCGGAGGCGGAGATGGGTCGAATGTGCCAGGACTGTTGTTTTTTGCCCCGGCTGCGGCGCTATGGACATTCATGGGTGGAGATAGCCGTGTCCCCGTATTCGTGGTTTTCGGAATGGTGTTTCTCTACTCGTCTTACGGCGTGATACTTAACGTCGGACGCCGATTCCAACGTGGGATGCCCGCACTTGGGCTGGTTCTCGGAATCCACTACGCCTCCGTCGCGGCCGTATGTGGCTTCGCTCCGGCTCGATTCAACCTGGCTGACTCTTCGGGTATGTCGTATTTCCTCCAAGGATTCGGACTCGTTTTTGCTGCTGCTTTCGGCATGTGTTTCGCAATGCTTCATGTGTTAGCGTATCAGTATGCACGGAGCGAACGGCCGTATCGGCCACTACTTGCGCGAGGGTTTGTAGCATGCGCAGGATTCGTAGCAACTGTCGTCATTTGTGCGTTGGTCATAATGTGGTCATGATTCGTGTGACGCCCAAACAGTAACTCTGTGTGGCATTTCTTCCCGCATGTTTCGTCCCCCCATGGCTGTGACCTGGCTGTTTACCGCGAAGCGGTTGTACTCCAGAGCCCAGAGGGTCGCGACGCGGCGCAGCTGCGGAGCGCACCCTGGGAGAACTGGCGCGGAAGACGTACGCCGAAGGCGTTCCACAGGAAAGCACCAATCGCCGAATGTTTTGGGGAACGCGTTGGGGCGTACGTCATCTCTTCCAACCGTCACCTAGGGTGGCGCTCGGCCGCTACGCGGCTGCGCCCCGGTACGGCACCACGCCGCGTTGTTTTGGGGTAACCGTTCACGGCCTTTAGCCGTGAGCTTCGTTTTTTAAGGCCCGGAGGGCCAACATAGTCCTTGCCGGGGTCATCAGGCCCCGGTCCTCGGCAAACAATATCGGTAAAGCCCCGGCAGGGGCGATACAGACGCCAGCCCTCGTCCTTCCTGTGCCGCCCCTACCGGGGCTAACGATTCTCTTGATAACGACACCGGTGCCTTACGGCAC
>JAJRVM010000325.1 GCA_024277285.1 Planctomycetota bacterium
GCCGGGGATTCCATCCCCGACATGGAAAGCGTTCTGTCGGCAAGAAGCCCCCTATCGCCAAAACGCCAAGACAAGCGAGTCCCGCAGAACACCTCTTCAAGATCGATCGGCAATAGAGATTCGCCTGGAGAGATAACGTCGTCCATGCTCGGGAAAGATTCCCGAGCTACGCGCAAAGCTTGTTGAGCGTCGCCATCAATTCGGTCCATTGACGTGTGAATCGTTCGGCTTCACCGGCATCGATGGCGATCACTTTGTTGCGTCGTTGCCGAATGGTTTCAAGTAACTGTTCGGTGCGTGGTTTGAGCAACTCGTGCATTTCCTCCAACAATGCCTTCGCGTCCTGATCGCGCGAAGCGTCCAGTCGATGTCGGTAGCGGACGCGATAGGTATCGTGCAGTGTCACCAATTCAGCAACGTCATCCCGACAGAGTGCCAACGCGGCGGCATGCAATAGATGCGGATGTGTCAGATGCGTGTTTATCGTCTGCTGCGGATGAACGCCCGCAATCACACAGTACTGGCGCAACGTCACCGCGCCTACTCTGACATTGAGCCACGCGGCCTTGCCGGTTGCCGGCAAGACGATCTTGCCATCGGCATCGAGGCAACCGGCCAGCGCCCCTCGATCGGAGCGGCGCTGGGCAACCCACACTTCACACTGTGTCAGTGGAGCCACGCTATTGGCTTGATCGCAGGTCAGCGCATATTCAGTACTCGTGTGAATCACACGTGCTTGCACGGCAATCCACGACTCCGGCGCCGTTTGTTCGAGAGGGTTCTTGGATCGCGTTACAATTCGACAGCGAATCCCCTGCTCGCCGATCTCCTCGACCACCAGCAGGATCGCGTTTTCGGCGGCGGTGACTGGCGTGGCGCCATCGCGCCGCACCACTTCAAACAAGCTGCCCTCTTTCACTTTCTTACGGCGTGCATTCCGGACGTTCAACAACGCGGCGCGGCCCCGCAAAACCACGCGTTGTCCACTCGCCAGTTTGACCAATCCCAATGGCGAGAACACCAGGTCAAGCGACGCGAACAAAGCCTCTTGCACGCCAACCGAATTGGTCGCCCGAAAGCGCCGGCCAACACACCACCGCCGACTCGCCCAATCGAACTCCCACGCTAATGCGCCGCGAAACCCCGAATCACTCTTCAGCAGCATCACAATCACCTTGTCACAATCCCGATAGCGTGCCAACAACTGATCGACACTCTTGAGTCTTGCCGGTGACGATGCCGCCAGCACGGCGCGCCGCACGGCCGCCGGCGCAGGGCGAACGTCCAAGCGCCACGGTTGCCCGATTTCAACTTCAGCACGCCGCATGAGGTACTCGCTGAGTTCATCCAACCGGTGCTCCGACCACTGCGTCGCCCAGTCTGGCACCAACAGAACTTGAATGCGGTACGGCTTGAGTTCCCATACCGAAGACTCCTCTGCCTGCACCGATCCTGGCACAAGGCCGATCGCGCAAAGCGCCACGACCACGCCTCCGAACCATAGGTATCGCATCACGGTAATCACGGTTTCAGTTTCACTTTCCATTGGTCGACGTTTTGATAGAGTGTCACCGGCTTATCGCCAACACCTTCGATGTCACGACGGACGGCGGCAAATTCGTTGATTTGCCAGAGTGGAATGATCGCTTGCGTCCGCGCAACGTAACGGTGTAACGCGCGCAGCTTTGCGCACGCCTCGTCCCACGTCGCCGCGAGCTGCAGGTCATCGACCATCGCCTGTAACTGGGGATCTGATTGCCCGGCGATCGACTCGCGTCCTAGCAACCAAACCGCGTCGCTCCACGGTTCCATCCCATTCCACTCAAGGTACCACAGGTCCCACGGCCGACCGGGACCACGTCTCAAGTCACCCCCCGGCGACTCGACCGACACCAGTTCGACGCCTATCCCGTTCAGGTTCCATTGCGTTTGAATCGCGCGCACGGCGCGGCGCGCAACCGGGTCGGGAGGATGCACCAGTGTAATCGTACGATCGCCAAGCGCGGCAAACGGTCCGTTGAGCAGTGCAGCCGCCTGCCGCGCATCCCGCTGATCGTTCTGGATCGCGGCATCACTGCCATATCCTTGTGGGAACGGACCGCTCAAAACCGCTCCAGCCAGGACCTTGCCGTCGCCAAGATCGTCGCGCAGAATCCGGCTACGATCCAGAGCCAAGGACAAAGCTCGGCGCACGATCCTAGACGCCAACTTCTGGCTGCGCGGGTTGGGAATCAGCATGTGCACGGTCGGTGCCGCATAGGGAACTAACCGCACCTCGTCATAGGCACGAACATTCGACACATCCCAGGGAACAACGCGGTCGTACAATTGGATCTCCTGAGTCCGTAGCGCGCGCAATGCGGACAACGTATCGGCGAATACCGTTTCGCTGATCTCACGAGGCTGCCGCGCGTTGATTCCGTATGCGTGCTGGCCGAGCATGAAGCGCCACGCTCCGTCTTCGTCCTGTTTCGCCTGGTAGGCACCCAAACGCGTCTGGTCCCCCACACCCGGCGCACGTCCGTCATCGCGTCGAATCGGTATCTGCAGCAACGCTTGCCACAAGGGCGGTTCTGCTTTCCAAACGATTTCAAGTGCCGTGGCATCCACCATCTGTATCGACTCAACCACCGCGGTCAACGGCACTCGCGCCGAGGCCAGCATGCTTGGTTCACCACGCGCGACGATTTGCGAAGCTACATCGGCACTCGATACGGGCAGCTTGCCGCCCGGCCAGTGTACGCCCGCACGGACCGATAGCGTCGTTCGTCCGGCGTCGCTATGGCCCGACACAATGCGCGACCTGTACTTGACTCCTTCCGCGCCGTACGAATCAGGCAAATAGAGATAACCGTCGACCAACGTTCGGCATCTTTGTTCCGTCCAGCGTGGAGGCACCGTCAACTCGAGCCCGCCACCGTACGGCGCGCGAACACCGACTCGAACAACAGGGTATTTTTGGCCCAGCTCGGCGGCCAAACGTTGCGTCTTCTCCAAGTCTGGCCAGATCCGAAGCGCCGAGCGCGTCAGGGCATGTGCCTCACGCAATTTCCCCACATCGGTCGCTGCACGCGCTGTGTCGTAAACGTTGTTCGCCAGCTGGACGAGCTGCTGTCGCCGGCGCTGCACAACGTCATGGCTGGGGTATTTCGCGGCCAGCGAATCGAGTAGCTCGCGGCCCGCAACATGCTGGCCGGCAGCCAAATACTCTTCTACCATCCGATCAACCACGCGGCCACTCGCCTCTTTCAAACCAGAGAAACGCGGGGCGAGCCGATACAGCTCGTTAAGCAAAACGAGCGCGTTGGCATACTTGCCTTGCCCCAACCAATGCTCCGCTTCACGAAACATACATTGGTGTCGCGCCGTCGCCAGGCCAGGAAACTCCGGAGCACGTTTCTCGACAAAACGATAATGCTCGTACGCCGTGTCAAAATCCCCTGCCGCCGCTAATTCGGCGGCCTCGGCCAATACCAGCTCTTCAAACAGCTGTACTCGCTCGATATCGGCCCAACGCACCTGATAACGCTGCTCCGGACGCTTCAGCAGCTGGATCACTAACCACTCGTCCCGATCCTGCGCGCGCAACGGCACACGGCGTTTTAACTCCAAGGGGACGATCTTGAAAGTTTGAGCATCCTTCTTCAAGGTCAGCAGATCGTGCGGCGGTTGGTCGATGATGCGTTGGTCTGCCGACACATTGCGCAGCAATAGCGCCGACCAGATTAGCGCCGACCCGATTATGGCCAACGTGAATCGGCAGATTGTTCGCGTCGTCAAACCACCAACCATCCGGTTACTCCTCGCCGTTGCTCCGTTGTCTTCTTCCTGCCCAATCATCGCCCACTCCGCCCGGTCAACACGTTAACTTCGTCACGCATGACCATCAGGCAACCGTCCGCCGTGAGCAAGGCAAGCCGCTTGTTGAGCACGACCGGGCCATACGCCACGGGCTGCCCCAGCTTGATAAGGCCAGTTGCCAGACTCCCCGTACTTGCGTCCACAAAGGCGACCAGCCCATCGGCCGAAGCGACCGCCACCAGCTGATCGTCCAACGCGCACACACCAACCACAGGCCCCATCTCTAACTGCAGGGCCCAATCACCACGGGGCGTTTGCCCCAGACATCGGAACATGCCGTCAGTGGTGGCCATGAACGCCCGTTTTCCGACGAGCGTCGGTCCCCATTGTGGAGCGCCGCGCAGCTGAACGTCCTGCTGCACAGTCAACTCAGGAACCGCCACGCGGCATAACCATCCTCGCGCGCTAACTCCCCATACGGTCTGTTCAACAGCCACAAGTGGTGAAGCAAACGCCACTTGATCGCTCCGGTTGGCGGCTTCAACAATGCCCTCGCCGTCGGCAGGAATTTCGAGCAGGAACAGGCGGTTCCGGCCGTCGCTAACGACCAACTTGCCATCCGGTAACACGGCCGGAGTTCGCCATTGCGGCGATGCTCCACCGGTCCACTGAGGCCAGAACTCACCGGCGCCAAACCGGCGCCGTTGCGTATCGTACAGCACGATCGAACCATGTCGCAGCGGCAGCACCAGCTGGCTGCCGACCACGACGGCCGGGCACACTAGCGAGCGAGGCAAAGACAAAAGTGAACAGCCGGCGTGTGCCACATCGAACGCCCCGAGCAACAACGCGTCGTTTCCCGGCAACGGCCCAAGCACGCCGATTCGGCGGCTGTTCCATAAACAAGTGGTCGGCCTGCCGGTGGACGGTCGCTCCGTCGGCCCCGTTCCCACCTGACGATGCGCGGCAGACTCGGCGTCAGGAACGGCATTTTCGTAAACACTCTGCGCAGTCACATTGTCGGCGCCGTTGGCCAGTTTGCTTAGAGTGCCGTGAACCAACACACCATCGCTTCGCAGCACTCGAAACGCGTCGCTTCCCACACTCACCAGTGGCGGCGCAACGGCGGCAGCGCCCACCGACATCGGCCGCATCCGTTGCCCCGACGCGTCGTCGCCGCGCCAAACCAGATGGGGGCCGTCCGATTGTCGTTTGCCGATCGCCACCGCATTGCCGTCCGCAGTTGGAACGATCCGGTGCACGATCACGTCGGTCCACCGCCGGCGTAACAATTGCGCAACCGCGTCACCTGCAACAGGCTGGTAGATGGACACTCCGGCTCCGGCCACCCACAATCGGCCTTGGATGGCCGCCAGCCGCAGTGGAACGTCACGGTCCATGGCAGCCGATGGGGGATCAAAGGCAGAGGCCACCTGCAACACTCGGCGTCGATCGCCCGCACGATGCCATAACACATGCACGCGGCCGTCATCACCAGCCCAATAGACCTTGCTGCCAATCACCACCGGTCGGTCACAAGGTGCCGCCGATACGGCAACCGCCTGGATCGGCTCGAGCTGATCGCCACGCCGTAATACATGAACCACCGATTGGTTCGGCCCCACTTGTTCAAAGACCAGCAAGTAATCTCCCAATACAATGGGAGACCACCGCACGGTACCTCGTTCGTGCCCCAAATAGAAAGACGACAAGCATCGAGACTGGTCGATCGCCACCACATAGACCAACGAATGGTCGGCGACTTGATAGTAGCGCCCTTCCGTGGGATCAATGGTCGGAGACGCGAGCAAATGCTGGGGCATTCGCACGGTGCTGGTCACTCTCCCTTCGTCAACATCAATCGCCCGTATCAAGCCATCGGTCGACGCCACAATCAACTGTCGTTGGCTGAGCGTCAATCTGCCGACCACGTTGGGAAGCGGCACACGCCAGAGCACCACACCAGACACAGCCTCCACACCCAGCACTTCGTCGCCTCGGCAATCGACCAACACGAATCCGCGTGGCCCGATCCGAATCGGATCGAACGTGGCGCCACGGCCAACCGCGCGGCGCCATAACACGTGCCCCTTCACCAGGTCGACGCCGTAAACTACACCGAACTGAGCCAAGGCCACCACAGTGACCGTAGTCGCGTTGCCGGCACTATCTCCGTCGGTAACACTGGAGTCGGTAACACTGGAGTCGGGAGCACTGGGGTCGGGAGCACTGGGGTCGGGAACAGCGCCAAATGTCTCGTTCGATACGGAAGGCAACAGGATCTGCCGCCACGCCGCCTCCGGTGATAGCGCCTTGTCCCGCTCACCGCCGCGTGTCGCTTGCACGGCAGCGCCAACTCGGACACGCTCCGCTTCAGCGCGCCCGACGGCACGCATCCCAGCAAGCACTCGTCCATCGGTCGCCAGCTTCGGATAGACACGCAACAACTCGGCCCGCGCCGCGTATGCCTCTTCGAGCCCGCCACCTTCCATAGCCGCTTCGATTCGCTGCAATGCGGCACGGCGCGCCGCCGGTTGATGGAACTCGCGTTCTAAACGAGTGTAATACAATTGCAACTGTTGCGCGCCACAGGAACGTTGCAACCGAGGAGGTAAGTAACGATAAACCAGCGCGAGCGTCTCGCCCGCCTTGCGCAGCGCGTCGCGCGCCGCTTCATCATCCCCCTTCTGGACGTTCACCTGGCCTTGGCGTGTGAGATCGGCCACCAAGGTCGGCAACAACTCGGCCAAGCCCGCTTGCGCATACGCACAGTTTCCAGCCGCACCCCACTTGATCATCGACTCCTCAAGCCGTGTCAATAGCGTCTCGGCCTTTTCGCCACGATCCAGTCCTTCCAGCAACATCGCCAGCTGCCGTTTGACAATCGCCTCGTCCACGCGTGGCGCGTCGCCGTGATACCGCAAGTAGGTGGCAAAGGCTTTGCGCGCGTTGGGATAGTCCCCCGTTTGATAGAACTGGTCCGCTCTTGCAAAACGCTGCCGCGCATCAGGCAACTGTTGGATATACAGTCCGATCAAGACAACCAACGGAATCACGACGACCGCCAACAGAACACCTTTGAACCAGGTTGACGTCCACCATCGCGCCGACCGATCTGCAGGCTCTTCGACCGCCGGTTCGGTAAAGGTACCTTGCGTGGCAATGTCCCCGAGCGGCAGTTCGTCACCGATTGCACCAGCAGCCGGCCCCTGTTCGTCGAACGTGTCCCATGCGTCGGCCGGGTCGTCCAGTAGATCCGCTGGCTCATCCAAATCGCTCAATTCTTCCAACTCGTCGCCGCGAGGCCGACTGTCGATGGCATCCGCCGACCGCCTGTCCGCGCGGCGCCGCTGCTCGCTATCACCTCCGGCTGCCCCCGTGGACGACATCGCGTCAGCCCGCTCGGCAAGCACTTCAATCCGATTATTTCCCACTTCAATCCGATCGCCAACCTGCAAGATATGCTTGCGGACCATCTTGCCGTTGACGCTGATTTTCCCCACCTTCTTGAACGCGACGACCGTAAACGCTCCATCGCGCAGCAAGATGCCAAAATGAAGTGAGCGCACATCAGGGCCGCCCAGCTGGATATCCGCCGTGCTACGTCTGCCAAAACGCAACGTCCCACGCGCATCGAGCTCGAGGCACTCCTCGCGACCATCATGATATCGAATACGAATCTGCATCAGTTCCCATCACACTCATTCACGCCGATGTGCCTGCGGTCCGCCGCATTCGCGGCGACCGTGCTCCACCTTAGCTGGACAGCGCCACTTTGGACGCAAACTCCAGACCCCAACGGCCTTGTGCCGTTGGTGAATCAGTTTGCATGGCTAGCCGGGGCACCGCCGAAAATCATCTCGATTGCGATCTAGCTTGGCAAACTGATTCACCTGCCTGACAAGCAGGCAGGGGCCTTAAGGCCAATAACCTATTAACTAGAAACATGTTACGGGTTTTGGTTCAGATAAAGTGGCGCTGTCGAACTAGGATATCATAGCGCGCCCCTATCGGGGCTACCTCTCTTATTCCTGAGCTACTTCTTGCCGATCGTCGGTAAACGGGTTCTGTCGACAAAGGAGGATACGGATTCGCTGAGCGCCGCGCTGTCGCAGCACGCCAATGGTTCGTGCCATCGGTTCGATCAGGCTGTCAGGGTGAACAAACAGAGCGACATCGGTTGGCACTGCGGGCAGCGAAAACGCGAGGCTCGCTTCGCCATCGGCCGATCCGCTCGCCCATCGCACGACGTTCGTGGCGTCGATATAGCAAAACGGATCGACCTCCGCGACGGTTCGGACCAATTCCATGGTACGAAGCAACGGCGGATCGCTGCGAGCCATGGCCGTGGAGAGTGCCCACATTGAACTCGCCAACGCGGCAACGATCAGTACACCGTCGACAATTCGCCAACCACGATTCCGATCTTGCGGCGTTCCAAACGAAACACCTTGCGGCTCCGCACTGTGAGTACCGACATCATCTGGTTGGGTCATTGTGGCAGCGTCTCCTGCGTTTGAGCCTCAGACGGTTCGGCGACCACTGCCTCGCTGGCAAGTTCCCCATCTGGTTCGAGCAGGCTCACGGAGACACGAATCTGATGGGCACCGGGGGCGTGTAAGAGCGATTGACGCAGGCGTGCCAGTTCCTCTTGACTAACGCCCCCCGACAAACGGAGTTCGATCGGCGGCGGTGTCGAACTGGAAAGCCGTTGAGCAAGCTGCGCCGTAGCGACATCCATACTGACCGGTTGCCCCGCATCGATCGCGACCAGGCACTGTCCGTACTGCGCTCCCTGCGTGAGCGTTACGACGCGTGCCGAAGATGCGTCTTCAGAACCGACTGCATCCGGCGCGGTGGAAGGCCACCAGATCATGGCCTGGCTGATAGCAAACAAAGCTACAAGCAATGCGCGCGCCACGTTTCTGGAACGTGGCTGGCACGGCCGGTTCGCTCTTTGTGACCCGTTCATACTTATCGCTCGATCTGCTGGTCGACCAGCACTTCGTGCCCACGGAAGGTTCGCCGGAAAGCGAATCGAGTCAGCAAGACATCTTTGGGATCGCGTTTCTGAAAGTCTAGCTCCAACTGTTCGAGTTTCGTGATCGTGCCGGGTGACAGAAAATGCAAGACGACCTCGTCGGAAATAGGCAGCCCGGCGTTACTCAACAGGACGCGGTCCGCACGTCTCAAGTCGCCCCGGTCCCAAGTCCAGTAGGGTCGGTGGTCGTCCTTTCTGGCGCCGGTACGCCGCTTCACCTTGCCGGTGCCTACCCCAGTCAAATACTGCACACTGCCATCGGCGGCCAGGACACCGAACTCAACCCCCAACGCCGCCAACTGCTGAGCATATTGCACTTCGGTCAAGCCGGGCGCGAAGGAGAATTGCCAGCGACGGTTAATCGGTATCACTTCGTCCAGCCCGGCGTGTTGACGACCCGCTAATCGACCGAAACGCGGATCGTCCAATGTCGCGCCCAACTTGGTAAGCGCGGCAGGAGCCGCCGCGAGGATACGGTTCGATACGCCCGCTCCCGCCGTGTCGCTACGCAACTCGGACCGTGGCTCGGAGTAATCAACCTGGTCGGCCTCGCCAAGCTGCACCAACACATTCTGTGTGGTCCGCCAGCGCATCACGCCCGCAGCGCTGACCAATGCGCACGCGATAACAACGGCACCCCACAACAACAGAGTGGTAACGTCCGCGCGGCGAACCTTGGTAGATTCGGCCGACGTCCCAGCCCCACCACCGCTGCCAGCCATCTGAGCGCCAGCCATCTGAGCGCCAGTCATCTGAGCGCCAGTCACCTGAGCGCCAGTCACCTGAGCGCCAGTCACCTGAGCGCCAGTCA
>JAJRVM010000326.1 GCA_024277285.1 Planctomycetota bacterium
CACCGCGCGCAGATCGTTGTCGGTTGTGAAGACGGGACCGTTGCGGTGCTGGACCAACGCGGCCAGCCGACGAGCACGGGCGAAGTTAACGGCCGACCCGAACAGATCCAGACGCTCGCGACCGCCGCCGGGCCGGTCGTGGTCGTGGCCACCGACCATGGCCAGGTAAGTGGGTTCCAAGTCGGAGAGTAGGTTGGAGTGTAGGTCTCCGCTGGCCTTGTGCCAGTGGCGCCATGACGGCCCGGCCTTTCAGGCCTCAAATGTTTGGTCGTTTGCGTACCCAGGCCTCCGCTCGCCTTCGGCTCGCTGCGGCCTGGGCTTCCATAGCGCCGGCCCGTTCGGGCCGGCCACCGCCGCGTGGTCCCCCTGCCTCTTCAAGTGAGACGCTGACAACCTACTCGTGATCGTGTTCGGCGTCGTGGTCATGTTGCGGTGCGCTGTCGTGCGTATGTTGATCGTGCGCGTGCTTGGATTCGAACAGGCCGATGGCGAAGGCCAAGGCGACGCCCAGCAGCAGCGCGGCAGTCAGTTTGCCCCGATCGTGGCGGTGGAACTGGATCTCCGGGAGGATGTCGGCCAGCGAGATGCAGAGGAACACACCGGCCGAGAAACC
Source organism: Planctomycetota bacterium (assembly GCA_024277285.1). Next base: position 614 of record JAJRVM010000326.1, read on the forward strand.
GAGCGCACAGCCGACGGCAATATGCTGCCATTGCCCGAAACTCTGTACACCGAAGTAGGTCAGTAGCAGGCCGGCAGGACAGATGAGCGAAAAGAGTCCGTTCACGATATGCTGGGACCGCATGCTCCAATGGCTGACGGCCATCACGGAGGTGATCGAGAGTGAGTCGAGTGGCTTGTGCAGTAGCACGGCCAGAAACGTGCCGGCACCGATCATGCCCCAGTTGGTTCCGTGCGTCGCGCCGGCGACCAGGCTGGCGCCGACCGCCACGCCGTCCAAGACACTATGGATGGCCAGGCCAAGGAACAGCCCAATCCAGCTCAAACGACGCGGGTCACCGTCGTCCTGCCCGGCAATGTGGTCACAGGTATGATCCGCGTGATTGCAGTGGCTCGGTTCGTGGTGGTCACCTGCTTCGGGTGGCGGGCCGTGCTGATGAACATGGAATACGCGAATTGTCAGGAACATGGCCAATAGGCCCAACGTGCAGGACCAGGCCGCGTAGTCCAGCGAGTTGGTCTCGACCACGGCATGCGGCAGGAGGTGCAGCAAGGCCACGCCCATCATCATCCCCCCCACCAGGCTCATCATCAGCTGCATGCGCATGTGCGTCAGCCGGATCATGGCGGGGAACCAGCCACCGAGCAGAGAAGCGATGATCAACAGCGTACAGTAGATGACGATCAGGAACGATGGCCACATGAGTGTTGGGTGCCTTTGAGGGCTCGGCACGCGAAGTCCACGTCGGGTGGGGATTCACATTCCGAGAACGGATTGAACGTCGTTGACGGCAGCAATTCCGGCTGTCAACGATCGGGCCACGTCGTGGCTCAGCCGCACCTATTCTAACGCCAAGTTCCGGGGTCTGACGACCCCGGCAAGGGTTGTTTTGGCCCTCCGGGCCAGAGTTGTTCAGCGCATCTGGCTCCGCCGGACGCTCAGCTGAAGTGTATTTCGAGGTGTCGCATTGGAAGAAATGTGCGTAGTGAATTCGGCCCGGCAAGGGTTGTTTTGGCCCTCCGGGCCAGAGAGTTGCTCGGGCGTACGCTAGAGCTAAAGTACCAGAGGCTTGCCGCACGGGGAAAGAGAGAGCTGGCACACCTACTTGATAGTGCCCTCCGCTTCATCGTATCCTGCGTAACGATGCTCGTACCAAACCGCTGATGATCCGCAACTAAGGAGAGCCTGCCATGCCCATCACTCGCCGAAGTTTCTTGCAGAGTTCACTCGCCGCCACCGCGCTGGTTGCCGGCGCGCCACGCGTTTGGGGCAACCAAGCCGAGGTGACATGGCACGATGTGACCGAGTGGGGTGTCGAGGGGCGTGGCTGGGAAGACCAACCACGCAAACGCTATTTCGACCGGTTACCGGCCAAGGCCGAAGGAGTGGTTCGACCGCCCGTGTGGAGCTTGAGTCGCCACAGTGCGGGGATGGCGGTTCGCTTTCAAACCGATGCCACAAGTATTCAGGTCGACTATGAACTGCTGTCGTCGTCGCTGGCGATGACGCATATGCCAGCCACGGGCGTGAGCGGCTTGGACCTCTATTGCCAAGTCGACGACGGCTCGTTTCGCTGGATGCAGGTGGCCAAACCGACCAAGCAGCATGTAACCACAACGATTGTCGGCGGGCTGTCCAAAGCCATGCGGACTTACATGATGTACCTGCCGCTGTACAACGGCGTGAACTCACTGAAAATCGGCGTTGCAGCGCAAAGCACCTTCACGCCACTGGCACCGCGCAACGCGAAACCGCTGGTCTTCTACGGTACGTCGATCATGCATGGTGCATGCGCGTCGCGCCCCGGCATGGCAATTCCGGCGATTCTGGGCCGACGTTTCGAGTTGCCGACAATCAACCTGGGATTCTCCGGAAATGGCAAGATGGATCCTGAAATGGCCCCGTTGCTGGCCGAATTGGATCCGGCCGTCTATTGCATTGACTGTCTTCCCAACATGGGGCCCGATCTGGTCTCGCAACGTGCCGAAGCAACGGTCAAGACTATCCGTGCCGCACGGCCCGATACTCCGATCCTGCTGGTCGAAGATCGCATCTTCACGAACGCGCGCTTCTTTCCCGCCAAACAGGAGTTTCACAAGGCCAACCACCGAGCACTGCGTCAAGCGTACGAATCGCTGCAAAAGCAAGGCGTGCCCAAGCTGTTCTACCTGCCAGGCGATCATCTGCTGGGCGACGACGGTGAAGGCGCAACCGATGGCTCGCATCCCAGCGACCTCGGCTTCATGCGCAACGCCGCCGCCTACGAAAGCGTGTTGCACTCGATTCTAGACTGAAGCAGGCACCGCTTCTGGCACTGTGCCCGAGCAACTCTCTGGCCCGGAGGGGCAAAACAGGTATCAGCGATCGAACTTCCTGTACCGGCCCTGCCGGGCCGAATTCACGGCCCGTTTTATTTCCGTGTGGCAAGCCGCTGGCCCGGAGGGCCAAAACAGCCCTTGCCGGGGTCGTCAGACCCCGGAACCTGACAAACCCAATGCAAAAAGCCCCGGAGGGGCGATACAGACAGCACCGAGCGCGCTTCCTGTACCGGCCCTGCCGGGGCTTGCCGATTCTGATTTGAACCACACCGATGCCTCACGGCACCGGCAAGGGCTGTACCGGCCCTGCCGGGCCGAATTCACGGCACGTTTTATTTCCGTGTGGCAAGCCGCTGGCCCGGAGGGCCAAAACAGCCCTTGGCGGGATCGTCAGGACCCGGAACCTGATGCGTTGGGCAAGGGGCCGGCGAGTGTCTCGAATTCGTCGATGGCACTGGTGTCGCGCGACAGGATTTGCTCGCAGCACATTCTCAGCACCGGCAAGCTGGTCTTGATAAAGCGGCGTGCGACCCGTTGTTTGCGTTCGTTCTTGACGGCTTGGCCCAAGAACATGTGCCCGACAATGATGATGATGGCGGCATCGACTAGGCGGCGCCCGACCAGATCGAGGTAGCTGTTGGGTTGCGTCTTGACGAATTCAATTACCTTGAGCAACTCCGCTTTTCCGTCGATCAATTGCGTCTTCAGATCTTGCAGCAGTTCGAACTGATAGTCGATTTCCTCGAAGTCTTCCACAAACTTTTCAAACGTGCCCGAGGTGACACCACGCTCGGCGGCCAGCACCTGCAGTTGGCTGGTACCTTCATAGATCGTGGTGATGCGCGCATCGCGCAGGTGTCGTTCG
>JAJRVM010000327.1 GCA_024277285.1 Planctomycetota bacterium
CAGTTTCGGCTTGGGCATAGCCAACGTCAGCTGGGCCAATTGCCGTGATGTGGATTGCAGCTGCACGTACAGTTCTTCTGCTTCCGGCGAACCGAGCAGCACTTTCCGTCGTGTGCCCATGACGCGCGTCACCAGTGCTCGATTCTGCCATACGGCCGCATACGCCGCGGCCGGATCAACACTCGGCAACCTGCGCAGCACGGACAGCCACACGCCGCAGCCGGTTTGTTCACTGCGAAAGGCCATCGCCTGCGCCTCCGACAGCCACGGCAGTGTCTTGCCGACAAACGCTTGCTCCACCTCAAACGCCTCGCGTGCCAACGGCTCAGCTTTCGCAAAGTCGCCGATCGATGTGTAGAGCCATGCCAAGTGATTCAAGCTCGCGGCATAGTCAGGATGCCGACGACCAAGGACTTCTCGCCGAATATCCATGGCCTCTAGATACAGCGGCAGAGCCTTGGCGTAGTCACCTAACAACTCGTAGAAACGGGCCAGGTTGTTCAAACTCGTGGCATACTCAGGATGCTGCGAGCCAAGAATCTCCTTGCGAATCTTCGTCGACTCCAAATACAGCGGCAGCGCCTTCGCGTAGTCGCCTGTCTCGTCATACATTAGCGCCAAGCTGCTCAATCGCATGGCGTATTCAGGATGTGAGCTTCCAAACACCTACTCCGCGATGGCAAGAGTTTTCTGGCCCAAGAGAACCGCTTCAGCAGCCTCGCCGGCGCATTTGAGCTCGTCCATTTCCGAAACCAAACGCCGCATCTCGGCGACTTCCGTTTGCTGTTGGTCGGTTCGCGGCGCGGGACGCGGGGCGCCGGTCAAGGCGAGCGTCCTACAGGCGAACTTGCCCTCGGTTACCCGCACAACAAACGCTTCAATCGGACTCGCGTCGTTCGGAACGTAGCCGATGGCGATCTGTTTGGCCTGCGAGTGGACGCGCACGAACCCATGGCGATACAAGATCGTCAATTTGCCAAGATCCGCAAACGCGACATCCGAAAACGTGCGAATCGTTTTGCGAACTTGTTGGGACCTGGCTGAATCACCTTCGCCAGTCGTTTTGCTCCAGATATTGACGATTCGGAGCGAAGTGACCGTCTTACCCTGGTTGCGCGAGCGTGTCAGTTCGACCCAGACCGTGCCGCAATCCTCGACTTCCCAACCAAATGACCATCGCGTGGACTGCCCGTCCTGACCGAGCGTGGGGCAAGTGAATTCCAGGTTTATGTGCGCGATGGAACCGGACTTCAAGAGTTTGCGAACTGTCGCGCCTTTGGTCAACAGCAATCGGCCCTTTTGCCATTGGACCGGGCCATCGATCGAGTACTCGGCCCGGCGGTCCGTTTGAAAGTCGTCGGCGAACGTGATCGGTTTGGCCGGTTTGGAAGCCGCCTTGCCGGGCGCTTTCGCGTCCTGGGCGTGGACCAGCGGAGCCAGTACCAATACGCTCGCCAGCCACATCACGCTGAGTCTCATCGGTTCGTTCCTTGAGCGGTTTGTTGCGGTCGCCGTCTGTTGCAAGGATGCAACAACTCCGATAGTTACGGTCAGAGTATATTCTCGCGTCAGGAGAAACGCAAAGCAATGGCTCGTTCTGTGTAAGCGCCCACCAGAACGATAATTGACTTGTGCCACTGCATGCTCGAACGCTCATTCCACGTCGATCGATCTAGCACCACCAAATAACCAACCACAACACCGCCGGTAACTGCACGCAGTGCGAACCGCCTCCCCACACGCTCCATTGGACAACGTTTTCCCGCTTCGCACTGCTCAACTCGGCGTTTTCGTTTAGGCAGCGCGGTTGTGCTTTTTCAAGGTGTTTGGAGTTGGAGGACGTACGGAATGAGCAGTGGCACCGATGCTCGAACGCTCATTCCATGTCGATCGATCTAGCACCACCAAACAACCAACCACAACACCGCCGGTAACTACACGCAGTGCGAACCGCCTCCTTACGCTCCATTGGAGAACGTCTCGACGCTTCGCACTGCTCAACTTGGCGTTTTCGTTTGAGCAGCGCGGTAGTGCTTTTTTGGGGTATTTGGAGTTGGAGGGCGTACGGAATGAGCAGTGGCACCGATGCTCGAACGCTCATTCCACGTCGATCGATCTAGCACCAACAAATAACCAACCACAACACCGCCGGTAACTGCACGCAGTGCGAACCGTCTCCAGACTCCCCATTGGAAAACGTTTCGACGCTTCGCACTGCTCAACTCGGCGTTTTCGTTTGAGCAGCGCAGTTGTGGCTTTTTTAAGGTGTCTGGAGTTGGCATTAGCGTTCATCAGCGGGTATTAGCGGTTTCCCCTCGAACCGATTTGCGGACCGATTTGCGGACCGATGTGCCTCGGCAAGCCTAGCGGCCTCGTCTGTCCTGTATTCGGCGTTCGGGCAACCCATCATCGCCGCCAAGTGGGTTGAGCAATCGTGAGCACCGGCAAGGAGCTCCTCATCATTAGCACCCTTCTTGCCGAACGTGCGACAATTGGATTTGAAACGCAACCAGACGGTCCAAACCTCGGCCTCCCTGGAGCAATACACCCCACAAGAAGGCGCGCTTGCTGGTCAGCATACGACCAACTCGCTAGACTAACCAGGAAAACGAACGAGTGTCGCTGGGCAGGCCAACATCAGCGTGGCCTGTCCCACGCGGTGTCGCGAACACGTACTACCGTTGGATGTTGGAGCATCATGGCGAAAACGAAAAAACAACTTCCCCCTAAATACCAAGTCTGGATCAACGCGCGCAAGCAGTTTCATCTATCGCACGCACAGATCCAAATGGCGCGGGAATTAGGCATGAACCCGAAACGGTTCGGCGGCAAGGCCAACCACAAACAAGAGCGTTCAAAAGTGCCTCTGCCAGCGTTTATCGAGCAACGTTACGAACGGAAATTCGGCAAGAAACAGCCCGATGATGTCCGCTCGGTCGAGCAACGCTACAAAGACAAGAAGCAGAAACAGGCCGATCGCAAGGCGCGCAAACAAAGCGAGGCCGAGTGTGACGTAGCCCCCGTTGTGCACGACGTTGATCTCTCGTCCGCAGAGGCAAGTGATGCAGGGGCAAGCGATGCAGGGGCGGCCGACGAGTTTCCACTCTGATGAAAGCGACTGGCGATCTTTTGTGGCACGCTGCACAAGCCGTCGGATGAACATCAGACTACCGCTGCTCGCGAAATGGATTGACCACTTGCACCGCGCCGTAGAGTTGGCCGTGGCTCAAACCTTCGCTGAACAATGTCGCCGCCCCCAAGAACTCCGCAGCCGCAATAATGGCGCCATCCCAGTAGGAGATCTGGTGGCGTTGGCTCAATTCAACGGCGATCTTGACAAGCGCCCTGTCTGTCGCCACACATGGAAACGCATCGAGTTGCTCGATCCATTCAAGAGCCTGCTGCGCCGTCAGGGGAACATCAATCTTGCGAACAACCGTGACGTAGAACTCTTGAAGTAATTGGGCGGAAAGCCCAAAGTCTTCGTTCTCAATCAGTTCCACCGCCCGCTTCCGTTTCGCTTCTTCCGCGCCACGTCCCGCGACAGCGTAAACGAGTATGCTCGTGTCCAACAGGCAATCAACGCTCATGTAGCTCGTCCCGACTCCACGCCGCGGATCCTATGCGTGCTTCTGACCGCGCGCTCATCGCGCACATTCGTTTGCGCGCCTCACTCGCCCGCTCCTCGCGCTGAGAAATCCCCAACAAGAACTCTCGGACCAGCGCATTGACCGACACCCCTTGCTCAGCCGCATACCGCCACGTTCTCCTACGACGAATCACCGACCGAAGAATGGCATTGCGAGGAATTGCATATGCTACCAGCAGAGGTTGGCGGTGAAGAAGAGGATGAAGATTGGTAACCGTTCACGGTCTCTGCCCAGGAACGGCTACGTCGGCATTTCACATGTTTGCTCGTATCTGCTATTGTTTCAGTCCCGAAGGGACGACCCTAAACAAGCCCGGGGTGAAGCGACGTGAGTGGAACGAACGTCGCGTAACCCTGGGGGTTACGAAGAATATCACAGTCAAACCCCGAAGGGGTGGCCCTAAAAAGGCTAGGGCCGCCCCGTTGGGGCTTTTAGGGCGTGTGGGAAGACGCCCCAGGGTTACGCCAATGCTCGCAAGACTCGCATTGTCTTCACCCTGGGCTCGTATAGGGCTGTGCCTTCGGCACGAAAGAGACCGTAACAAAGCTGAGCCTTCGTGAACGGTTACTGAACCGACACCATTGTGTTCCTCCAAAGCAACGACTTGACTCCGTTGGAACAGTCGGAAACAACCTTGTTCCATCTCGAAGATCGCTTTCTTGACGCTTTTTTTGTGTTGCCGATCGTGGCGGTGCTACAATCAGACTCGACTTTCGCTGTCGTTACCTGCGCCCGATTGCTTGGCAGCAAACGACCGCGCGGCGCTACTCGGTAGCGTTAGATCAAGGTTGACTCTGGGGCATTGTCGATGAGAGCGAGGAGCAAATCGTGTCATCCACCCCTCCGGACCGAAACCTGTTGTTTGGCATTTTGGCCGTGCAGATGGACTTTGTGACTCGCGACGCGCTGATGGAAGGCATGAATGCGTGGGTCCTCCGTAAGTCCACACCACTGGGAGACATCTTAGTCGACCAGGGCGTATTGGAGCGGGACGACTACGCCCTCTTGGATCCGATGGTGCGACGTCACATTGAGCTCCACCAGAACGATCCACAAAAAAGTCTCGCGGCGCTCAGTTCGGCTTCGTCGTTTCAGCACAGCCTGAAAGAGATCGCTGACCCTGACGTCCAGCATAGCCTGAATCTACTCTCCCGAGACGCCAATCTAGCACTATCTGAAAAAACAACCGAAGCGCCACACTCCGATTCTCAGCACCGGTATCGGATCCTACATCGCCACGCCGAGGGTGGACTGGGAACCGTCTTCGTCGCTTACGACGAAGAACTTCACCGTGACGTGGCGCTCAAGGAAATTCAGCAGCAACACGCGATGCACGCCGCCAGTCGCGCGCGGTTTGTGCAAGAGGCCGAAATCACTGGCAAGCTTGAACACCCCGGCGTCGTTCCCGTCTATGGGCTAGGGCACTACGAAGACGGTCGTCCATTCTATGCAATGCGTTTCATTAAGGGAGACAGTCTCCACGACGCTGCGAAACGCTTCCACAAACAAGTGCCAAGCTCCAGCGCGGAATGGCGACGCGTTGAATTGCGTCGACTGCTGGGACGGTTTATCGACGTCTGCGATGCGGTTGGTTATGCGCACAACCGTGGCGTATTACACCGCGACCTGAAGCCCGGCAATATCATGATCGGGAAGTACGGCGAAACGTTGGTGGTTGACTGGGGCCTCGCCACGCTCATGGGCGATACCGCCGACCAGCAGCGCGATGAAACGGTACTCAAACTGCAGAGCGGCAGTGGCCCCATCCAGACGATGCTAGGCTCCGTGGTCGGAACGCCACACTATATGAGCCCCGAACAAGCGGCAGGCCAACTCGATCAACTGACGGAGGCGTCGGACATCTATGGCCTGGGGGCGACGCTGTACTATATTCTCACATGCCAACCGCCGGTAACCGGTACCACCACTCAAGAGACCTTGGAACAGGCGCAATTGGGAAAAGTGGCCGCGCCCCGCGACGTCAACCCCAATGTGCCGCGTCCGCTCGAAGCGATCTGCATGAAAGCGGTGGCGCGTCAGCCTGCGCGACGCTATGCGAGTTGCCGAGAGTTGGCCAACGACGTGGAAGCGTATCTGGCCGATACACCGGTCTCGGCCTATCGAGGCGTCCTCTACCGAAGCAGGCTCTGGCTGCTCCGCCACCGAACGGCCGTGGTGGTTGCCTGCGTGCTACTCGCCTGCCTGGCTGCATTCACCGGCTATGTGACGATGCGACATTGGAAAGTCGCCGAGCAAATCCAGGGCCATTCCGACCGGGCCGCTTGGGCCGTCGAATCGAGTGATTTGGGAAAAGGCGTCGCGGAACTAACCGCCGCGCAAGCGCTGACCACATCCGGCTCGACCACCGCGGACCGCATCGCTCGTTGGGCAAAACAACTGCGCGACTACCGGGTATTCGAGACACAGTATGACGAAATCCGCTTAGCTGTGAATGGGCCTTCCAATACTTCGGCGGACGACAGGGTGGCCACGAGTGTGCGCGCAGCTCTGGGAACTCTTTCTGCGCTCGACAACCCGAACTGGCCCGATCAGTTCAACAACTCGCTGCTCAGCGAACAGCAATTGGCGTCCCTGCAAACGCACGTGGGTGAACTAACAGTACAACTGGCAATGCGGATTGCGCGCGAATGGAACGACGACGACGAAAGCCGCGTCCGTACGCGCGAAGCACTCGCTCTGCTCGACCACGCTTCCACGTTTATCGAGTTTGGAATCGGCATCCACAGCTTGCGAGCCCGATGGCAACGGCGATTGGGCGAGTCTCACAAAGTGGACTCCAGCTGGAACCAGGCACTCGACCTCGCCAAGGAAGGTACTGCTGGCAAACGCAACGTATTCGACCAATACGTTTTCGCTCAGGTCGCCGAAACGATGTTGCTGCGAGACGGCAGCCCACCCACCAACGGCGAGAAAGTATTGCGTCTATACGAATCCGTATTGAGACACGATCCGCAGTTCTTCCGCGCGCACTTCGGAATGTACCACGTGTACCAGAAGCTAGGTGATACAGCCGGCCAACTGCGACATTTAGAAGCATGCCTGGCGTTGTCACCGCACGATCCGTTCCTTTACTACTTCCGTGGTATGGTCTATTTTGCCCAGGGAAGTGCGGATCCAAGCTACTTCCTAAAGGCACGCGGTGATTTCGACACCTCAGTCGCACGCGATCCGAGATTCGCGACAGGCTATTACTATAGTGGCCGAATGAATGTGGCATTGAGGAACTGGCGCGAGGCGGTTCCTCGTTTCGATCGGGCGATCCAATGCGATCCAACAATGAACGGTCCCTACTATTGGCGGGCCATTGGTCGGGCGAAGATCGGAATGTACCGGCAAGCCGCCGCCGACGCAGACGAGGCCGTCCGGCGTGACCCCAACGACAAACTCGTGCTCTACTACGCCGCACGCGCGTATGCCCAGTCCGTCCCTGCGATCGAGCAGGCTGACTTGGCGGACGACGAACGCCAGCAAATGATAAACACCTATGCGAACACCTGCCGGCAACTCCTCGCGCGCGCATTCGAGGCGGGTTTCGATGAAGTCGGACGGTGCGTCCCTGGCAGTGACTTCGACCCTGTCTACGGCGTCGCGGACATTCGAGAACTGGTCAAGGAACAATGCCAGAAGCTGTTGGACCGTCCGCCCACGACCGCCGAGACGCAATCCACTAAACGCGCTCCAGTCCCCAAGGGCGAGCTTCTATTAACACTCGGTGACTTAGCCAAGTCGGCCGAGCAATGGGACGTGGCGCTCGACTGGTACACCAAGTCTCAGACCGCCTACGTCGCGGCAATCACGCAAAAGCAACGATTACCGAGCAGCATTGCTGATATGCGACGAGCCATGTCGGGGCGTGTTGAGGTACTCGATCGCCTGGAGCAATTCGACCGCGCCGAAGCCGCGTTCCGCTTGCTGCTGCGGTTGCATTCGAGAGTCGAACCGGAGCTTCGCATCGAGCGGGCGTTGAACCTCTTGAGCGCGGGGCACCATGAACGAGCAGTGGATATGGTACGCCCCCTCGTACTGGAGAAACTCCGTTCGCGACTGGACATCTACGATCTGGCGTGCGTCTACGCACGTGCCTCCGACGCTGTGGCAGAAGACTCCGTCGTAACGGGTGAAGAGCCGAACAAACTCTCCAGCCAGTACTCCGACCAAGCGATCAAGTGCCTTCGCAAGGCACACGCGGAACACTTCTTCCGTTCACCCGCCACGCTAGAACACCTCAAGACCGATCCCGACTTGGACCCGCTGCGCGGCCTGCCCGCCTTCCAGACACTGATGCGCGAGATCGAAACGAAATCGACGCCAACGGACAAACGCCCCTGAAGCAAACGGCATAAGCGTTCACGGCCTCTGGCCGCGAACGGTTGCGAGCATTACGGGCAAAGAAAAACGGGCCGCGTTTCATATCGGTTTCTTGTTCCAGTCCCGAAGGGACGTTCCTATACCAGCCCAGGGAGGAGCCGGCGTGAGCGCAGCGATCGCGGCGCATCCCTGGGCCCTGGGTTATGAGAAACACCACAGTCAAACCCCGCAGGGGTGGCCCTAAAACAGTTAGGACCGCCCCGTACGGGGCTCTTGGGTTGCGTGCGAAGGCTACCCTGGGTTACGCCAATGCTCGCAAACCTCGCGTTGGCTGCACCCAGGGCTCGTATAGGGCTGTGCCTTCGGCACGTAGCGGACCATAACAAAAATCGTAACCGTGCTCGAGTACCATCGGAATACATGGTAACGGCGAAATACGATGTACTTCCATGACAACCACTGGCTGTTTTTTGTCGTTCCTCGGCCGTGTTATAGCAATCTGCATCTTCAACTGTTGCGTTGAACCAATGACCAACATCATTCATTCCTGCGATGCGAGCTGCGCCGTTATTCTTACGCTGGAGTCTATCTACGCCAACCGACCACGCAGAGCGCCAGTTGGCCGGCAGCCATCCAGATCATGAACAACGTGACGACAACGGCCACGATCACACTCCACACGCCAACGATCAGCGCAATGCATGCAACGATCCCCACGCTCCCAAACAACAACAGCAACGTACGAAGAAATGGTCTTCGTGAGCTCATGACACTGCCTTTCTTGTTCAAGGTCACCGCTTGTTGCAAGGCAATGTGCCGCAGGCAGTGACCATGCTTGCGGTACGTTCTCACTGAAGACCACAAAACAGACAATACCATGCCCAACGTCACCTCAATCGGTGTTCACCGCAACAAAACAGTACCAATTGCCGGTTCCCTTGTGAAGATGCGCCGCGCAACGGGGCTTCCACCGGGCTTGCCCCGGTTGGAGCCACAACTGGTTCACCGCAACAAAACAGTACCAATTGCCGGTTCCCTTGTGAAGATGCGCCGCGCAACGGGGCTTCCACCGGGCTTGCCCCGGTTGGAGCCACAACTGGTAAGCTACGAGAAGGTTCCTGACACTTTTTCCGCTCGTGCGTCAACGCACGTTTCGACGCTGGCTATTCCTGCCCGGCATACCGGGCGACGCGTTAGCCTCATCACGAATCGCGCCCTTACGGTAGAGCGACGCTGGGAACTTTTCGGATTCGATGAGGTAGATGGAACCGACTTCCGTATTGAAGTGCAGGGCAGCATCATCGGATACGAGGAGGACTTCTTCCTGTTGGCGGACACGGCATCGAGTACCCCAGGGATTTGCCACGGTACAGGGGTTGCCCAACAGACTGCGGATCTCGACGACGCGTGCGACACCGTTTGTGAAATCGACACCAACAAGGAAACCGCCCTCCGCGCGCAGTTGGTAGGTGCCCGACCAATCCTCCGCAACGGCAGGTAGAATGCGGATGATACCGTCATAACTTTGGAGTAGGATTTAGTTGAGTGCGAAGCAGGCGACGCCGGCACCATCCAGGTAGGGCACCACGGCGAGATCGTCGGGAAAAACACGCGAGTTGCCACTGTCCCATCCGCCGTAGCGGAATCGGTTCCACTTTTGGGTGTGTTTGGCCAGAAGCGTGCACGCTTGGTTGCGCAATCCAAGCCGCGCTGCCCAGATTGCGTCCATGGACCAACTCTGATTTGCCGGAAAGATGCGATGCTCGAATGTGCGCAAGACCCGTTCGTAATCGTCCGACCCGATGCCGCTCAAGCCGAAGGGGAACAGGCGGTAGAGGGCAGGGTTCTCAAAATTGCGATGTCTGTCACGAGTTCCAGCGACCGCGGCATAGGCGTCGATGGTGGTATCCAGGGTGCCAGCCGTGTGCCAGAGACCAAGGGGTGGCGCCGGCAGCGCATGCAAGAGCTCACGGCAGCGCTCGCGTTGTTCTGCATCTTTCCCAAGTCGTTTTGAGAGTTCGATTAATTCCGCGAACAGCCATCGAATCCCGTCCATCGCATCAGCGGGGTCACGCGCCATCCACCAGGTTTCCAGGCCATTGGCCGGATCAAGATGATAGCGACCGTCGTTGCCCTTGCGCAGCAAGTGTGACAAAAATTCCGCGACGCCGCGGATGACCGGATACGCCTCGTTCGCCAGATAGTCCTCGTCTCCCGAGTAGCGGTAGTAGGCGAGGTAGTGCCAACACAACTCCGGTCCGCAGGTGAAGAGAAAGCCGACGTAACGGTTGTAGTGATGAAACCGGCCATAGGGTACGGTGGTTGGATCCCAGGTCGCAAACTCTTTGCGAGCTCCATCATTTTCACGGAGCACCCAATCCTCGACGCCCCCCCAGGGCAACACGGTCTCAGGGATCCAGAGCCCCGGGAGCGCCCACATGTTCTTGGTCTGCTGGCGCAGGTAGGGCCGCATTCGCGTGTAGTGATCGGAGAGCCCCTTGGCCATATCGAGTCGATTCGCAGCGTACAACGGGAGATAAGTGAAGCGGATCTCCTGCACCCATTCGGCAAGCCCCCACGTACGTTCATCGCCACGCATGAGTCCCGCGCCGCCGTCCCACTTCGCGGGAACGGGCCCACGATTCACACAGCCCAACGTGTAGAGATGGACGTAGTAGGACGCCGTCGACCACTCTGCCATGTTGTCTGGGCTTTCAAGCCTCAGAAACGACTTATCCCAATAGGCACGCCACCAAGTGTCGTGTTCCTTTCTTAAGCGAGCCAAGGGTATTCGGCGCGCGGCGTGGAGCTCGCGATGCACGTCGTCCAAGGGCTCGGGGCCGGCTTTGGGTGTGACCGAACATGCGATAAGCACGTAAAACGTCGCCGGGCGATCATCGGAAAGAGTGAAGGCAGCGGTGCGTTTATCCACGCGCTGCTTTGAAACACTGACACCAGGAACATCCACGGCAACTGCGGTGACGCGCCCCAACAGGGGATCCGTCGCCTCCGTAAAGAATGCTTCCATGCCCGAGGTGGCCATATGCGGTCCCGCGGGACGCGTATGCGTTTCCCATGCGACTAGCGAAGAATCCGCAACATCAACCACCATCGCGTCGCGCCACTCGGACAGTTCGACACTGAGGGTACCCAAGCCAGGCTGGGGATCCGACACTTCCACGATCAAGACATCTCGGTGTGGATGGCCCCAGATTGAAATCCGCACGGCCGCGTCACCTTCACCAAGTGTCACCACAATTCGGCCAGAATACAAATCAAGCCTTTGACGAAACCGTTTGCTGGCTAACTTCCGTGCCCGGTCACCAAGTCCAATTCGAATGTGTCCAGGGCTTACGTTATTGAAGAATCGCGTACCCAAAAGCGCGTCCGGTGCCGCCTGATACCCCCAGGCATCTGACTTGGTCAGATGAAGGTGCAGATCCTGGCCATCACAACGGACCATCGCCGACAAGTCGCCACCTCCCACCGGCATGGCCTCCCACGGCTCCACCGACGGCGAGGTGTAAAGAACATCGTTGCGCGACACCAGTCCCGCCGCGTCGAAAAGCCACGTTGCCGAAGCGGAGCCGTATGGAATCTGCTGTGGCTCCGCAGCGATAGCAAGAGATTGAAGCAATCCAGAAACGACGAGGATACAAGCCAACGTTTTGACTTTCCTTCTCGTGAAACAGCGTCCAACATGTGCCGCCATGAATACCACTCCCAACCCTTTTCGCCTTGCTAAGACTTCCCTTAACCGTGTCCGTTCGAGTAGCCACAATTGCCGTTCATATGACCAGACTTGACGTCCTGAAGAAAGCGAGACGGCACGGATTTCACCGGAATCGCGTGCCGTTGCGATTATCATATCCAAATAGTATTGCAGAGAACATCCGCATGATGGTACTTACGATGCCAATGCCCATCGATTCGGAACAAGAGCGTCACATCCACACACCGCGAAACGGACCAGGAAGATCGATTCATTGGCAGTCCAGGCAAGTCCCTATTCGCGTTTCCGTTGGACGCCTGTTGAGCGAGACGTCGATACCGAGAGTAAGATTACTACGACAGCGCCACTTTATCTGAACCAAAACCCGTAACATGTTCTTAGTTCCAGTTTTGCACTAATTGAACACTACCCAGCGAGCGTCGCCAAGTAGGTTAGCAAGTCGATGGAATTATCGTCGGGTGTCGTTGCACGCGACACCTTCGATAATTTCTCTTCCCAACTTTTTC
>JAJRVM010000328.1 GCA_024277285.1 Planctomycetota bacterium
ACTGGTTGTTCTTCCCTCATCCATCCAGTGAAGTGTGCGGTGTCGATGGGCGGTCATCGGCGGGCGGTCAAGCGTCAACAGGCGGTATATTGACACGCTGGACCGCATATTGACACACCGGACAGTGACACACCGGACAGTGACACACCGGACAGTGACACACCGGACAGTGACACGCTGAACCATTGGCGCCCCGAGACAGGGGATCTTACGCTTGCGGGAGGTTTTTCTACGCCAGACGCGACAGCTTCGCTCGATAGAGCAGCTTTGCCAAATGTGGCATCGCGGCTATGACATGAGACACGATGACACGAAGCCAACTTGATTGCGGCAGCGTGTGGGCATGCACAGGCGTGGCACTCACGACTGCGGCGTGCAGCTTGGCTGAGTGCTGGCTATGTGTCGGCGCGGGCGTTTTGAAAGCTTTCCTATTTACCTGGCGTTACCTCATCCTTGAAGCGTGCCGGCACAATCGGTACGCGGCGGGGATTCCGCAGCATCGCTTCGCTGTTTTTTTCCTCGTCCGTATTGCATGGTAGCAGTGCTTCGCTATATTTACTGGTTTTCATCAATGGAATGAATATGGGCCAGCGTAGCTCAACTGGCAGAGCAGTTGATTTGTAATCAACAGGTTGTGGGTTCAAGTCCCTCCGCTGGCTTCGCGATGAAGGGTGCAAGTGTTTGGGCTCAGGCGTGCCGCCAGCGCGCTTCGCAGCGTACTCCGTGGCGTGCAGCTACACAAGTTTTTGCTGACGCACGCTTGTTTTTGCTGACGCACGCTGGCGAGCAGTGACAACGGGGGGTTTCCCGAGCGGTCAAAGGGGTCAGACTGTAAATCTGATGGCAACGCCTTCGCAGGTTCGAATCCTGCACCCCCCATTTATATGTGTATTTTTATTGATTGATAATGCAGCCGAGTGCGGCATGAACCAAAGCGAGTGGCGTGCAGGCAGTGCCTGTGCAGTTGGCTCACAAGGTGGCCAAAGCGGAAAGGTTTATCGAGGCGTTCGCTGATTGGAACGTCTGATTGGGGCGTCAAGGATTGCGAGCAGTCCGGTAGGAGATGCGGGTGTAGCTCAGTGGCAGAGCCACAGCCTTCCAAGCTGAAGACGAGGGTTCGATTCCCTTCACCCGCTCTTGCGTGTCGGCTGCTGTAGCTCAGTTGGTAGAGCGCGTCCTTGGTAAGGACGAGGTCATGGGTTCAAGTCCCATCAGCAGCTCCTTTGTGGATAGGTAGTTTAACCTGTAGAGTTTTTTCTTAATTCGCTGTGTTGTGTTTAGCGTTGATCGCGAACAGCATCCGTAATTTAGGTGTGGAAAGCAATGGCCAAGGATACATTCAAACGAGACAAGCCGCACGTTAATGTGGGTACGATCGGTCACATCGATCATGGTAAAACGACTCTTACCGGTGCTATCCTGGCGGTTCAGGCCGTCAAGGGGCTGGCTGAGTTCAAGTCCTATGCGGACATCGCCAAGGGCGGTACCGTGCGTGACCAGACCAAGACGGTGACCATCGCCGTAGCGCATGTCGAGTACGAGACGGAAAACCGTCACTATGCTCACATTGACTGCCCGGGGCACGCGGACTTCATTAAGAACATGATCACCGGTGCCGCGCAGATGGACGGAGCGATTCTGGTCGTTTCGGCCGCGGATGGCCCGATGCCGCAAACCAAGGAGCACGTTCTGTTGGCTCGTCAGGTAGACGTGCCGGCGATCGTCGTGTTTCTGAATAAAGTCGACTTGGTCGACGACGAGGAATTGCTCGATCTGGTCGAAATGGAAGTTCGCGAACTGTTGACCAAGTACGACTTCCCTGGCGACGATCTGCCGATCGTGCGTGGTGCCGCGTTGAAGGCGTATCAGAACCCGAAAGATGACGACGCCAACAAGTGCATTGGCGAGCTGATGGACGCGATTGACGGGTACATCCCCGAGCCAGAGCGTATCGTGGACAAGCCCTTCCTGATGGCCATCGAAGACGTCTTCTCGATCGAAGGTCGTGGTACGGTGGCGACCGGTCGTATCGAGCGTGGGATCGTTCACGTTGGCGACGAAGTCGAGATCGTTGGGCTGCACCCCGAGAACCGCAAGACGACCTGTACGGGTGGCGAGATGTTTCGCAAGTTGCTTGATGAAGGTCAGGCTGGCGACAATGTTGGTTGCTTGTTGCGTGGTGTTAAGCGAGACGAGATCGAACGCGGCCAAGTTTTGGCTAAGCCTGGTTCGATCACGCCGCACACGCAATTTGAAGCCGAAGTGTACTGCCTGTCGAAAGACGAAGGTGGTCGTCACACGCCGTTCTTCAGTGGCTATCGGCCGCAGTTTTACTTCCGTACGACCGACGTCACCGGGACCGCCGATTTGGTCGATGCCGAGATGTGCATGCCTGGCGATAACGTCAAGGTGACGGTGTCACTGCATAAGTCGATTGCCATGGATGACGGCGTTCGTTTCGCGATTCGCGAGGGTGGCCGAACGGTCGGCTCGGGCGTCGTCACGAAGATCATTGAATAATTCGGCCTTGGGCTGGTCGTGCCGGTGTCGCTCGGGCCCCTTCAGCCCGAGCGTCGTGGTGGCGAGACGCGGCCGTGTAAGGATCATGCAGGGGTGTAGCTCAATTGGCAGAGCGCTGGTCTCCAAAACCAGAGGTTGCGAGTTCGATTCCCGCCGCCCCTGCCATTTTTTAGTCCGTCACGACAATAACGACATGATGTTCGACTTGTGCCTCTAGTTGGCTGGCGGTCCTGCTAGCCGTTGCGAGCTTGGTGGCTCGTGGTTGTTGACTGAGAGCGCGGTGGGACAACGGGTCGTCGAGAGATGTGTGGATCACCAGATGGGTAAGGAAAAGACGTTGACGGCCGGATCGCTGTTTGCCGAGCTCTTTCAGTTCGGTGTATACAAGCGAAGTCAGGGACGGATCGCCCGCCAGGTGACCTGCGCCACGATTTGGGTGACGTTTGCACTCGGTGCATGGCGCGCATGGGTCAACCTGAGCGGCAGTTCAAGCACGCGTTACCTGATTGGCGGCGCCATTTTGGCGTTCGGCGTTTGGATCGGCTACCGCGTGGTCAACGTGCCACAGTTTGCTGACTTCTTGATCGCGGTCGAAGCCGAAATGAACAAGGTTTCATGGCCTTCGCGTGCCGAATTGATTCGGAGCTCGATCGTCGTGATTTTCGTCATTTTCCTGTTGGCGTCCGTGCTGTTTGGTTATGACCTGATTTGGCAATCTTTATTTAAGCTTATCGGCGTGCGGCCTGGTTAGTTCCACGGGTCAGATGTGATTTCTGCGCGTGAATTGACGCCCCGAGCCTAGAGGTAAAAACGTGACAAGCGACCCGCAGCCCCAGGACGACCAGGCACCTGCCCCGAGCGACCCTGTGTCCGAGGTTGATAGCGCGTCCGAGGTGGATAGCGTGGCAGAGCAACCTGTTGCCGCTGATAGTGTTGCCGCTGATAGTGTTGCCGCTGATAGTGTTGCCGCTGATAGTGTTGCCGCTGATAGTGTTGCCGCGAGTGATCGGCAGGAGGAGAGCGAAGCAGGGCAGCCTGAGAGTGAGGAAGCCGGTGACGCCGCCGGCTCGACAGCCGAGGCCACTGCGGTTGATGACGCGAGCGCATCGTCGGCCGTCGAAACGACGTCGAGCGTAGAGGAACCGAGCATAGAAGAACCGAGCGTAGAAGAACCGAGCGTAGAAGAGCCGAGCGTAGAAGAGCCGAGCGTAGAAGAGCCGGCCGAAGAGGATGAAAACGTCAAGCAGTGGTACATTCTGAAGGTACAGGTGAATCGCGAGGAGTCGATTCGTCGCGCGTTGGAGCGGCGGATTAAGGTCGCTGGGCTCGATGAATTTGTAGGTGATATTGTTGTGCCGACCGAGGACGTGGCGGAGTTCAACAAGAACGGCAAGCGGCGCATCGTAAAGAAGAAGCTGTATCCCGGCTACATCATGATCAACCTGGTGTTGAATGACGACACGTGGTTTTTGGTACGTGAGACACCGGGCATTGGGGACTTTACCGGCTCGGCCGGCAAGCCGACGCCGATGGAAGCGCACGAAGTGGCGCGCATTATAAAGGCCTCGGCGGGCGATGCTTTGGGTGAGGCGCCGGTCAAGACCGCGATCCCATTCAAGCCGGGTGATCGGGTACGCGTCAAGGAAGGGTATTTCGAGAATTTTGAAGGGGATGTCGAGACGATTGACGAGGCGAATGGCCGTATCACGGTCATGATCAACATATTCGGTCGTTCGACACCGGTTGAATTAGAACATTGGCAAGTCGAGTCGGTTTGAGTTGCAGGCAGTCGCTTGCGAGTTGCAATCGGTTTGGACGAAGTGATTGAGTCACGAAAACCATGGCAAAAAAGCTAGTTGGACAAGCGAAGTTTCAAGTCCCCGGCGGGCAGGCGACTCCAGCGCCTCCGGTCGGTACATCGCTTGGTAGATTCGGTATCAATCTGGGGCAGTTTGTACAGCAGTTCAACGATCGAACCAAAGAGTACAACGGCACGCCGATCCCCGTCATTGTCAGCGTCTACAATGACCGGACATTCGATTTCGTGACCAAGAGTCCTCCGGCCGCGTCGCTCCTAAAGCAAGCGGCCGGCATCGCAAAGGGCTCGGGGGTCCCACACGTCGAGAAGGTGGGCACGGTGACACGGGCGCAAATTGACGACATCTGTCAGAAAAAAATAGCCGACCTGAATGCCAGCGATCTGGAAAATGCTCGACGCATGATTGAGGGTATGGCGCGCAGTATGGGGTTGGAGGTTATCGAAGGGTAGTCATGGCGAAACCATCAAAACGTTATACGACCTTGGCCAAGACCGTGCCAGAAGTGCCGTTGTCGCTGGCCAAGGCGATCGAACAACTGAAGAAATTTGGCACGACCAAATTTGAACAAACTGTTTAAATCCATATGCGGTTGGGAATCGACCCAAAGCAAGCGGAGCAGATCATTCGTGGTTCGATTGTGCTGCCGCACGGGATCGGCAAGACTCAATGCGTCATCGTGTTTGCCAAAGGCGACTTGGCCAAGGAGGCCGAGGAAGCGGGCGCGGATGAAGTTGGTCAAGAGGAAATGGCCAAGCGCATTCAGGACGGCTGGGTCGACTTTGATGCCTGCATCGCAACGCCTGACATGATGGGCGTCGTCGGTCGATTGGGGCGTGTTTTGGGACCGCGTGGCTTGATGCCGTCGCCCCGGAGCGGCACCGTCACTAAGGACGTCACAAAGATTGTCAAAGAGTACAAGGCGGGCAAGGTCGAGTTCCGTAACGACTCGGGCGGTAACGTGCACGCAGTGGTTGGCAAACTCGGTTTTGACGATGCAAAATTGCAGGAAAATATCGAGGCGTTTATCGATCGAATCACCGGCATGAAGCCAAATGCCGTGAAGGGGACTTATGTGCGTGGCGTGACCATTTGTGCCACGATGAGTCCCGGGATTCGTATCGCCGCGTAACAAGCTTGATCGACCCAATGGGGAATCTTCCATCTCACCAAACACGTCCCAGCGACCACAAATGTGGCTGATGAATCATGAGTAAATACGTAAAGCAACTGATTTCGCGCGACATCTCCCAACGACTCGACGGAGTCGAGGATGCCTTGTTGGTCAATGTGATTGGGATCAATGCCAATCAAACCGTCGTTTTGCGACGGGAATTGCGTGACAAGGACATCAAACTGTTGGTGGTCAAGAACAGCATGGCGCGGCGTGCCACCGAAGGAACACCGCTGGCACCGGCGTTTGAAGGAGTCGAGGGAACGCTCGCCGTGGTCTGGGGGGGCGAGGACTTCATTTCGCTCGTCAAAGAAGTTTCGCGACTCGACAAGTCAGCCGACTATGAGCGGTTTGAGGCGCGTGGCGGCGTGATGGACGGCGAGCAACTGGACGCCGACCGGGTGCGTGAGATCAGCAAATGGCCCAATCGCTTGGAGCAGTTGAGCATTTTGTCCGGCCAGATGTTGGCCCCAGGTGCGGCATTGGTGTCGCAGTTGCTCGCCCCTGGTGGCGCCTTGGCGAGCCAGATCGAGCAAAAATCGGAACAGTCGGAAGAGTCGGAAGAGAGCGAGTCGGACCAATAGCCACACAATCCCAGCAACTCGATCCACGGGGGATTTGAGTTTGCTGAACGCCGGCAGGTCGGCGGCCAGACTGCCGACACTGCATTTTGCCGACACTGCATTTTGCCGACACTGCATTTTGCCGACACTGCATTTTGCCGACACTGTGTCTTGCCGATACCGCAGATGGCCACTACGGAAGACGACCCATACTGACGAGAGTTACGAAACCTAAAGATTTTGGGCAGCCGCGAGCGTCGCTCTGGTACTGCCGAGATACCATTCAACGTTCATCATAACCGGTACGCTGCAGCGATTGGTGTCGCTCTCGCGTGACGCCGGAGTATTTCGAGAAAGGGAACCATCCGCCATGTCTGACGATACTGCCACAATGGAAACTGCCACAATAGAATTTTCGGACGCCGCCAAGGAATTGGGCGACAAGATTGCCGGCCTGACGCTCAAGGAAGCGAAGGAGCTGAGCGACTACTTGAAAGAAGAACATGGCATCGAGCCCGCCGCTGGCGGTGGTGTTATCATGGCAGCTCCGGGCGCCGGTGACGGTGGCGCGGAGGCTGAGGAGCAGACGGAATTCGACGTCGTGATGACCGGCTTTGGCGACAAGAAGCTAAACGTCGTGAAGCTGGTGAAGACCCTGACGGGTTCGACATTGATGGAATCGAAGAAGTTGGTCGAAAGCGCGCCGGTTGCCATCAAGGAAAAAGTCTCGAAGGAAGAGGCCGAGAAGGTCAAGGCCGAACTGGAAGAGGCTGGCGCGTCGGTTGAACTCAAGTAACTCTGCCGATCCTGGAATCAACAGCCCCGCCGGCCCGTTGAAGGGTGCTGCGGGGTAGAGGTTGAACGCCGCTTGATTTTCAACATCCTGCAGTGCAAGCGTTTGTTCGTGCTTGTGTTGGCGCGTGCTGGTGTTAGCGCGTGCTGGTGTTGGCTTGGGGAGGGTGCGCGCCAACGCTCCCCCGCTCTGCTCTGTTTCTCTGCTTGCCGTGACCCGCGCAAGGGTGTCGCCGTACGCTTGGGCGATCGGCTACGGCAGCCGTTCTATCCGTGATCCGCTTTGCATGGAGCTTTTTCTGCATATGGCTACTCCAGAGCAACGACGTCTTGAACCGACTGAAATTCGTCGTTTTGGCAGTGGTCGGGAGTCTTTTGTGACGCCCGATCTGACGATGATCCAAACGGTCAGCTACAACGCTTTCTTGCAAAAAGAGACTCCCGCCGATAAGCGGAAGGATCACGGGCTCGAAAGCGTGCTGCGGGAGATATTCCCGATCGAGAGTTACGATAAGCAAATCTCGCTCGAATACATGAGCTATGATCTGGGCAAACCGCGCTACACCCCCGACGAATGCCGTCAGTTACGGCTGTCCTACGGTCGGCCGTTTCGCGTCCTGCTGCGGCTCAACAAAGAGGAGCCGTACGAGGAAGAGGTCTACCTGGGCGACTTGCCGATCATGCTCGGCGGTGGCGAATTCATCATCAACGGTGCGGAGCGCGTGGTGGTCAGCCAGTTGCACCGCAGTCCGGGCGTCGACTTTGTACTGGAACAGGACGGCACCAGCGATCGCAAGCTGCCGAGTTGCCGCATTATCCCGGAACGGGGCAGCTGGATCGAGGTCAACGTTACAAAAAAGGACCTGTTTAGCGTCCGGATTGACCAGAGCGGCAAGTTTTCGGCCGTCACGTTGCTACGGGCGATGAACCCGGCCCTCAGTTCGGATGCCGATATCATTCGTGCCTTCTACGACACCCGCTCGGAAAAAGTGGTTGACGGACGGAGTGTTGGCAAAATTGTCGACAAGATCGCCGTCGACGATGTGATCTATCCCAGTGCGAGTGATCGGGCGGGCGAGATCGTGGTCGAAGCCGGCCACAAGATCACCAAGAATGTGGCCGAGACGATCTGCACGGCGGGGATCAACAAGATCGAGATCATGGATCCGCCGAAAGTTAATCTGATCTTCAACTCGCTGATCGACGACACGACTTCGAGTCATGAAGAGGCGTTGCTGCGGATCTACCAGCGGTTGCGGCCCGGCAACCCACCTCAATTGGAAAAAGCGCGAACGCTTTTTAACGAGAAATTCTACGACGTTAATCGATACCGACTGGGGCGAGTCGGGCGTTTCCGCATCAACCGCAAACTGCAACTCGGCGTTTCCGAACAGGAAATGACGTTGCGGCCCAATGACTTGATCGCATCGATTGCCTACTTACTGAAGTTGGCCGAAGGATCGGAAGATGCCGAGATCGACGATATCGATCACCTTGGCAACCGGCGTCTACGAACGATCGACGAACTGGCAAGCGATGAGTTGCGCAAGGGGTTTTTGAAGCTTCGGCGGACGGTGCAAGAGCGAATGAGTTTGAAGGATGCGGCGGACATGACACCGCGCAGCCTGATCAACCCCAAGAGCATCTCGGCCGCGATCGAGTATTTCTTCGGGCGAGGCGAACTATCTCAGGTTGTCGACCAGACCAATCCGCTATCGCAACTGACACACGAACGGCGTTTGTCCGCATTGGGACCGGGTGGTTTGAATCGCAAGCGTGCCGGGTTCGAGGTGCGTGACGTTCACATCTCTCACTACGGTCGTATTTGTCCGATCGAGACTCCTGAAGGTACCAACATCGGCTTGATTTCCAGTTTGGCCATTTACGCCGGAGTCGACGACTACGGGTTCTTGATCACGCCCTACCGATTGGTCAAGAAGGGCAAGCTGACTGACGAAACAAAGTGGCTGCGCGCCGACGAAGAGGCTGAAGCCCATGTGGCACCGGCTGACACCGAGGTCAATGACGGTAAACTGCAGGCAGGTCCCAATCTCATCGCGAGGTATCGCGCGGACTTCCGCATCGTCAGTCCGGAGGAAGTGGATTACATCGACGTAGCGCCAAGTCAGATGGTCGGTGTTTCCGCCGGCTTGATTCCGTTCTTGGAGCATGACGATGCCAACCGCGCGCTGATGGGCTCAAACATGCAGCGTCAAGCGGTACCGTTGCTGATCACGGAACCACCGATTGTCGCCACCGGCATGGAAAAGGACGTTGCGACGAATTCAAGCATGGTGATCCGGGCCCGACTCGCCGGGAAGATCACTTATTGCGACGCTGATCGGATCGAAATCGGCAGCGAAATCTACCCATTGAAGAAGTTCGTCGGACTGAACGAACGCACTTGCCTCAATCAAAAGCCGGTGATCCAGTTGGAAGAGCGCGTTGAAAAAGGACAAGTCATCGCGGACGGGGCAGCCATTTTCAATGGCGAGCTGGCTTTAGGGCGAAACGTCCTGGTCGGCTTCATGTCGTACGATGGCTACAACTTTGAGGATGCGATCATCATCAGCGAAGAGCTGGTGAAACGAGACACTTATACGTCGCTGCACATCGAGGAATTCGACGTCGAGATTCGTGAAACCAAGCTGGGACGGGAAGAGTTCACGCGCGATATCCCGAATGTCAGCGAGAAGACGCTGCGAAACCTGGATGAGAGCGGAATTGTTCGCATCGGGACTTACGTTCGTCCTGGCGATATCTTGGTCGGAAAGGTTTCCCCCAAGTCGAAAACCGAGTTGACGCCTGAAGAAAAATTGTTGCATGCGATCTTCGGTCGCGCTGGCGAAGACGTCAAAAACGACTCGTTGGAAGTCCCGTCGGGAATCGAAGGAATCGTAATCGACACCCAGAAGTTCTCGCGTCGCATGAGCTTGTCGGAAGACGAACGCAAACTATTCGAGAAGGAATTAAAGGACGCCGAATCGGAAGGCAATACCTACATCGCCAATGTGTTCGGTGAAATGATCCGCGAGATGGAGACCGCGTTGGCTAGGCAACTGACCGACGAAGACGGTACTCCGCTGGCCGGAGAACAGGATGCCAAATTTGTCGCCGAACGGGCGCAACAGTTCCGTTTGCAGGCGATCGTCGGCAAGATGCGGAGCCAGGAAAAGATCGCGGAAGCGAAACGCGTCTACAAGTCCCATTGGCCCGACGTGGAAGCAGCGATCGATTGCCGTGACCGGAAGCTGAACAGCATGAAGCGAGGCGACGAGTTGCGTAGTGGCGTGTTGCAGATGGTCAAAATCTACATCGCCACCAAACGTGTGATTTCGGTCGGCGACAAGATGGCCGGGCGTCACGGCAACAAGGGTGTGATCGCCAAGATCCTGCCGGTCGAAGATATGCCGTTCCTCGAAGACGGTACTCCGCTGCAAATTATGCTCAACCCACTGGGCGTTCCGAGTCGTATGAATGTGGGCCAGATTCTGGAGACGCACCTCGGTTGGGCTGGCGCGAAACTCGGGTTCCAAGCAGTAACTCCCGTATTCGATGGTGCCAGTGAACAGGACATCAACGAGTGTTTGGCGGAAGCCGGTTTGCCGCGGCACGGCAAGACGCGTTTGTTTGACGGCCGCACGGGCGAACCGCTGCATCAGGAAACGACCGTCGGCTACATCTACATGCTGAAGCTGCACCACTTGGTCGACGACAAAGTGCACGCGCGCAGCACCGGCCCGTATTCACTGATCACTCAGCAGCCGCTCGGCGGCAAGGCGCGTTTCGGCGGCCAGCGTTTCGGAGAGATGGAAGTCTGGGCATTGGAGGCTTACGGGGCAGCTTACATCCTACAAGAGCTGTTGACCGTGAAGAGCGACGACGTGGAAGGACGTACCAAGATCTACGAATCGATGGTCAAAGGCGAAAACACACTCGAGGCAGGCACCCCCGCCAGCTTCGATGTGTTGACCAACGAGATTCGTGGATTGGCGCTGAATATGCAGCTCGAAAAACGGCGCGTTTGAGCCGTAACGGCACCGAGTTGCTGATTGGGAAAACGCTGATTGGGCGAACTCGCCCGGAACGGCGACGAAGAAGCGGGTCGTGACGGCGATCGACGTGTGACGTCCGACCGCGACCGCCCACAGAATCGCCAGTGGCAGAATCACCAGTGGCTGATTAGAGCAGAAGAAATAGACCTCGACTAATACGTTAATCCGGAATTCGTCTGCTTGCCGAGCACGCTCGACCTGCAGTAACGACCGATCTGAGATTTCCAAAAGGAGCACGGGCACATGACCATCAGCGAAAGCTCATATGATCGAATCAACGACTACGCTTCGGTCAAGATCAGCCTCGCCCGACCGCACGACATTCGCAGCTGGTCTTTTGGTGAGGTAAAAAAGCCCGAGACGATTAACTACCGCACCTACCGGCCGGAGAAGGATGGCCTCTTTTGCGAACGGATTTTCGGTCCTGAAAAGGATTGGGAATGTGCCTGCGGCAAGTATCGTGGCATGAAGTACAAGGGAATGATCTGCGACCGCTGCGGTGTCAAAGTGACGCATTCGCGCGTGCGGCGCAAGCGAATGGGGCACATTGAATTGGCCGCTCCGGTCGTTCACATCTGGTTTTTCAAGGCGATGCCAAGCCGGTTGGGCAATCTGCTGAACATGAAGACGACGAGCCTGGAGAAAGTGATCTACTTGCAGGATTACGTCGTCGTCGACCCGGGCGAAACGGAACTGGAAAAACAACAACTGCTGACCGAAGAAGAGTATCGATCGGCGCGTGAGCATTACGGTGAAGGTAGCTTTCAGGCCGACATGGGCGCCGAAGCGGTGCGGGAACTGTTACGGTCACTCGACCTGGTAACGCTCTCGGTCGACCTGCGCAAGGAATTGAGCGAAACGCGTTCAAAACAAAAGACCAAGGACCTTACCAATCGGCTGAAGATCGTTGAGGCGATTCGGGACAGCGATAATCAGCCTGAGTGGATGGTATTGGACGCGATCCCGGTGATTCCACCCGACCTGCGTCCCCTGGTCCTGCTCGATTCCGGCAACTTCGCGACCAGCGACTTGAATGACTTATACCGACGCATCATCAACCGAAACAACCGTCTTCGCAAGTTGGTCGACCTCAACGCTCCGGAAGTGATTATTCGCAACGAAAAGCGAATGTTATAGCAATCGGTCGACGCGTTGTTCGACAACAATCGCTGCAAACGCCCGGTGTTGGGTAGCAGCAACCGCCCCTTGAAATCATTGACCGACATGATCAAGGGCAAGCAAGGGCGTTTCCGTGAAAACCTGCTGGGCAAGCGAGTCGATTACTCGGCACGGAGCGTTATCGTGGTCGGCCCGACGCTGAAGTTGCATCAGTGTGGTTTGCCGAAGAAAATTGCGCTCGAGTTGTACCAGCCTTTCATCATTCGCAAGCTGAAAGAACTGGGGCACGCTGACACGATCAAGAGTGCCAAGAAGATGTTGGAGCGGAAGGACGAGGAGGTGTGGGACATTTTGGAGGCCGTGATCCAGAACCACCCCGTCCTGCTGAATCGTGCTCCGACCTTGCACCGCATGGGCATCCAGGCATTTGAACCGATCTTGGTCGAGGGTAACGCCATTCACTTGCACCCGCTGGTCTGCAAGGGGTTCAATGCGGACTTCGACGGTGATCAGATGGCAGTTCACCTGCCACTTTCGATCGAAGCTCAGGTGGAAGCCCACACCTTGATGATGTCGACCAACAATATTTTCGCTCCCTCCAACGGTCGTCCCATCATGAGCCCGTCTCAGGATACGGTGATGGGATGCTACTTCATCACGCTCGTAATCCCAGGGCATAAAGGTGAAGGAATGCAGTTCGCAACCCTCGAGGAAGCGGACCTGGCTTTCGCGCTCGGCGCGATCGACTTGCATGCGGAAATCGAAGTTCGGTTGCCGAAGAAGACGCGTGCACGCTCTGGCGAGGAAACTCGAACGGAGCCGGGCGTGCGTGTCAAAACCAGCTACGGTCGCGTGCTCTTCAATTTGATGCTCCCCAAGGGGATGGACTTCTACAACATGGCGATGCGTGGTGGTGACCTGGCAATGGCCATTTCAGATTGCTATCACACGCTCGGACGGAGCGCCACGATCGACCTGCTCGATGATATGAACCAACTTGGGTTCCGTGAAAGTACGCGTAGCGGCCTGTCATTCGCGACCGACGATCTGGTAACGCCGGCCGCAAAGACGAAGATCATTGCGGAAAGCGAAAAGAAGGTCCTGCGATTTCGCAAACTGTACAACAACGGCGTGATCACCGAGGCGGAACGGTACCACCAGGTGCTTGATACCTGGACACACGCACGTGAACGGATCACGACGGAAATGATGTCCGCGATGAAGGCCGACGATCGAGGGCTGATCTATGTGAACCCCGTGTTCCTGATGGCTCACTCCGGTGCTCGTGGTGGCGTTGAACAGATTCGCCAACTGGCCGGGATGCGTGGACTCATGGCCAAGCCAACCGGGGAAATCATCGAAACCCCCATTAAGGCGAATTTTCGGGAAGGCCTGTCGGTGCTCGAGTATTTCAGCTCGACCCATGGAGCGCGTAAAGGTTTGGCCGACACGGCGCTCAAGACCGCCGACTCGGGTTACTTGACGCGAAAGCTCGCCGATGTGGCCCAAAACGTCGTGGTAACCATGTACGATTGTGGTACGACGCAGGGAATCACCAAGGGGGTGATTTATCGCGGCGAGAAGGTTGAAGTGCGGTTGGCCGATGCGGTCAAGGGCCGTGTCAGCCGACAAAACATCGTCAATCCGGTCACCGATGAATTGATCGTGCACGAGAGCGAAATGATCACGCCCGAAATCGCGCGAAAAATCGAATCGCTCGGCCTCGAAAAGATCCAGGTGCGCAGCCCGATGACGTGTGACGCGTCACTCGGTGTCTGCCGTTGTTGCTACGGAATGGATTTGTCGACCGGCAATCTGGTCGAAGAAGGCATGGCCGTCGGCATTATTGCCGCGCAGAGCATCGGTGAGCCGGGGACGCAGCTGACGATGCGGACGTTCCATATCGGCGGTACCGTGAACATGAGCGTCGAGGAAAGTGAGACTCGCGCCAAGAAAGATGGGACCGCCAGCTTTACGCGGATGCGGTTGGTCCGCAACGCGGAAGGTAAGGAGATCGTGCTGACCCGCAACGGCGAGATTTCGATCCTCGATGCCAAGGGACGTGAGATCGAGAAGTGCGAAGTACCGACCGGAGCCGTCTTGATGGTGCAAGAAGGCGATCCCGTCAAAGCCGGCTCCGTGCTTTGCGAATGGGACCCGCACAGTATCCCGATCCTGGCCGAGAAGGCGGGTAAAGTTCGCTATGAGGATCTTGTCGAGGGCGAAACACTCCGCACCGAGCCAGACCAGAGCGGGCACGTGCGACGCATGGTCATGGATCTTAAGGGCGATCTGCATCCGCAAGTTGTGCTCGAAGATACCGATGGCAGGCCGTTGGACGTCTATTACCTGCCGGAACGAGCCTACATTGAAGTGACCGAGGGCGAGGAAGTACCCGCCGGTGCCGTCCTGGCCAAAATGCCGCGTGAATCCTCGGGGATTTCAGACATCACCGGTGGCCTGCCGCGCGTCACGGAGATTTTCGAGGCACGTAAGCCGAAAGATCCCGCGGTCATCGCCGAAGTTGATGGCGTCGTCGAGATTACCGGCAAGAAGCAACGTGGCAAACGGACGATCGTCGTTCGCAGTGAAACGGGAATCGAACGCGAACACCTCGTTCCACACGGAAAACGGTTCCTCGTCCACGCAGAAGATTTTGTCAAAGCAGGTCAGGCGCTGGTCGATGGCCCATTGGTCCCCCACGACATCCTTCGCGTCTCGGGTGAGGAAGAAGTACAGCAATACCTGGTACATGAAGTGCAGCAGGTCTATCGCAGTCAGCGCGTGGAAATCAATGATAAACACATTGAGATCATTATCGCACGCATGCTGCGAAAGGTCCGAGTCGAAAATGCTGGCGATACTAACTTGCTGCCAGGTCTGGTGATGGATCGGTTCGAGTACCGACAGGTGAACCGTGACCTCCGTGGTTGTGGCAAGGTTTCCGGTAAGGGCGACAGCGAGTTCGAGGAAGATGCGATCGTGCCGATCGATGCGATCGAGCAGGCCAATGTGCAAATCGAACGTCTTGGCGGTGCGCCGGCGAAGCATGTCCGGCCCAAGCCGGCCGTCGCCAGCACCCAATTGCTCGGTATTACCAAAGCGGCCGTGCAAAGCTCCAGCTTTATCTCGGCAGCCAGCTTCCAGGAAACCACGAAAGTACTGACCGAAGCCGCTCTGGCCGGTAAAATCGATAACCTGGTCGGATTGAAAGAAAATGTTATCCTCGGCCATCTGATTCCGGCCGGAACCGGGTTCCACACGTTCCAGGCGTCGGAAGTCCGATATCGTCCCGAAGTGCTGCAAAAGATGGCAGCTGAAGAAGATCAGGCGCTCGTTACCAGCTTCCCACTGCTGCAATCGGGTGAAGGCGATGGGGAATCGCAAGGCGGCGATTCGGCTGGCAGCAGAGGAGAAAGCACGCTCGCTGAACTGATGGGTGACACGTCCTCGCCAAACGATGGCGCTGAAACCGGTCCCGAAATCGGTTCGGTCACCGAAGGACTGACGATGGCAGACTTGCAAGGCTTGGCCGACAAGTCGCTCGGCGAAGGGTCAGCACGCGAGGAACCGGCAGCAGAGGAACCGGCAGCGGAGGAACCGGCAGCGGAGGAACCGGTAGCAGAAGAACCGGTAGCAGAAGAACCGGTAGCAGAAGAACCGGTAGCAGAAGAACCGGTAGCAGA
>JAJRVM010000329.1 GCA_024277285.1 Planctomycetota bacterium
AGAGCTAACAATATCCATGGTCGCGTTCCTTTCGGTGATGGGTTGGTTTCTCATCACCCAATATCGGAAGAACGCGATCTTTTTTTCACTCCCTTGTTTGATACCACTGCGGTGCTAGCTGCGAAAGTCGAACTTAGGGTCTAGTTGTACGCCAATCTCAACAACATTGTCTGGCGGAATACCGAAGTGCTGGCTGGCATCGTGTGCGTTGCGAGACATCCAAACGAATAGAATCTTACGCCAGCGCGCCATATTGCGACGACTGCCGACTTCCAGGGTTTCGCGTCCAAGGAAGAATGTTGTCGTCTCTCGAGGAAAGGGTACGCCCTGTTTCTCGCACTGCGTGAGAATCCGCGACATACTCGGATGCTGCATGAATCCATAACGAGCCGTGATTCGGTGCAAACCTTGGCCTAGTGGTTCCACTTCGACTCGACGTTCAGATCGCACGTAAGGTGCGTTTTCGGTAACGATGGTTAATATCCCTGCGATCTCGTGAAGTGTTTTGTTTTTCCTTAGATTTTCCAGCAGAGCGAATGGGACACCTGAGGAATGGCCGGTGAGATAGATCGCACTGCCCGACACACGAATCGGTGGTTCCGCTTCGATCTGCTGCAGCAGATCCTCGGTGGGAATCATCTTTGCGGCCATACGCCGTGAGAGAATCTGCCGGCCTCGTCGCCAGGTGGTCATCAACACACCCGTCACAATTCCGATGAGAATCGGTAGCCAGCCCCCCGCGAAAAATTTTGTCAGGTTCGCTGAGAAAAACGCCAGATCGATGACTAGAAAGAAACACATCAGTGGGACCGCCGCCAGCCGCGACCAACCCCAAAGCTCGCGAGCAACGACATAGAGAAAAATCGTCGTGATCACCATAGTACTTGTGACCGCCGTGCCATAGGCGGCCGCCAGATTGCTTGATGATTTGAACGAGAACACGAGCACGACGACTGACGTAAAGAGCGCCCAATTGAGGGCAGGGATGTAGATTTGCCCTCGCTCTTCACTCGACGTGTGAACGATATTTAGCCACGGGCTATAACCGAGCAGCACTGCTTGTTGCCACAACGAGAAGGCACCAGAAATGACAGCCTGAGAAGCGATCACTGTGGCTGCGGTTGCGAGACCAACCAACGGATACTGAGCCCAGTCTGGCGCAAGGCGGTAGAACGGGCTCACGCAGTCCGCAGGGTTGTCGAGCAGCAACGCGCCCTGTCCAAAGTAGTTGATCAGCAGTGCCGGCAGTACCAGGCCGAACCAAGCCAGTCGAATGGGCCGCGTACCGAAGTGTCCCATGTCGGCGTAGAGCGCTTCGCCGCCAGTCACTACTAGGAACACTAGTCCCAGGATAATGAATCCCGCCCATTGGTTGTTAGCGAAAAAGATCGCCGCATAATGCGGGCTGATCGCCGCAATCACCTGGGGCTGGTTCAAGATCGCCATGAAGCCAAGCAACGCAAGGGTGGCAAACCAGACGAGCATCACTGGTCCAAATAGGCTACCAATGCCGGCTGTGCCTCGATGCTGTATGGCAAACAAACCAAAGAGGATACCGATCGTAATCGGAACCACGTATGCATCGAAAGCCGAAGTGACCCCATGCAACCCTTCCACGGCGCTAAGCACGGAAATTGCCGGTGTAATTATCCCGTCTCCCAGCAGCAAACCAGCGCCGAACAGCCCCATCAAGATCAGCACCCCGCGTCCGTTGGGTCGGTTGTGATCAGGCACCGCCAAA
Organism: Planctomycetota bacterium; assembly: GCA_024277285.1. The sequence continues at coordinate 1,742 of JAJRVM010000329.1, forward strand.
GAATGCCACCCTCGCCCTTGTTGTCGGCTCGCATGACTATCCCTAAGTACTTGATCGATATCACGATGACCAGCGACCAAAGAATTAGCGAAAGGACGCACGCCCATTACGTTGGCGAATGTCAGCTCAAGAGCTGTCGGCCCGTGGAAACACTCGCGAAGCGCATACAACGGGCTTGTCCCAATATCGCCATAAACGACACCGAGGGCCGTGAGGGTCTTGATTCCAACGTGTTTGTTTGCAGCCGCATTCGAGTTGCCGATAGTGTCTGTAGTACGACTCATAGAACGTCACGGAATACTGGTTGTGCTATTCGTTTGGCCGCTGTCGCACAACGCCGGCCTCAATCGCGGCATTGGACACCGCCTCGGATACCGCCTTTGCAACGCGTCGGTCGAATACGCTGGGGATGATATAATCGTCGGACACTTCGTCGTCTGAAACAACGCCGGCGATAGCATTTGCGGCGGCGATCTTCATTTCGTTAGTAACACGTTGGGCACGGATATCCAAGAGGCCGCGAAAAAGGCCCGGGAAACAAAGGACGTTGTTGATCTGATTCGGATAGTCCGAGCGTCCCGTGGCCATCACACGCACATACGGATACGCGTCTTCAGGCGCAATTTCAGGGTCAGGGTTCGCCATCGCAAACACGATCGGATCCTTTGCCATCCGTTGTAGATCGTTGGGCGTCACGATATTTGGCGCCGAGACACCGACAAACACATCTGAACCAGCGATGGCTTCGCTCAGTGGTCCCTTCGTTCGATTGGGGTTCGTATTCTCGGCAAGCCACAGCTTGACTGGGTTCATGTGATCTGACCGACCGCGCCAGATAGCTCCTTCTCGGTCACAGACGACGATGTCTTCCACGCCTACGGATGCGAGCAACTTGGTTATCGCCGCGCCCGCCGCACCCGCGCCGTTGATCGTCACGCGGATGGTGTCGAACGTCTTGTCGACAACCTTAAGTGCATTTTTGAGAGCTGCCAATACCACAACGGCCGTGCCGTGCTGGTCGTCGTGGAAGACGGGGATGTCAACTAGCGGAATCAAAGTTTCTTCCACTTCGATGCAACGCGGCGAGGCAATGTCTTCCAGGTTGATTCCGCCAAACGTCGGAGCCAAGCGGACACACGTCTCGACAATTTCGCTCACATTCTGCGTGTCGAGACAAATCGGAAAGGCATCGACTTCCCCAAATTCCTTGAGAACGTGTTTTGAAATTCAATTTCCAGCGTTTGCCAGTCTTTGGGACATGAGGCTGATCATGGCGATGTAGGTGAGTGCTTCGCTGGATGCCGTTGTTTTTTCATAATCTTTGCTGTGGCGACGGTGCCGGGCCAACCAG
>JAJRVM010000330.1 GCA_024277285.1 Planctomycetota bacterium
AACCCATGTTCAAATTCCAGACCCTGGCAAAAAGCGGCCGGATCGTGGGGATACCGCTGGACCACGGTGCAGCCATGGATTGGCGCATGCCGGCCGCGATTGGCCGGAATCCACCACGCGAGCAACAGAACCAGCCCGATCACGCCGATGGCGAAAAACGCCAGGCCGACGATCCTGGGGCGCCGGCCGCGCGATGCCGTGCGCGCCGGGACGTCATCACGGTCCGCTGCCGCGCCGCCATGCCGCGCCGACGAGCGTCTTCGACTCGGACTGCTCTTGGCCATCGGAGATTTTAAGGTTGATGATGTCACTAAGTTACTAACTTCAAAGACCGTTAAGTTGTTGACAAAGTTCCAGCGACCAACGGGAGCGGGCCATTGGGGAGAGCGAGCGGTAGCTTGGAGTTGGCTGGCGGCCCTGCCGCCCTGCGAGGGATCTGTTATGCTACGTTCAACCACATTGGATGACCTGTTACGGTCAGTTATGGCGAATCGGACGAAATCGGGCAAGGGATCCTGGCGAGACACTCTCCGAATGCCGGCAAGGTGAATCATAGATGCAACGGGCTCTAGCTTATTGTACGAACGTGCATGCCGGTGCCGATCTGGAGCAAACGGTCGAGAATCTGCGGCGACATGCGCTGGCCGTCAAGCGGCGAGTCAGCCCCAATGCCCCGATGGGTATCGGATTATGGCTGGCCGCGTCGGCGGCGCGTGCCCTGCGAGACCCCATGCGGCTGACGAGCCTGCGCACGTGGCTCGGAAAGCACGAGTTGATTCCGTTCACGCTCAATGGGTTTCCGTTTGGAGATTTTCACCAGAAGCGCGTCAAATATGATGTCTACCAACCAAACTGGTTTGACCAGCAGCGTCTGGTCTATACGCAAGATCTGATCAGGGCGTTGGACGGTTTGTTGCCGGAAGGTGTTGAAGGAAGTATTTCAACCCTTCCTATTTCCTGGGCCAAGCCTCTTCCATCATCGGGCCAGCTGCAGCGGGCCGCACGCTATCTGCGCCAAATCGCGGTCGAGTTGGCCGAGTTGGAATCCAGGACGGGGCGGCTGATTTACCTTTGCCTGGAGCCGGAGCCCGGCTGTCTGCTTGAATGTAGCAAGGATGTCGTGCGGTTTTTTGGCCAGTTCCTCCTGCCGGGTGCTGAACGAGCGATCATTTTGCGCCATCTTCGCGTCTGCCATGACATCTGTCATGCTGCCGTGATGTTTGAGGATCAGACGGAGGCGATCGATCGCTTGCAGGCCGAGAGAATTCAAATCGGCAAAGCACAGGTATCGTCGGCAATCCGAATCGACGCGATGCGTCTGTCAGCAGCCGAGCGGGTCGAGGCGAGAGACCAACTGCTTGCGTTCGCCGAGGACCGGTATTTACATCAGACGACCGTATTGCCGTCCGGAAGCCAGGCTTGGAAGTTCTTCGACGACCTGCCTGAAGCGTTGCTTCAGGCTGGCGGCGACGGACTGGGGGATTCGCAATGGCGAGTCCATTTTCACGTGCCAATATTCCTGGACCGGTTCGGACTGCTCGGTACGACGCAAAAGCAGATCGATCTGTGCATCAACAGGTTGCGGCAGACCGATACGCGTCACTACGAAATAGAGACCTATGCGTGGGGCGTTCTGCCCAAGTCCTTGCAAGGGCGTGAACTGGCCGACGGCATTGCGCAAGAAATGCAGTGGTTGACCGATCGATTTGACGTGTGATTACTCGTAGGGCGGCAAGGCCGCCAGCCAACTCCGAGCTACCGCTCGGGTCCTCAATCGCCCGCTCTCGTTGGTCGCTGGAAGTTTGTCAAGAACTTAACGATCTTTGAACTTAGTAATGCTGAGCGAAGGAGAACGGACGCCTATGTGTGGGGCTTGGAACGTGGATGAATGCAATCGGGCCTCGAAACCCATTTCAAGAGTGCAAAGCTCGAACTCAACCGTAAAGTCAAGAAAGAAGGATACATAATGCCCATGAACGAATCCCCGGACATGGAAAAGAAGCGAGTCGCGGTGCTTCGGATGGCTCAGGTCGTCGTTGCGGCACTCGTTCTTGGCGTTGTGGCTTTTATGCTCGTCGCGTTTTTCGTCGCGGGAGGCCTCAAGCCGCTTCGGACAGAATTGACGATCAGTGCAATCGCGGCCATTGTTTCCGTCGTATTGATTGTCGCCCGGTTTGTTGTGCCAACATTGATGACTCGCAAGGAATGTGCCAAGATTGCCCGAAGAACAAACCCAGCGTCATCGTCCGACTTGTCCGGGACATCGGTATCAGACGGTGATCAAGAGAAACTGCTGCCCCTTTTCCCGACCAGGACGATTGTTGCCGCCGCGATCCTTGAAGGCGCGGCTTTTCTGAACTTGGCTGTTTTTTTGAGTGAAGGTCAGGTCTATTCGCTCTTGTTGGCCGGGATTATGATACTTGGTATCATGGCCGGGTTTCCGACTTCGGGACGACTCACGTCCTGGTTGACAGCGAAAACGCGTCTGGTCCAGGAGATTCGCAGTTTGCCATCGCGCAGTGAGTAGAAGACAGCTCGCGTCAGGCCGCGACCAGCTTCGACGAATCTCACGGACTTTTTATTTCCTTGTCTCTATTCCCCTGCCAGAACAAGATGGACAGGAAATAGGGACAGGGGGATCTAATGAAGGTTGCACTTGTCGCTCAACTATCGGACTCCGCCTGCGGGAAACTTTGCGGAGCAAACGGAAGCAGCAGGTCTGGTTGGATAAGACGCGACGGGCTTGGGGAAACCGGTTGGAAAGGTACACGTGATTCAAGGCGTTTTTTGATCTGGACAACTGGGAGCACTTGACAACAGTGTCTTGCCAGTTCGAGAAGAAAGGGATGATGATGCACGCAACACGAACGATCGCGATGGTTCTTGTAACGCTGGTCCTGACGGCCACGGCGTGGGCGGCCAAACGTCCACCCAATATTGTGTATATCATGGCCGATGACTTGGGATATGCCGAATTGGGCTGCTACGGCCAGACGAAG
>JAJRVM010000331.1 GCA_024277285.1 Planctomycetota bacterium
CCCATCTTGCGCGCTCGACACGTCGAGTCTCCAACGCCCATCGTCAGCCTGCATTCGACTTAGGTAGACGAGCCCCAATTCGATCGCCTCTTCGGTTTCCGGTCCCGCTCCTTCCGCAGGATCGCCAGCTCCCTGTCCCCGGCGTGCCCGGCGTCGAAACGGTTCGGCGGCCACCGGCACCGACGTGTTCAAATCGGGCATCCCGCCGACTTTTTGCCGAGCGAACCGCGCCGTTTGGAGATGGACCTGTTCGCTCGTCTCGGACGACCGGCGGTCGCGCACTCCGACCTCGACAGTGACCGCGCGCTCTAATCCACCGGGCCCGGTAACCGCGTCGATGGCGACCGGCATCGCCATACCGGCCAGCCGGCTGGTTGTCCCCTTGCTCGGCCAGTCCGCGATCGGCCCCGGCTGAACGTCTTCATTGTCCGTTGTTGGAGCCCCCAAGGGCATCCCGACAGCGGCTGCAATCTCCACGGGCGCCGTCGACAGAGTGGGCAACGTCCGCTTGGCCAAAGGGCTTACCGCCGCAAGGTCATTCGCCGCCACACCGTCGACCGTCGTCGCCGACCTGGCGCGGCGTGCCGCCCCGGTGCCAACCATTCCCTGTTCCGGTGCGTCGACGGCAACCTCGGCCCGCCTGGCAGCCCCGACCGGTTCGCTCGTGCGCGGCACGTCGATGCCACCTGCCAAACGCGTAATAAGCGTTCCTTGCGTACTCTGCGGTTCGCTCTCTTTTCGGCCACTTGATGACGCCGCTCCGGCCACTTCCAGTTTTTCCGCATGGGTGTCGACCGACAACTGTGGGCCGCGTGCCGCGCGCCGCGGCGCACGTGTTCCGCCACCCGCAAGCGGTACGCCACCCGAGGCATCAACCGCTTCAGCCCGAGCCGCCAACGTCCCCTCTGCCGGCCGTGGTACTTTGGCCGCCGGGGCCGCCACACCATCGAGCTCCGTCGTCTTGTCGCCCTTGCTGCCGGCCGTCTGTTTGCCCAGTTGGATGGCCGTGGCGTTGGCGGCTAGCATTGATGCCGGCACTTGCGGATCATTCCGCTGGTCGGCATTGCCGGCGCTCAAATCCGCCACACTCGCCGCGCCGTCCAGTTGACGATTGCGTGACGCCTTGCGCGAGGTAAACGGTGTCTGTAGGGACGGTTCGGCCAACTGCGGACCATCCGAGACGGCAACGGCACGACGACTGGACATAGCCAACGAACGATTGGGCGCGGTAATCGCGCCCCCCGCCACGGCGGCCGCTCCGCCCATCACCGAGGCACTCGGTACCTGGCGTGCGTTAACCGCCGCGTTCGGATTCTGCTCCAGATCCGCCGAACTCGGCTGACCGCCACCCTCCGCGGCCGGTGCCGCCACGGCAGGTCGGACCACTTCGGCCAACAGAGAAGCGGCAACGGCTTGGCCGCGCGCGGACCGAGCGACCGTGCGTGTCTGCGCACCGGGCCGACGTTGGGGTTGTCCACCGCCCGAAGCGCGCCCGGCACTGGCTTGAGCCACAATCGTCGTCGGCCCTAGATCAACCTCCAACGTCCCTTTCGACGCGGTGATCTGGCCGCGCCGAGCATCGGCGGCCGCTTGCGTCAGCGCGGCACTCGAATTCGCATTCACCGCCTCAGGAGTGCGGCTGCCGGCGCGTGTTGCAGGTACCGAGGGGGTCGAACGCAGCACCGCACTGGGACGCATTTTTCCCGCGCGACCGTCGCGCACCAAGGCGGGCGCCTGCGGTGATAGGGCGGGACCGGGAGCCATGTTCTGTGTTGCGGTAGCGCGTTGAGCCGATCCCGATGCCACGTTGGCCGGACTGTCGCCGGTCGGTTCCGAGCGTCCCAAGTTGGCTGTGGCACCGCGCCCGGCGGTACCCGTTTGTGCCTTGCTCAGGACCAAGGAAGCCGCAACCGCCTGCGCAGCCGTGGTGCTGGACGGTGTTTGGCGTTGCTGAGGGTTCTCGGCCATCACGGGCGACGACACGCTGCGCGCGATTTGCGTGGTGCGCCGTACTGGCTCAGTCGCATTGGCCTGCCCCTGCAACGAAGGCTCGGCGGTGGCCGAGCGGCGTGTCAGCTGGCGTGGAGCCGTCTGCGGTCGCGTCGCCGCACCCTGGACGTCGACCGATGGAAAGCGTCGTTCGGTCGTGACGTTCCCCGACGCGGGCGAGGCAACGGGCGAGCGCGTTGCTGCCACTGCACTCGGCGCCGGCTCTGCCGGTCTTTGAGCGGTGGCCTGTGACGCGCGGGGACTGACCCGCTGCGGCGTTGCTCCGACCGCCGTGGCGCGCGCCGTGCGCCGCCCGGGCAAGACAGCCGGTACGGTCGCGTCTTGCGAGCGGCGAGTCTGAGTGACGGCGCGGCGCGGACTGACCGGCAGCGTCTGCGACGCGACCGTTGCGCTACGCGGAACCTCTTGTGTTGTGCGACCGTTAACCGTCGCCGGCTGTTCAGTACGCGTATTAGCCAGCGGGCGGGCGTCCGGCGCACTGGCCGCGGGCATCGCCTGCCGCACGACGTCGGTCGTGGCGGGCAGCAACGTCGGCGACGTCAAATCGGGACGCGTCGTCACGCGGGGTCGCTGACTGTCGCTCGCCCGTGGCGTCTGGGCTAGAGCCGGCTGGCGCGGGGCCGGCTGCTGAGGACTTCGGCGCCGCAAGGCCGAATCGCTGGCCGCCGTCGGGACCGGCAAGGCAACCTGCTGGCGTCGCGCAACCGATTGTGTCTGTTGTTTCCGAGCCGCCGTGTTGTTCGGCTGGACCGCTGCGGTCTGGCTCCGACGCGCAACCGCAGGCTTGTCGGCCACTTGGACATCGGCACGCGGGACCACGCCCGCCCGCGACTCGCTGCGTGGCAGCGCGGCGGCGGACGAATGCTGCTGAGGCGCATCGGTGCGAGTCATCTTGCGCGACGATTGCGCCGTACGATCACGTTGTGGCGAGGGTGTTGGAGCCGACCGAGATTGACGCTCGGAAGCAACGGGCTGGGCCTTCTTCGGCGTCCCTGACCTGCCTGGCTGTGGCACGTCAGGTCGGCGTTGCGGTTGCCGTACCCGATTCTGAACCGGCACAGCCTGGGATGGGTTGGGAGACAACTCGGCTTCACGCCGACTCAGCTTGGAACTCTGCTCACGCTGACGCGGCAACGATTGATTGATCTGTTTACGTCGGATCACGTCCGGGCTTGGTGCGACGCGTGACTGGGGTGCCGCATGCGGTGTGACCGGAACATCGACCGGCTCCTGCTCCAACGACTCGCGTGGCGTCGGCTCGACCACCGGGTCAGGAACCTCCGTCTCGACCGGCTGATTGAATTCGCGTTGCGCTCGTCGGCGCGCGTCATGCTGCCACGGCGTATACTCGGGGACTTTCACCACTTCCTTCTTCCGCAAGTGCTCGGTCGATGTCAACACCTCGGTCCAAACCCGGTGAAAAACGGCCGTCTCTACCGCCGCAATGAACAACAGGAGATGGAAGAGCACGCCGAGCACCAGCGCCAGCTGCATGCTGCGCCGCAGCAATCGGTTCCCGGTCACCGCCAAAGCAATTAGCAACGCTGAGATGACCAGCGGAATGGCAATCAAATAGGTCCAAGCATTGGCGTACCAGCGCGGATCGTCCAACCGCAGGTATGCCAGCGCGGTCCCTGCCAAGAAACCGCCCAAGACGCAGAAAGCGATGACCAAAGGCCATACCTGGTCATCCAGTCGCGGGCTGCGCGCCGGTCGTGTCTTTCGAATTATGCGGCGAGTTTTAACCATATGCTGATCGTGCAGATTCACCGTGTGCCAAGAACCCTACGCCCCAAAAAACTCGCCACCACACTCCCTCTCTCTCCCTCGCCCAAAGCGCGGCCTTTCAGGCCTCCGGTGGTGTGCGGGGTGCCTTTCCTAGGGTTCCGCGAGGTCGGCCGCATGCGCGGCGACCGTGCTCCACCCTAGGCTATCATAGCGCGCCCCTTTCGGGGCTTATCTTGCCGACCCAGGCCACTCCCCCACTCCCCCACTCCCCCACTCCCCCAACTCTCACTCCTGCTGCGTCGTCACCGAGTAGTCGCGCACTCCGGTGAGGTTACAAAGGTTCATAATGGTAACCACATAGTCGAATTCGACTCGCTTGTCGGCGCGGATCACGACCGACTGATTGACCGGGTTGTTGGCAACCGCTTGCCGCAACACTTCTTCCACTTCGTCGCGCGCCATCACGCGTCCATCGACCACATAGTCGCCCTGCCGATTGATATTCACAAACAGCTCTTTCGGTTCCGCGATCAGCGGTTGTGCTTCGCTCGCGGCGGGCAACACGACTGCCAGCTCGTGGTCTTCCTGGGCGAAACGTGTCGTAACGAGAAAGAATATGAGCAACAGAAAGACAACATCGATCAATGGCGTCATACTCAGTGACGCCAGCGCCTTTCCTTTTTTGATTTTCACAGCCATAACTAATGACCTTGCCGTTCGCGGTTAGTCGCGTTGGGAAGAGGATGGGACCTGGGGCGGTTCTGGTGGGCTCGCTTGCTGCTGGCCGTCTCCTCCCGCTTGGCCGAAGCGCATGCGTCCTTCAAACCGTTCGACCTGCGGCAGCAGATTGAACAGCATTTCGTCAATCTGGTGGAACAGATTTTGGATCCGGCCTTCAAACAGATGTGCAAAGATCGCGGCCGGAATGGCGATCATGAGACCACCGAACGTCGTCACCAGGGCGATATAGATGCCGGTCGCCAACTCTTCCGCCTTGTTCTGCCCCGGCCCGAGCATGGTGGTACGATGAAACGCGTCGATCATGCCCCACACCGTTCCCAACAGTCCAAGCAAGGGGGCCACGCCGGCGGCCAAGTTCAACCAACGCACGTTGGCGTATAGCCGCTCGGCCTCCCGTTCACTTGCTTCCGCCACCGTATGCTCGACTTCACTGTGCGGGCGTCCTACTTTCAGCAACATCGCGCGCACCACATTGGCCGCCGCCGATGGATAACGTTGACACAGTCGATACGCTTCGCGTGGATCGAATGAACCTTGCGAACCGGCCAGTTCGCCAAGTTTTTTGACCAGCTCATCAGGCAATACGCGGCCGCGGCGTAAACCAATGGCGCGTTCGATCGCGACCGTCACCACTAAGACGCTCAACAGGGCGATCGGAATCATGAACCAACCACCCTTGACCAGCAGCGAAAAGAAATTGATCCCCTGCTCTTCGTTGGTGCGCACCAGCGGCAGATCCTCGGGCGACTGCTCAACCTCGTTCGCCGCCGCGCCGCTCGGTCCCGCATCGGGTCCTTGCGACGCATCCGCAGCCGCATCTGTTTCCTGCGCCCAAACGGCCGCCAAAGGCGCGACGGGCGAAGTCGCCAGGAGCGTGAGCATCAACCAGCCAGCCACGGCATAAGCCAGCCAGCGGCGACGTTCGGTCATCGGATCCAGCATGAACAATTCTCCCAATGTATATGGGCACGCGTTACCATATCCAGATCGACAACGATCGTGATACCCACGCGGAACGCTCCGCTCGACACACCTTGCCACCGTGCATCACGGCACCAGCTTGGCCAATGCGGCCAGTCGCTTCTTCGCTTCCGCCGCCAGCTCGTGATCGGCATGCGTCGTAATGACATACTGGTAGAACTTCTTGGCATCGGCAATACGTTTAGCGCGCGCCGCCGCTGGCGTGGCAGCGGCGATTTGCACTTCCGAACATCGCCCCGCTTCATACCCCGCTTTGGCCTGCCAATTGTGCAATTCAGCCGGCGCGTCGGGCGGCACGGTCCGGAACATCGCCCGTTGAAAGTCCTTAATGGCATCGTCATATTGCTTCTGTTGGAACTCGACCTCGCCCACCATAAACTGCGCACGCGTCCCGACAACGCCACGCGATTTTTCCGCAGCCTGTCGAAAATCCTTGATCGCGTCCTCGAAACGCCCCAACTTCAGCTTGCCCTGAGCACGCTCGAAATAAGCTTCCGGCAAGTAGAAACTGTCAGCGTGATCCGCAATCAACGGGTCCAACAAAGCGATACTCTCTTTCCATTGTTCGAGCTGCGCAGCGGCCTGGCCGGCATGCAGTTGCCGCAGCACAGCGATTTGGGGCGACGACGCATCATGCGTCAGCGCCTCGCGGTAGGCCGGTAACGCTTGCTTGTAATCCTTGAGCTGGTACAGGCATTCGGCCTTCATGAACCACGCGTCAGAGACCAGCGCACCGTCGGCATGCGTCTTGAGCAGCTGTTCAAACGAAGTAAGCGCCTCGCGGTATTGTTTCCGCTGGTAATCGCTCCATCCTAATTTGTAAACGGTTTTTTCGTGTAACGTTTTGTTCGTCGTTTTGGCCGCCAGTTGGTACGCTTTCGTGGCGCCAGCATAGTCTTTGCTGGCATACGCATTTTCACCAACATGGAACAGAGCCTCGGCGGCCAACGGGCTGCGGGGATACTTGGCTGCCAAGTCCGCAAACGCCTTGGCCGCCGCCGCGCCATCCGCCTGTGATTTCTGCGCCCAGGCCAACTCGTAAAGCACCTTGTCGGCATTCGCGTAGTCCGGGTGCTGCTGCAACAGTGCCGCATACGTCACCGCTGCCTTTTGGAACTGTTTCGCGAGCGCTTCGGCGAGCCCTCGTTCGTACAGCGCATCGGCGTGTTGAGCCGCATCATCGTTGTCCAACAAGACGTTATTCATGTCGGCGATCGCCTCGAGATACTTCTGCGTTTGGCGATAGCCCATACCCCGTGCGAATAGTGCGTCATGCTTCAAGGTGTGCGTGGGGTACTTGTCGATCAGGGTCGTGAACGCGGCAATCGCCTGCGCAAACTCGCCCGCCTTCATTTGCGACCACCCCTTGCCGTAAAGCGAGTAGGGCACGAGTGGCGATTTGCCGTACTTAGCCAACACTTGGTCGTAAGCGGCGACGGCCTCCGGGAAGCGATTCGCAGCATAATGGTACTCGCCCAGATAATAGTATGCTTGATCCAGCACGACGCTGGCGGGAAAATCCTTGATCAAGCCGCTCAGTGAAGCAACCGCCGCAGGCAACTGGTTCATCTGTTTTTGAACGCGCGCCAGATAGAGCCGTGTTTCATCGGCTTGACGCCACTGACCATCCGCTGACAATGACGCTTGCAATGAGCCTGCAGCCGGTTCGTACTGTTTCAATTCAAATTGGCTGACGCCGACCAAGTAGAGTGCCTCGGCTTTGAGCGCCGGTTTCTGCAGCTTGGGTGCCAACGGGGCCAGCAAATCGATCGAATCCTGGTACTTCTTCTGCAAGTACAGCACCAATCCCAAACGGACACGCCACAGCGCGAGCTCCGGATGTTCGGGGGCCGAGACCAGGATCTGGCGGTAGATAGCCTCGGCCTGTTCGTACGCATCGGTCTGAACTTTGCACTCGGCAACAATGTAACGCACATCGGGCGTCAGGGCGTGACCGGGATGAGCGGCCAGGAATCGACCGGCCAATTCCGTCGCCTGATCGAAGTGTTTCAGCTCGAGCGCCGCGAAGGCCGCGTTGTAAATGGCAGTAGGCCCAACCTCATGCTTGGGAAACGCTTCGGCCAGTGCCAGATACTCCTTCAGAGCCTGCTCCTTACCGGTCGTCGTTTCGTAGAGCGCATCGGCCTTGTCAAGTCGCAGGTTCGGCACGAAGGGGGCATCGCCCGCCCCGGCCAGTGTCGTGTTGGCCATTTTCAACGCTTCGTCGATCTGCTTGTTCCGCAAATAGACGCGGCATCGCCAGTGGGCAGCTTCGACGGCCGCCGCACCGCCAGCGGCCAAGACACGATCAAACCACGGGGTCGCTTCCTCGACCTGATTCGCACGCAGGTAGCTTCGCCCAGCCGACAGCGATGCCTCGGCCACGTTGGCTGATTTTGGAAACCGCTCGACCAGCGACGCGTACAACTTGGCCGCTGCCAGATCCTTGCCCTGGCGCGCCGCACTGTAGGCTTGCCGCATCAAGGCATGATCCACCGCGGGAAAGCCGATGACGGCCGCCACTTCCGCAAACATCGCTTCCGCCGCTTTCGCATCACCCGATTGTAAGATCGATTCGGCCAGTCGCATGCGGACCTCGGTCGCCAACTCGTGCTTCGGATAGCCAGCCTGGAACATCTCGTAGGCTTTTTTCGCCTGCTTCCATTGCGCCATCTCCTCGAGCGTAACTCCCAATGCGTACAGCGAGTCGGGGCGCAGCTTGGACTTTGGGTACACCGTGACCAACTTGCCATAGGTTATGGCCGACTCTTTCTTCTTGCCCAATGCGTAATAAGATTCGGCCTTGAAAAACAACGCCTGGTCCACTTCCTTCCCTTTCGGGTAGGCCGCCTCAAGCTTGCCGAACGTCTCGATCGCCTGAACGTACCGATTCTTGTCCCCCGCCTGCCCCAGTGAATACTGACTCCAGCCCAAGTTCAAATACGTCTCTTCCAACATTTCAAACTTGGGATACTTCGACACCACGGCTTGAAACGCGTTGATCGCTTCAACAAATTGCTTCACCTGCACCAAACAGACACCGCGATAATGCAACGCCCTGGGAACCAACGGATCGTCTCCAAACCGCTGCAAAAACCGAGCCCACTCCTCGGCCGCCAGCTCGAACGCCATCTTGCTCTGGTAGTTGGCCGCGTCCGAGTAAGCCGTAAGCGCCTCGGGGGACGATTTCGCCGGCGCAGCCGCCGGCGTCTTTTTCTTTTCCTGCCCCACCGCCATAACGGGGCATAACCCTAAAATGACAATCAGCAGACCGACTCGCCCAATGCGATCAACCGCACACGCTCGATGGTTCATTCCACGCATTACGTCTTCCTCTGCGCACCGATTTGATTCCAGTTCACACCGATATATGGTGGCCCCGTTTCGGGGCGATGACACGACCTGAGAACCTGTTTGAAACTCAGCCCCCCCAACATGCTATAAGCTTAACAGGTTTGCCTGCCAGTGTGCCATGATTGCGGCGTGGCACAACGCTGCCCTCGAAGGAGCTTGCTGAATCTGGTTTGAACCACACCGGTGCCTCACGGCACCGGCAGCGGCTGTACCGGCCCTCCGGGCCGAAGCCGCCGCTCAACCATGCAGAGATCACTTTGGCCCGGAGAGGCGATACAGGCCCTACCGAGCCGAATTCGCCGCGGTTGCTCCAAACCCTGTTTGACATTACGCTTGTGAACAAACGATCTTGTCCGAGCCAGGTGGCCGGCCGTACAATGCGGGGTTCGCGAAGGGTGACGATCTGTGGCACGAATTCTTGTGACCGGTGGTGCCGGGTTCATTGGCTCCCACCTGACCGAAGCGCTGCTGCAACGCGGCGACCACGTGTTAGTTGTGGACGATGAGTCTACCGGGCGTTTCGAGAATCTCGCCCGTGTTCATGAACACCCCAATTTCTCCTTCATTCGCGCGTCCATTGGCGATCAAGAATTGATCGACCGTGTTGTAGATGACGTGGACGAAGTCTATCACTTGGCCGCCGCAGTCGGTGTGGCTCTGATTGCCCGGCAACCGATCGAAACGATCGAGCGCAATATCTATCCCACGCAACTGCTGTTGGACAAGCTTCGCAATTGTGCAAAGCGAGGCAAGATGGTAAAGGTTTTCCTGGCCAGCACCAGCGAGGTATACGGCAAGAATCCGAAGGAAACGTGGGACGAGGATGACGACTTGGTGTTCGGCTCGACCACACGCGCCCGCTGGTCGTACGGCGTCTCGAAAGCGATCGACGAGTTCCTGGCGCTGGCCTGCTGGCGGCAGTCGCAGGTGCCGGTGGTGGTTGGCCGTTTCTTTAATGTTGTGGGGCCGCGACAATCGGGTGCCTACGGCATGGTTTTGCCCCGGTTTGTGCAGGCAGCTCTGGCCAGTGAACCGGTCCTGGTGCATGACGACGGACATCAAGTGCGTTGTTTCGCCCACGTTTCGGATGTCGTAAACGCGGTGCTGGCGCTGATGTCCGAGCCGGCCGCCCTGGGACGAGTATTCAACATCGGTAGCGATCAGCCGATTTCAATCCTGGAATTGGCCCAAAAAGTGATCCACTTGGCCGGCTCGGGGTCGGAAATCGAATTCCAGAGTTACACGGCGGCCTACGATCAGGACTTTGAAGACGTGCGCCGTCGCGTACCCGACCTGAGTCGTTTGCGCGGGACAATTGACCACCAACCCAAATACGATCTGGACGCGATTGTCCGCGAGCTCACAAATCCCCCCCACTAATGGGCATTCGCCTTGACATTTTGGCCGTGGGAATGTCGAATAGAAGTGTTGCCCATATTCACTTGCAAGCGCTCATGTGGGCTCCAACCTGGAGCCCGCGCTGAGCGTGTGTCGGCAACAATCCCATCTGCCGGCGCAGTCGCGCTATGCCTTGCGCGTCCATAAGACACCTTCACGAGGCACGGGCAAGGAGAGGCTCCCATGAGTCAGAGGTATTCTTCAATGCAGCGAAGGGCGTATCGGTGCGCGCCGCGGCGCGGTATGACTCTGGTCGAAATGCTCGTCGCCATGGCTCTGTCCCTGATTATCATCCTGGCCGTGACCCAGGTGTTCCGCCTGGTCGGCGATAATGTGTTGGCCAGCCGAGCGGTAACCGAGATGGCCGGCCAACTCCGCGCCACCTCAGACCAATTGCGCCTCGATCTGGACAATCTGACCGTTCCGGTCCGGCCGTGGAACGACGCGACCACGGGCGAAGGCTACTTCGAGTTATATGAAGGCCCCTTCTGGGACCTGGGCTTGGGACCGCTCGCCGCTGGTGCCCCGCCAATCCCGCGCGACCGACCGTTCTTCTCGGAAACCAGCGTGGGTGACTTCGACGACGTGCTGATGTTCACCGCCAGGTCCGATGACGAACCGTTTCTGGGCCAAGTGTTAGGGGCCATCGTCAACGGTGTTTTGAACTACGACCCCGCCAATCCCGTTCGCACGGTCGTCTCCTCGAAGGTCGCGGAAATCGCCTGGTTCACTCGGTGGGACGATTGGGATGGCAATGGGCAACCCAGCCCGAGCGAGGTGACACTGCACCGTCGTGTTTTCCTGGTACTGCCCGATC
The DNA here is from genome assembly GCA_024277285.1 of Planctomycetota bacterium. Next base: position 11,030 of record JAJRVM010000331.1, read on the forward strand.
TGGATTTGTCGGACCCCGATGTTCAAGCGCTCCTCCCGGGCCGATTCTTTCACGGATTCGACGTTTCCGTTCGCTATCAGCCCAACGGCGCGGGCGGTTTCACCAAGGTCGCCAACTCGCTGCAAACGCTCTCGCTTCGCCAATACCGCACGGCACACTTCGTTGCAGGTGCGTTCCCCGTAAACGGCGGGCCGTTGATCCAGCAACCTTTTCCCTACCAGCTTACCCGAGTGTTGCTGGCACCGCAAGGTACCGTGATGACCCCCGGCGTGGACGGCGGCTGGGGAGTGAACGATGACGTGAGCGAAGCCGGCATGTTTGGTTCGGACGACTTGGCTCGACCGATCGAATCCGTTTTCACCGGCCAGGCGTGGGCCACCACGTTGGGCGAATCGTACGGCAGCGATGTTATCCTGTCGCAACTGCTGGCCTTCGATGTCAAAGTATTTGATCCCGGCGTAACCGTTCAACAGTCGGTCGCCGCGCCGCCACAACCAAGCACACCTCCGACCCCCGAAGCGGTATTGCCGGGCGATCCTGGCTACCGGCTCAATCCGCCTTCAGGAACACAGGTTGGCCAAGGAGGTTACGTCGATTTGTTCTACTCGCGCTACGTTCCGGGCGCGTTTCCGGCGCCCTCGCCAACGCCGGCTAGCATTGCTTCGGTGTTCGCCGGCCTGCCGCAAGCTCGGTCCGGTATGCGGCAATTTCCATCACCCTCCCAACCGATCTGGGGTATTCCCGCACCATTTGCGCACCCCGCCGTATACGACACGTGGACCTTGTTCTACGAACATGATGGCGTGGACCAGGATGGCATCGGTGGGATCGACCAAGGAACCAACGGCGCGGACGACGACAACGTCAACGGTGTGGATGATGTTGGCGAACGAGAGACGTCACCGCCCTACCCCGTACCGCTGCGTAGCATCCAGGTGCGAATCCGGATCATCGACCCGAATTCCCGTCAGGTGCGTCAGGTGACCGTCACCTCCAACTTCGTACCCGAATAAGCCCGGTGACGCCACAGCCTCACATCATTCGGCTCCGCAATCCCTGGCAGTGGGGCGAAGACGCCGCCCCAGGGGTTCGCATCAGTCGCTGGTTCAACCGTCCCACGGGATTAGAATCCAACACGCGTGTGGTGCTGGCGATCGAGGGGGGGTCAGCACTGTGCGCGGTGGTTCTCAACGGCAACCAGCTCGAAAACTCGCAGCCGTCTGGTGATACCCGGCGGTACGACATCGGCAATCGCTTGGAACCTCGCAACTTGCTCGAGCTGGTTTTTGATGCCTTGGAGCCGGCCGACCGCGACACCCTTGGCACAGCTCTAGCCACCGGCAGCGTCCGGCTGGAGATCGGCTGACCTCTTGGCTAGTGCATTTTCGCCGAGCAACTCTGGCCCGGAGGGCCAACACACGCAGCACCGATCCAGGCCCCTGTATCGCCCCTCCGGGGCTTGGCCGATTCTAGTTCAAATCACACCGGTGCCTTACGGCACCGGCTAGGGCTGTACCGGCCCTGCCGGGCCGA
>JAJRVM010000332.1 GCA_024277285.1 Planctomycetota bacterium
CTAGAATGTCCTAGCAGCATCTGAATGATGCGTATGTCCACGCCTTGTTGGAGCATATGCGTGGCAAAACTGTGGCGCAGCGAGTGCGGCCGAAACTTACCGTCGAAGCCGCACTCGCTTCGTGCTTTCGTAAAAGCGGCGTATGCGGTCTTATACGGCAGATGCGTGGTGATGCGCTGACTGGGGAACAGCCACAACTTGCTTTGATGGGTTTTCCAAACCTCTCGGAGCATCTCCAGGATCGATTCGGTCAACGGGAGAGCCCGCTCTTTGTTTCCCTTGCCGATGAGACGCAGGAGTAGATGTTTCGAGTCGACTGCCGTGACGGGCAGGGTGATCGCCTCGCCGATGCGTAGTCCGTAGGCGTACATCAGTGTGAAGCAGGCGCGATAGACGGGCATCTTAAGCGTCGCGATCAGACGGCGGCAATCATCATCCGTACGGACGTCGGGCAGCCGTTTTTGGCGTGGGATGCGGACTTTTTTTTAGTGAACAACGGCCACTCAAAACCCAGCGTATTGATATAGAAGAACTTGAGCGCGGCCAACATCGGCTCGAAGGTGCCTCTTGCAATGCCCAATTCATCCCGCATATACAGAATATATTGTTGGACTTGGCGCTCGGTGAGCTGATCTGGCGAGATCATGTAGTAGCCAGCCAATTGCCGAACTACCTGCAAATACCGTTGCTGAGTTCCGCCACTCAGGCCTGCCAGTTGTAGATCTTGTGCCATGCGGTTTCTGAGTTCTGACATCGTGACACCCTTCATCAAAAGAGAATGGATAATTGGCCGCGTCGGCCAAACCATCCAGAGTATCACAGCCAGAGACGCCTAGCATTTAGTAGGCCCACACCACGGAATCGGTACGAATGGCTCGCTGCTTCCGCGGCGGAGCCGCTTCGTCCAAGTACTCAAACGGATCGTTTCGATGCTAACGCGATTGATCGCACGTTGCGACGTGGCCCGAGAGGATTCCACGGAGTACAATGCAGACGGCGAGTACGAGTACGAGTACCGCGATGCTGAGTACGAGTACGAGACCAAAACGCAATGATGCCAGAACAAACGGATGCAGTGGAGCCGTAAAAGCCGTGCGGGTCTGCTTGCAAGTCTTCTCACGGCCCACTGATCCTGGTCGTTCGCGGGCACGACCGGACTTTCGACGATTGGTGATTCATGCCGAACAAGATGCTAGTTCACGAGAAAGGACGCGATATTACGGTGCTCAAGGATCGGTCGTTGCGCCTTTCGATTGTGAAGCACGATAACGCGACTTTCGACGTCTACGAATACACCGGTGAAAACGCAACCGTCGGGGCGTCGTCGGATGGCACAGCGACCGCGACACCGCGGCCTCATCTAGGCGTTGACTTGAACGAAGTCATGCGATGCTCCGCTACCCTCGACCTTGATGAACGCGCCACCGAATCGCTGTTTAACGCACTTTCGGCATCCAGAGCCGACGGCGCAATACAGTGACAACCATCCCTACGTATGACTGCAAATACGACGAGACCGAAGAGAAGCTATGGAAAGCAAACGACCCGGCCACGCTCGCCAAATTCCTGACGGACCAACAGCGGTTTCTCTATAGCCGACGATCAAGTGGAGGCTGGTTCCTCGAAGCTTTGGTAACCCGGCATTTGTATCGGCTTGAATACAACGTGTGGCACGAACTATACCAACTGGTAACGTACAAGAACTACAAACAGGGCGTGTGGCGGGAAAACACGGAAGAATTACGACCGTTGCTCGGATCTAGACGACATGATGCCCTTATCGCGGAATTTCAGGGCGCCAAATTCAGCAACCCTAACGTCATTGGCTATCATCCGCAACTCGAACGATTCGCGTTTATCGAGGCCAAACGCGGTAACGAATCCTTTCAGCCGAATCAGGAAGCATCATTGCTTGCGTTAATGAAGCATTTCCCTGATGCCGTTGTCGCGGTTGTTCGATTCTGGCGGGCAGGCTATGAAGAAATCGAGATTTCGGAGCTTCTATGAAACGCAGACCCGAATACGAAATTGTGCTGGCGAACCGTTCGCCGCCTCAAAAGCCCGCGAACTAACGGATGCACGGGAGCGCGGGTCGGGCAGCTTACCGGTCGTGACGTTTTCGGCCGCCGCCCACTGATCCTGGTCGTTATCCGACTGAGAAGAACCATGAACCTATCTCGACGAACAGCGGTGATTGCGATTGCGAGTGCGATGGCTTACCCCTCGCTTGAGTCCTGCTGTGAAGCGGATGACGAAACAAAGACCGCGTCAGACGCATTTGCTGGAATATGGTCATCACACTACCAACAGACATTCATCTATCTGATCATCCAACCACATCAGAAGGCCGTTTTCGCACTATTGGATCAAGGGTACAGTTTCGGCGAAGTTCCTTGGTTTCCAGCAAACAACGGGATCATCGTACGCGGTTTTCCAATGCTCCGACTTTGGAGAACGAAACAACCTGACCGGTGTAAGGTCCGAATGCAAGCAGTGCCGCCTGAAGCGACGAATGACACTTTCGTCAAATTTCCACTCAACTTTTACATGACACGGCAACAGCAAAACCCTTTACCTGCTGCGCTCGCCGAACTGAAGATTCCCAAAGATTGGCTTGTGGCCGAGCCACCATCGGACTTTGACGACATGGTTGGAAAACCACGAGAAGTCCGTCCGAACTGACGGATAACAAAAGCGTGAACCGGAGTGGCGATTCACGCCGGATTTGAAATCAACGTCAACCGTCGCCACCCGGTTACGCTAAACGCAATACCGTTTAACGAAACGAGCCTGGATCAAACATGCAACCACATCTTGTGTCTCCATAATGGGGAAGCACAGCATGTGGATACTCGGCGCTGCCGCCGTTGCTTAATTCAACGGTGTTGACGCTAAACGTTCTGCCGCTAAACTTACTGCGCCGCTGAGTTCTAGTTTTGCATTTTTATGCGCTTCGATAATGCCGCTTTTCGCAGGGTTTTTGCAATACGTACGAATTATTGGCACCCCTCAACGACCATCGAGGGGTGCCGTTAATCAGTTATTCACCGTGTCTATCGAAAAAAGCCGATTCAATTAGTGCA
>JAJRVM010000333.1 GCA_024277285.1 Planctomycetota bacterium
CCATCCAACAGGGGCTCGTGGCGTACGCTGCCAGCGTGCGTTATTGTCATCTACACGCTGGCAGCGTGCGCCACGATTCATGTCACCCCAGCCGCGATGTCATGCCGGCGAAAATCGCTTCGATCGTGTCCCGCAAGCGATATCGGTACGTCCAGTCCGGGTAGTGACCTTGGAACTTGCGCACGTCGCTGATGTACCAGATGTGATCGCCGGTGCGATTTTGATCCTGGTACTCGATCTTCATCGGCCGACCGGCCAATTCCTCGCAGATCGCAATCGCTTCCTGCATCGAACAATTGCTGTGCCGGCCGCCGCCGGCGTTGTATACCTCGCCCGACCGCGGAGCCTGGTGAAAATGCCAGAACATGTTCACCAAATCGTACGCGTGGATGTTGTCCCGTACCTGCTTGCCCTTGTACCCCAGCACCGTATACGGCTGGTCGGTTACCGCGCACTTGACCAGATAGGACAGGAACCCGTGCAACGGCGCGCCGGAATGCCCAGGGCCGGTCAAGCAGCCGCCGCGAAAACACGCGGTCTTCATGCCGAAATAGCGCCCGTATTCTTGTACCAGCACGTCCGCTGCCAATTTCGACGCGCCGAACAGCGAATGCGTGGTGTGGTCCACCGAAATCTGTTCGTCGATCCCATGCTCGTAATAGGGATGGCCCTGGTCCACTTCCCACCGAGTCTCCCATTCGACCAACGGTAACCGGTTCGGATTGTCGCCGTAGACCTTGTTCGTGGACGTGTAAATGAACGTCGCCTCAGGACAGCTCTGGCGTGCTGCTTCGAGCAGCACCAGCGTGCCCGTTGCATTGACGGAAAAGTCGGTATGGGGGTCTCGCGCAGCCCAGTCGTGCGAAGGCTGGGCGGCCGTGTGGATCACAATCTCGATGTCCTTCGAGTACTCGGCAAACAGAGCCTCGACTGGCTGCCGATCGCGGATATCGACGGCGTGATGCGTGTAGTTCGGCAGGCTTGCTTCCAGTTGCCGCCGACTCCATTCGGTCGACGCGTCCGGACCAAAAAACTCGCGCCGCATGTCGTTGTCGATCCCCACGACATGGAAGCCGCGAGCAGCAAGGAAACGAGCCGCTTCCGCGCCGATCAAACCGGCGGAACCGGTGATTAAAGCGATTTTCATGAAAGAGGGCCTAAGGGTGAGTGACGAGGGGCGAGAAGCGAGGGGTGAGGGGCGGGGGCTCATTCACTTCGATATTCCACGCTTTCACCCTTCTCGGTTCCGGATCTAGCGCGCTGGCAGCGTGCGCTACGCTAAAAACTCTTCGACTTGCCGGCGGTAATGCTTCTGGCTGAATTCGGTGGCGGCCAAGTCCCCGACAACGCGGGCCGCCTGGCAGTAGGCGTTCCTGTCGTTGGCAAGAGCGGCAATGGCTTTGATGATTCGATCGGGCGCAAGGCTGGTACAAGTGACGCCCAGTCGGTGCTGTTGAGTAAAGGGTGCCAGCGAGGCATATTCCGGACAATGGACCAGCACCGGTCGGCCGGCCGCGGCGTAGGTACTCAACTTGGTAGGAAACGACAATCGAGCCAGATCCCGCAGGCGGTTTTCGAAGGGCTGCGGCAGGTAGGTAAGATCGCACCCGGCCAGGATCTCGATCGTCTCCGGTACGCTCCGCCAGCCATGGTATTCCAGATGCATCGGTCCTCGGGTACGAGCGCGGATTTCGCCGCCCAGCACCACCAGGCGAATCGCCTTGTCCGCGATATTCCAATCCGCATGATCCAATGCGCCCAGCAGCGCTCGCCAGGCCGATTCGCAATACAATCCGCCCGCCACGCCGATCGAAAATTCCCGGTCGTGGGTGTAGCCATCGGCCGCGGGTCGCCGCAGGGCCGCGTCCAGCCCGTGCCGAACGATGACGCACGGAGTTCCATAGGTTGCTTCGTACGTTGTCTTCATCGCCGCGGACACGACGGCCGTACGCGTCGAACGCTGCAGGGCATGGCGAAAGCGGCGCATCAATCGGCGCCCGCTGGCCGTGTCCAGCCCTCGCAACTGGGCCAAGTACTCCGGCGCATCCCAGACCAGCGTGTACAGCGGGACTTGCAGTTTGTCCGCGACCCGCGCCGCGATTTCGATCACCGTGGGCGTATCCAGGACGGCCCACAGCCTTTGCGTCTTGTGCCGCCGTCCCCAGTCCACCGATTGGCGGATGAGCCCTTTCAGGTACCGTTCGTAGGTTGCCAATCGAGCGGCCCAGGCCACGACGGCACCGGCGCGTCCGGGCAGGGGGCGGTAGGCGTACTCGAACCGTCTTGCCAGCCTTTGCAGGGGGAACGGAGCCTCGCACTCCTGGACTTCCCGCAAAAAATCATTTGCCGGCACAATCGCCGTGCCGACCAACTGGCCCGCCGACAGAAATTCCGTCATCTCCCGCAACAGGATCTCCCCCACATTCCCTGCGCCCGGATAAACGCCGGCAAGGAACAGGGTAGAGGCAGAATACAGGTGCGTCCCCTCATCCGGCGAATTGACCGTTTCGGTCAAATTTACATTACTAAGGAGTAGGTTCAAGTTCACCTCAGTATATCTCGCCGGGACAGTGTCGCAGATCACCACCAAATCCGAGTGAATCCATTAGCAAAACGCAACGCTGATATTTGTCACACTCGTTCCAGACATACCAGAATGTGGTCTTTCAACGCTGTCGCATACGGAGGGCGTGACTGGTGTATCAACCACCGAAATCCAGGGAGTCGTTGCCACACAGCAGCGATGTAGTACAAGACACGATTGCCATGTCGGGCTGCGTAATGAATGGTCGCGATCGCTTGCCGAATGCGCTGGCACGCATTTCCCGATCGATGTGCATGGGGACGAATAAAACGCACTTTGAATCCAAGGTTTTCGGCCACTTTTCGAAAGTAATTCGGGCAGCCAAAGCAGAGATGTTGGAGCGTATGCAAGTACCAATGCTGGCCGCACAGCAGTCGCCACGTCCAGTGGGCGCTGTTGCCCGTGGAAAGCAAGAGAATACCGTTGGGCCGTAGCATCTTGTGAATAGCTTTCAGGGCATTGGCAGGACTGGAAAGATGTTCAAATACATCGAACATAGTCACAATATCGACCTTGCCGTCGTAGTGATCGGGAGGTGTTTCGACGTACTTGGATACACGTTTAATCCCGGCCGACTCCAACTCGACTGCGGCGGCAGCGGCGGGTTCGATAGCCAGCTTTGTCCAGGAATTGGGAAGTGACTTCAGGAAAGTCCCTCGATAAGCTCCCACATCTAGTACCAAGAGTGACTTGTCTTTTCGGCAATTGCGCAACAACCACGATCGGACCATTGACCATGACTCAACGGATTCCGGCACATAGGCCCAACGGTCGCTCGGCAATGCCTGATAGAGTCGTGCAAGCTGATCATTGTCGAGCGTAGGGTATCTGAAGACTAGCTTGCAAGTATTGCAACGATAGAGCCGGCTGTCCTTCACGAGAGAAGCAAATCGATGCTCGTTGGTAAACACTTGCCCCTTGCTCTCCATCGGCGAGCGACATTGGCCGAGATCAGATGTGCCAGCCCCGCACCCGACACAATCCGGCGGTCTTGCTGCGTTCGGACCCGCTCCGTCCTGCAACGACGGAGAGTTTGTGGTGATGCGACGATTCACGGTCGTCGAAATGCTTCCAAAACGCGACGACCGATGATTCGCCGCCAACGTCCCATCCATATCCGAAACGCATGGTACGCGTCCCAAATCGGCAGCAGCGATGCAACGAGCAATCTCGGGAACAACAATCGCCAATACCTCGGATTGAATCCGAGTCCCATCGCAAAACGCAAACAATTAGAAAAGCGACGCTGGGATAATTCCGTTGCTGCATATTTGGCCAAGCGAGTCTCCCAAACACGCTGGATAGATGCACGCTCCTTTCTTGGAATGGAACCTTTTCGGCGCTCAAGCCACTCTGCAACGGAGCGGCAGTGAAACAATGGGGCCAGAACATTGCTTGTTTGTTTCTTGGAATGCTGGCGAAGCCCGGCCAAGGGTTGTGGTACGTACCACATTTCACCCTGATCCAGAATGTCAAACTGATAGATGAGGTCTTCGCCCCACTGCGTCCATTGCGGAAAACGAACTGGCACCGTGCGCCTTACCATCATCGTGGAACATGGACCTACGAATTGGGGCGGCTGTTTGCAGAATCCCGTCATTCTTAGCAAATCCATCCGTGACGAAATCTGAATCGCTACCTCATGGTCTTGCTCCAGCAGCACCTTCCGTATGCCACCAAAAGTGTAGATACCGGTCAATATGCAGATAGCTCCGGGCTTAACAGCGGAAATTTGCGATTCCAACTTTTCCGGCTTCCAAACATCATCAGCATCTAGGAACGCAATCCAATCGCCCCGTGCCACGTCCATGCCCCGGTTGCGGGCCACTGACTCCCCTTGGTTCTCTTGGCGAATGACGCGAATGGGCTGGCCGTATGATTTCGCAATAGCGGCTGAGTCGTCGGTCGAACCGTCATCGACAACAATAACTTCTAATGGCGAAAGTGTCTGTGCCAGCACTGATTCAAGTGTTTCTCGCAAGAATGGCTCCGCGTTGTAGCAAGGGATGACCACGGAATAGGTTGGAAGGGTTTTGTGCATTCAGAGTAGTGTTTTGCCTCAGTTGAACGTCGAGCCTTGAAAGTGTGCTAGAGTTTAGCACGTAACTTAAAGGAGATGCTCGATGTCGAAACGAAAGTATTTAACGGCTGAACAGAAAGTAGCGATCGTAAGGCGGCACCTGCTCGAGGACGTCCCGGTCTCGGATCTGTGCGACGAGTTCGGAATTCACGCTACCCAGTACTACACCTGGCAAAAGCAGCTCTTCGAAAATGGGAGCGTTGCGTTTGACCGGAAACCCAACAAGGCGAACCAGAAACGGCAGCAAGATGCCATGCAACGGAAGGTCGCCGAGCTGGAACAGAAGATCCAGAAAAAGAACGAGGTGGTTGCCGAACTCCTGGAGGAACACGTCCAGTTAAAAAAAGCACATGGGGAACCCTGAACGGGGTGTGGGTTCCCCATGAGATTCGCGATTCCTTGGTTGATTACGTCAACTACTGGCAAGATCGCGCGGATGTCCCCGTCCAACGAATCCTGGGTTGGATGAGCGTGCCTGTGGCGACGTTCTACAAGTGGAAACAACGCTATGGAAAAGCCAATGAACACAACGGCTGGATCCCTCGCGATCATTGGCTGACGGATTGGGAACGTGATGCGATCCTGAAGTTTCACTGGGACAATCCGTTGGAAGGCTATCGCCGACTGACGTACATGATGTTGGATGCCGATATTGTCGCGGCAAGTGCATCGACGGTTTACCGAGTGCTCAAGAAGGCTGGCGTACTGGCGCGTTTCAATGGCAAGCC
>JAJRVM010000334.1 GCA_024277285.1 Planctomycetota bacterium
GATCGACAGTGCACGCGCGCGTTGGGCACGGCCGGGCACGTTTTGGAGCGCGCCCAGCAAGTAGCGCAGCGCTGGTTCCACGGAATTCGGCGTTGCCGGGAGATCTTCGTCGCCTCCGATTCCGATGAATCGACGTGACGAACCCACCACGCGGCGAACATAGCTGAGCGCGGCACTCAAACGGCTTCGCGCTGAGCGTCATTTCTTGGGCAGCATGCTTGCTCAACGGTCGCTTTGTGCGCCCGCTGACCGCCAATCACTCTTCACGTCGCTCTTTTTTGGCTCTGTCCGGTCATAACGCGTGTCGCTCGCTTCGCTGCTCCTTCCAAACCGGGCGTGCAAGTCCAGCTCGCGTGATCAGATTCAGCCAGATTCAGTGTGTCTCGTTCTTGAGGGATGAGATTCAGTGTGTCTCGTTTCTGAGGGATGTTTTGGAGCGGGATTCAGTCTGTTGTCTTAGTTCTGGGAGCGGAGTGATCCGTTCGACGTTTGGTATCGAATGTCACCCCGCCTCACCAGACAAAACCGACCGGACGGTTGTATTGCAAAGGCGATTCCGATCAAATAGCGGACATGCAAGGAGCATCGACGGCGTGCGAGGATTCGGCGGATTTGCCGAACAGATCGAGGGCGTTGTGTACGCCACTTCACACCACTCGGGAGAATGAAGGATGAGGTGTATCAACATTTCGCTCGCGGCGATGACCGTTCTCCTAGCCCTCAGTCCACGTTCGGCGCCGGGCAGTGCGATCGTTTTCGAAACACAGCGTTTTCGCTACGAGATCGCGGAAAATGGCCAAAGCGCCGCGCTGATCGACTTGCGAGACGGCACGGATTACGTCGGCAGCAACTCGGTACCGATGGCCATTCTGGTCCAGGACGAAAAGGAACACGCGGCCATCTCGGTCAAACAGGAAGGAGATTCCTTACGCGTGGCATTCGCCGATACCGATGTCAAGGCGGTTATCCGCGTCGAGATCAACACCGACTGGCTGGCGTTTCAATTGATGGAATTGTCGGACGCACTTGCGGTTGACGAGCTGGTTTTTCCGAACGTTTGCGTCTCGATCAAAGGCCGTCGCATCGGAGTTCATTCGGGTACTGTCAGTTCTGATCGGTTTACCATTGGCTGTCAGGCTTTGAATTCTCGAACCAATTCACGCTTGGAAGTCGCAGGGCGTCCGGTTTCGTTGCGCGGCGAGTGCTACCGCCGATTTGGCTTGATCGGTGCGCGCGTGGCGTTGTTTGCCGCTCCGAAGGACGAGGTGCTGAAAGTGATCCAAGCGATCGAACTTGCCGAACCGCAAGTACCTCGCATGACACTTGACGGCGTCTGGGCGCGCACCGCTCCTGATTCGCGCAAGAGCTATCTGTTCATCGACATGACCGAAGCCAACGCGGACGAAGTCGTCCAAATCGCGCAAGAGTTGAACTTCGGTTACATCTTGGTCTATGCCCACACTTGGGCCACATCGCTCGGTTCGTACCCGATCAACACAACGGCCTATCCCAAGGGGATAGAGAGCCTAAAACATGTGGTCGCCAAAGCCCACGCCGCCGGCCTGAAGGTAGGGATCCATTGCCTGACCGGCTTCGTGGACCACCGCGACGCGCTGGTCACGCCGAAACCGGATCCGCGACTGGCCAAAGACGGTGCCGCTACGCTCGCCGCCAACCTTGACGAACGAAGTCGCTTTGTCCCCACAACCGAAGCGCCGGCCGGCTTTCCTGACGACGTCGCTTATGGGGATGAACCGCAGGGATTCGATGTGCAGATCGACGAGGAGATCATCAGCTATCGCGGTCTGTCCACTCGGCCACCATACGGATTGGACAAGTGCATCCGAGGTGCCAATGGGACGGAGCGTGCAGCGCATCGCAAAGGCGCTGTAATTCACCACATGACTCAGCGTTATGGCCATTATCTAGTCGATTGCGATACCGATCTCGCACGACAGGTCGCGCGTCGGTATGCCGAAGTGATCAATTCGTGCGACCTGGACATGATCTATTTTGATGGCGCAAGTGCCAATCTTGCATTCGGCAAGAAGTGGGGCTGGCGTTACGTGTCCCAGATCCCGTTACAGAGTGCTCAGATGTGGCGGCGCGAAGTGCGTGTGGGAGGCAGCTGTTTTGGTCCCCTGTACTGGCATCTACAGTCGTTTCAGACGTGCAATGATTTTGTGGAGATCGGAGTCAAACGTTTCTTGGATCACGACAAGCTGCGCAGCGCGCGCGGTGTGCAACAGAACTTTGTCCCGGTTGACTTGGGATGGTGGGGGCTGCATACGTGGGCGCCTCATCGCCGTGCCACGACCCCTGACGAGATTGAGTACATCTGCCAGAAAGCCATCGGATTTGACACGTGCTGGAGCCTGGAAACGACCCTCAAGAAGATCCATGACTGCGGCCGCTGGTCGGATATCAAACGCCTGATAGGCACCTATGAACAGTTACGCCTGCAACCCCGGCTTTCCGAATCGGTCAAGCGGGAACTTCGCGAACAGGGCGCCGAATTCAAATTGATCAGCGGCTCGGATGGTCGCGAGGACCTGATCCCCGTCCAGTACGGGCCGGCTCACTTGGTGTTGGATGCTGAGAGCCGATCGTGGCAGGTTGCCAACGGACTTGGCGAACAGCCTTTGCGCATAAGGCTTCATGCTCTACCGATGTTGTCTTCGTATGCCGACCCCAATAATCCGATCTTACTCGACCAACGCGATCTGTCTCGGTACGTCAAAATGCGAGTCCATACAGAATGCAGCACCGATCTGGCTGTTTCCAATGAGAGAACACCTGGCGGAGAATCGTGCATCGAGTTCTCCGCAGAGAGTAAGTGCAAAAGCACCGCTGGTTGGGCTGAGCATCGCGCCGATCTTGTTCGCTTGGGTGAGCGTATTGCGACTCCTGCACTGATTGAAGGCTTGCCGGAGCAAATGGCCACGACGGAACGTCGCTGGGCGCGATCGCTCGGAGTGTGGGTCCACGGCGACGGCAAGGGAGAGGTCTTAAACATCCAACTTCGGTGCGCCAATGGCGGGTACCGTGACCACTACGTGGACATTCGCTTCAAAGGTTGGAAGTACTGTGAACTAACTCGACCCGAATCCGACTGCGTATTCGATTTCGATGCCGGTTACAGCAAGAAACACGCCGTGCGTCACTTTCAATACGATCGTCTTACCAACGTGTTCTTGCGTTACAATTCCATTCCGTCGGAGACGACTGTGCGTTGTCTCATTGGTCCGCTCAAGGCATTGCGTGAACACTGGCGCTCGGTAAAGGACCCGGCGATTTCCGTCAATGGCCAAACGATCCGTTTTCCATGCCGCCTCGAGTGTGAGCAGTACCTGGAATATGACGGCAGCGGCGACGCGCGACTGTATGATCGCGAAGGAAGGGCACTCCGGCACGTCAAGCCGCAAGGTCAAATACCGTTGTTGCACAATGGCAATAATGCGGTAGCTTTTTCGTGCGATACGGACCCAATCTTTTCGCAACGCGCCTACGTGACAATCATTCGCATTGATCAGTGATTTGCGATGGCACTCCAGGCAACACAACACTGGCTTCCAACGCATCGCCGGTCGGTAGACGTTGTGGTAGGCGAACTGCGCGAAGTCACACCGCTTGGCCAGAAAACGGCAACTCGTATAAGCCACCAACCATGAACCGAACCATACCGTCCCGCTCATCACGATTAGCATCCTGGTGAGTATCGTCCTGCTCCAAAGCGATGACGCGACAAGTGCACCTCGGTGTGCGGCACATCCACATCCGGTCCGAGCGAGCCGAAACCACTCTTGCTTGTTGCCTGCTACGTGTGGTACCACGGTGCCGACTGGTACCACCGTGCCGACGCGTCACACGCCGTGTGTTCTCGGCGATCGGATAACGTAACGGTTAGTAGTAGATTGCTATTCCAGCACGTAGTGTAGGGAGTGATCATCTGCCGGGTCATCAAATTGCTTCGAGTCGAGTTGGTAGTCTTCGAGCGGTATTCCGACGCCAATATAGCCGATTGGGTGGCGGCCGCCGCGAAAATAATTCTCGATGGCGAACCGCGCGGAAGGAAGCATACCGGCAGGGTCGAGAATCGCCAGGGCCAGCACATACTTCCCGCGTTTGATATTGGGTGGGAGCGTAAGACGTCCGCGTGTGTCGTATAGTCTTGGGGCATCTCGATAGGCTTGCCGCGTCGCATCCCAATCATCGCCCGGCAACCACGTTCGAATATTCAGGTTCTCGAATCGGCTTTTCCAAACTACGCGGCGGTCGCTTGGATCGAGCAGGCTGATTTCCACGGGCCAGTTGTCATAGATTGGAGAAGAGCCTGTATTGCGAACGCTAAAAGAAACGTGGAACGCCCGTTGTGGCTCGACGGTTGTGGGGTAACGCACCTCTTCGATCACAAACCGGTATCCAAACGTTTTTTGAACCGCTTCGGCGCCCGCATGGACGTGACGATCCGTTGCATCGTACTCAGAAACCCAACCAAGGTTATTCCCGTGCAGTTGGCGAATTGTGTCGATCAGAAAGCCACGGTGCTTGGGATCACGGAGCGTGTCGTCGGGATCATCGCCGGGTTGGACACTGTGCTGGCCCCAATTGTATGCACACTCTCCACCGATGGGACGTGTTTGCCAGCGTATCCCCAACGCCTCGATTCCACGACCGTGCGAATCCATCTGCTGGATATGGGCCCATGAATCCCAATAGATGCCGAATCGATATTCCTTGAAATCCCACGGGTGACGTATCGTTACCATCTTGTGTTTGAATGCCGCAGTGAATGCATCACCCAGCAGTTTCTGCATTTCGGGTGTGATGGCTGGCGAGTGATGTTCGCCCCATTTACCGATCAGGCCCATTTGGACCCAGGCGACCCGCGGGTCGTTGTCCCAACATTGGCCCAGGCGTGAGATAAGACGCCGGACTCGCTCGCGAAACTGTTTGCTGCTGTAGTCGTCTTTGTCCATGTCGTCCGGCCAATACTTGCGATTACCACTCCAGTGCAGGTAAACACGAGGAATGACTTTGATGTTGTGCTTTTCGACATCGCGCCACTCGCGGTTGCAAATGGCCATGATGCGTTCAATGCCGTCTGCCTCGTTCCTTTCAAGATCACTCCATTTGAGGTAGACACGACAGAGCGTCGCGTATTCATGAGCGCCGACTCGCTGACGCGACCGAAACCCTTTCAGTGGATTCTTCAACGCGTGTTCGTATTCGCGGGGATGGACCACCGCGATGGCATCGTTGCCCACGGGCGGCCACGGCACCGGCAGATAACGTTGTCGAATCGCTGCGGCTTCCGGAGCCAACATGTGCTGCCTCCTTGGATCGAAGTCAGGGTTGGGCGTGGCGCGATGAGCGCCAAGACGAGTGCACCACTCGTCCAGTGTTTTTCGCAGGTCCGTCGTCACCAGCAGTGGCATCGCCATTGCCAAATCGCGTCGCTCTTCGATGTCACCGGTCAAATCGTAGATTCTGAGGCGGTTGTCCTCAGACGATTTGATCAATTTGAGGTTGCCATCGCGCATGACCATAGCCGGGAAGTCATGGTGGTAGTCTGGGAAGTACAGGAATAATCGCCTCCGCTTCAGGTGGCCACTTTCCTTCAGCAAGGGCACCAAACTGACGCCATCCACAACTTGCTCCGGCGGCAAACTGGCGCCAGCCGCCTCGATCAACGTGGGCAGGAAGTCGGTTGAAATCACCGGCGTGTCAATGACCAGTCCGGAACGAATACTGCCAGGCCAACGTACGATCAAAGGGACGCGTATTCCCCCTTCGTAAAGGCTGCCCTTTTCTCCACGCAGCGGACTGAGATCAGTGATCTGAGCCCCTTTGCCGTCATCGAAACACCGTTTCACGCCGCCGTTGTCGGAGAAGAAGACAACGATCGTGTTATCGCTGAGTCCCAGTCGGTCAAGCGCCTCCAAGACAAATCCAACAGACTGATCCAAGGCCTCACACATCGCTGCATAGTGTGGGTGAATGCGTCCGCCATGATTCTTCCATTTCGTTTCATATTTCTTCTTCAACAGCGCACGCGCCTCAAGCGGAATATGCGGGGCATGATGTCCCACATAGCAGAAGAAGGGTCGGTCCCGGTTGGACGCAATGAACTCGATCGCCTGCAGCGTGATTGGGCCCACGTTTTTCTCAGGATTGTCTTTGGCAAAAACTTGCAACTTGCCCATGAACGTTGTTCCAAGAGCTACCGTTGCTTCCTCGAGGCTTGCCTTGCCATCGAATCCTTCCGTGAAGGCCGGCGGCACGTGCACCTTTCCTACCAGTCTAGATGAGTAGCCTGCCGACGAGAGAAGTGCGGCAATCGGTTTCGCGTTGACCGGCCGATCTCCCCACGGTTTGGGCGGTACGACTTTGGCCCACGGCCTCTCATTGCCTCGAAACGGCACCTTATATAGTCCGGTTCGAGCGGAAGATTGTCCCGAGAGGATCATGCCTCGCGATGGAGTGCAGACCGGTGCGGTGTAAGCTGACGTAAATCGAGCGCCCGCGGCAGCTAATGCATCGATAACGGGAGTTTCAATAAACTGGTTGCCATAGCACCCCAAATCCGTCCAGCCTAGATCGTCGGCAAGGATGAAGACGATGTTGGGCTGCGTGCTCTTGTCTCGTAGTTTCTCAGCGCCCGAAGCCGTCCCCGCCGCAACAAGTAGACCAAGAAGACAAACCGTCACAACGGCGCATGTTAAGGGGCGTGTTGAGGGCATGGCAGTTTCACGGCAAGAGAAAGTGAAGATAACGGCAGTCGCGACAGTTTACGGCAGGTGTGCCGATTCGAAACTTGAGAACCAACTTACGATTGTACAAGACAATAACGGTCCTGTGTTCCCCGTGTGCAAGACTTTGTTTCCCATGCGAACGTGATGAATCGGGCCTCGCCAGCTTTCCCGGTCGGTTTGCGACGTGGCTCGCCACACCGCGCGAGGTCGAACGTTCCTCCGTCGAGCGACTAAAGCAGAAGGCCTCTGCCCGGCGTCTTTTCATCGGCGTCTATCCGCGTTCATAGAGGGACTCTTCCTAAATGTGCCCATCTCGCCCTCGTCGCCGCAAACGGATACGACAATTGAAACCAGGCGGGAGCCACGCTACGATGGGGCTCGTATCAACACCTACAAGGAAATTCGACATGAAACACCTGCAGCCGTGGAAACAGATGATCACAATCGGATGGATGATTACGATGTCATGGTGCGTTTCAGTCGTTGCGGCGCCGAACGGCTTAGTCTTCGACGCCCGCGATTACGGTGCCGTGGGGGATGGCGAGACGCTCAACACGCAGGCACTACAGAAGGCAATCGACGCGTGTGCCGCGCGCGGTGGCGGGACGCTCGTGATTCCCGCTGGCCGATACCTGACCGGTACACTCTTCTTGCGAGATCATATCACGCTGCGCCTCGATGCGGGCGCAGTATTGCTGGGCAGCACCGAGTTGAAAGACTATCCGTCAAAGACACCTGCTTTCCGTTCGTACACGGATGTGAACTATGTGGACAAGTGCCTGATTTACGCAGAGAAGGTATGCAACGTCGCCATCGTCGGACAAGGAACAATCGACGGGCAAGGGGGCGCAGCCAGCTTCAAGGACAAACCGTACAAGAGCAGGCCATACTTGATCAGAATGATCGAATGCGAAAACGTGACGATTCGCGATATTACGCTGCGTGATTCTCCGATGTGGGTTCAGCACTATCTAGTGTGTGAGAATCTCCACATCAACGGCATCACTGTGCACAGTGTGGTGAACCACAATAATGACGGTATCGACATCGACTGCTGCGATCGGGTGCGTATTGCCAATTGCGACATCAACAGCGGTGACGATGCCATCGTGCTCAAGAGCACCGCTCCAAAACTGTGCCAGCGTGTTACCGTCACTAACTGTACGATTCAATCCCGCTGCAACGGGTTCAAATGTGGCACGGAGACAACAGGAGGGTTCGAGGACATCACCGTGAGCAATTGTGTGATTCACGACACGCGACTGGCCGGTATCGCATTGCAAATGGTCGATGGCGGTTCGCTCCAACGCGTGCTGATCAACAACATCACGATGCTCAATACGCGCAGTCCCATCTCCGTGCGGCTCGGCAATCGCGCCCGCCCCTACTTGTCGACCGGGCCGGGGGGAGCCAAGGGCACCTTCCAGATGAAAGAAGGCATGAAACGTCCTGGAGTGGGAACACTCAAGGATGTCCTGATCAGCAACGTAATGGCTCGCGGTGCCAACGCGACAGGTTGTTTCATTGCCGGACTAGCCGACCACGCGATCGAGAACGTTACGTTGCATAATATCCGTATTGCGACCGTAGGTGGCGGGAAGAAAGAATTAGTTGGTCGCACGGTACCGGAGAACGCAGACCATTACCCCGAGTGTCGCATGTTTGGGCCATTGCCGGCCTACGGGCTCTACTGCCGCCACGTGCGCAATCTGCGACTCGATCATGTCGAACTGACTTATGACCAGCCGGAATACCGCCCGGCTCTGTTCTGTGATGACGTCGATGGCCTGGCATTGCAAGGCTTCCGTGGTCGCCAAGCGGTAGCCGACGACCGTCCGTGGCTATTCAAGAACGTCCAGAACTTCTCCGACAACTAACGGAGTGCGGTGACTTGTATGGCACTTGGCTCAGATGGTTAGTATACTCGGCCAATGACGTTGGCCCGCGACGTCCCAGTCGTTCACACTCAACAGCATGGGATTGACACAGCCATGACACAGTTTTCTTTGGGGTCCCATGGTGTAGCATGCTCGCGCCGCGCGCGTCTGTTTCGTGAACGACCGTCGCGAGCGTTCCGTTGGTGGCGACGTTCTATCCAGAGTGATGGCGTTGGCGCGGTCAGGTGTTTGCTACTTCTGGTCGTTTTCGCCGTGACGCTGAATTATGGAACGAATGCGGTTTGGGCACAGCGCGGACAGCCTGTCGATATCCTCACGAACGGTGGTTTCGAGGCAGGCACTCAGGATTGGAATCCCGACGCCCAGCACGAATTGGTCAACGACCCTCAAGCTGCCCATCGCGGGAAAGCCTGTCTGACAGGCGAAGTGACGCGTCCCAATCAGGCACTTCGATTGCGCCGTAACATTCGCGTGCATGCTGGAAACCGATACGTATTGCAGATCTGGGCAAAGGGTACACACCGGACCAAGCTGACAGTATGGGCGAATCTGCCCCACAGCAAGAACCGCACCATGATTGCCGTCTGGCCGAAAGTCACTGGTCGCTGGCGACTCTACCGTACTCCTATTTCGATAACAGAATCAGGTACGCTGGCGTTGGAGATCATTGCCCCTTCATCGCACGGTGGGCCAGTTGGCCGCATCTGGCTCGACGACATCGCGCTGCACGAGACCGAAATGCCGACAACACTCGATCTCACGAAGAAGAAGGGGTTTAATGACGAGCCAGCGATGGCGGCGGCGGCAGACGGTTCGCTCTATGTCGCCTTCAACCATTTCGTGAACGGTGCCGATTCGTTGCGAATCGAACGACTCTGTCACGAGTCAGGCGTTCTTGTACGCACCGATTCCTGGCAAGTAGCAGGCGGCGCCGGCACCTACATCCTGGGAATCAACGCCACCCCTGCAGGCGACGGGGTAGCGGTAACGTACGCCACCGAAACGAACCGCGACTGGAACATCCACATGGTGCTTTGTGGCCCCAGCGGTCCGAGCCAGCCGATTGTCGTCACTGATTCGGCCGGCGTCGATGTGAAGCCCGCGGCCTCTTGGCACAAGCAAACGCTTTGGGTCGCCTGGGAATCAAATCGCAACGGGTACCGTCAGATCTTCGTCACATCGGTTCGCGATTCGAAAGCGTCGACTCCGATTGCACTGAGTCGCGAAAACGTGTCCAGCTATGGCCCATCGATCGAGGTGTTGGACGACGGACAAGTGTGCGTCGCGTGGCACGCCTTTGAAAAAAATAACTATGACATCCAATTGCGCCGTACTCGCGAAGATGGCTTGTGGGGCCGCCAGGTTCGACTGACTCAAGCGCCAACAATTGATCGTCACGCTTCGCTCTTCTCCCAGGAAAATCAATTGTGGCTGGCCTATGAGAACGCGCAAACGGAACGCTATTACGTCACGCGCACTAATCGGCGTCGATTGGTGGTTGCCAAAGTCGTCTCCGATGCGTTGGTAACTCCACGCGTGACCGCAACGTCGGTCCTCGACGGTCGTTGTGAAGCAGCGTCGGCTCTGTTCGATCAGCACGGCCGCTTGTGGATGGCCATGTTGCGCCCCCGACTTCCTCGTGCCGGATGGGATGTCTATTTGACCGGGTGGGCAAACGACCAATGGCTCGCTCCCATCCCGTTGTCGAATGCCAAGGGGATGGACAGGACCCCGTCGCTTGTGGTCCGGGACGGTAAGGCAATCATCGCATTTCAAGCTGACGACATGCCGCAATCGTGGTCCGACCTTGACCGAATGGCAGAGTCGACAAGCGATATTCGCGTGGCGGAGATCGATTTGAGCAAAGTTGCGGGCGGCACCGAGATGCAGTTCCAGCCACTCACGGAATCCGAGGAGCCGTTCCCGCCGGCCACGCTCCGAATCGAAAGGGGCGAGGATACACCCACACTCTCAATTCAATACGACGAAAAGACCTATCAACTCTACTACGGTGACCTGCATGAACATTCCGATGTTTCCGTCTGCAATCGGGTCGGCGATCAATCCTTGGATGAGAGCTATCAGCACTTGCGTGACCTGGCTCGACATGACTTCGTCTGCATCACCGACCACGGGTACAATCTCAACCCATACTTGTGGAACTACAGTGCCAAGCTGGCCCGGGTCAACGACGATCCTCAACGATTTCTGACTTTTCTGGGGCAGGAATGGACGTCAACATTCGAAGAGACCAACCACGCGCATCCCCATGGATTCTACGGCCATCGTAATTTGATTCTGGCCGATCTCTATTTTCCAACATGGTGGAACGCTCGAAACCGGCAGAAGCCCACCGAGGTATGGGAAGATCTGCGCCGAATGAACGCTAATTTCATTCATATTCCGCACCAACTGGCCGACACTGGGAACGTACCTACCGACTGGCACTTTCACGACGAAGTCGCTCAACCGGTCGCCGAGATCTTCCAAACACGTGGCTCCTACGAGTATTTCGGAGCACCTCGCCAAGCGAAAAACACGGTTCCCGGCCCCAGTTCCTTTCTGCAGGATGCGTGGGCGCGCGATATCGTAATTGGGGTCATTGCGAGCCCGGATCATGGTGGCGGATACGGCAAGGCATGCGTGTTCTCCGAACAGTTGACGCGCGCGTCCATTCTCGACGCGCTGCGCGCGCGCCGTTGTTACGGCACCACGGGAGCAAAGATGTTCTTGGATGTGCGTGTCAACGGTCATTTGATGGGTGAGAAGCTGTCCCAAACGGCCGGTAAGTCCGTAAACGTCAAGGTGACGGTGCGTTGCCCCGTGCCGATCGCCAAGATCGAACTCTGCCGAAGCAACTCATACATCGATGCCCAATCACCACAAGGTAAGGAAGCCACCGTCACCTTCGTGGATCGACAGCCACTTCCTGGACGGTGCTATTACTACGTACGCGTGACTCAACAGGATGACGAGATCGCTTGGTCTAGTCCCGTCTGGTTCGGAGTTGCCCCGTAAGGTGACCGTGGCAATCGCGCTTCTCTCGTTATTGGTCGGCGGTGATTCGTTGGGAAAAAGTGGCGGAGCGAGGCTTGCGACTACTTGAAACAACGTTCCATATGCGTGGTGAATTCGAGAGAGGAATGTCCTGATGACTGACCGCGAACAGGTTTTGATGTGCCGACCGTCGTATTTCGGTGTTCAGTATGTCATTAACCCTTGGATGGAAGGGCATATCGGACGAACGCGTCGCGAAGTCGCACTGCGGCAATGGCAGCAGTTGCACGACACGATTCAAGCCCTGGCAGATGTCCAGGTTCTGGAAGGGATCGAAAATCTTCCCGATATGTGCTTCACCGCCAACGCCGGGCTAGTGTACGGAGACCAGTTCGTACCGAGTACTTTCCGAGTAGGCGAACGAGCCCCGGAGGTTCCGCGTTTTATCGAGTGGTTTCGCAACGCCCAATACGAGATTGTCGATCTGCCGGTCGACGCTCCGTTTGAAGGAGAAGGAGACGTTTTATTTCAAGATCGCGGTGAACAAAGCGGCGTCTTGTGGGCCGGCTATGGTGTGCGAAGCTCGCTTGAATCGCACCGTGCACTTTGCGAAGCGTTGAATGTCGATGTTGTCTCATTGCGTCTGATCGATCAACGGTTCTATCACCTTGATACCTGTTTCATGCCGTTGAAGGAGGGGCGAATCCTTTATTTCCCCGAAGCGTTCGACGGGCGATCTCGGCGTGAGATTGAACGTCGGATTGCGGCAGACCGCCGTTTCTCCGTCGGGCAGGCAGATGCAGTCCGCTTCGCCTGTAACGCGCTAGTGCTCGGCGATACCATCATCATGAATCATGCAAGTGATGCGTTGAGCCGGCGTCTGCGTGATTGGGGCTATGATGTGATTATCTGTCCGGTTAACGAGTTCATCCTGGCCGGTGGGGCCGTCAAATGTCTGACTCTCGTGACCAAACGGCAACCAGTGATGGCGACGGGACCAGCAGAAACGACTTCCGCCATCCGTTCCACGCATATCAAATTATCCGGGCATTTGCTCGACAGCGGTTTGATTAATCGCGTCTTCGATTTGACTGCGGCAGCTGGCGGCGAGGCGACGGTGGAGAGCCTGTCGGTTGCTCCACGACATGATCAGCTTTCTGCGGCCCAAGTCCGGTTGACGGCCCCGTCTGCAGAACAACTCGACTTGATTGCCAGCCAATTGCAGCCGCTCGGTGCGAGACCGGTGGCTGCCTCCGGGGACGCACGTTTGGAAACGGTGGTGAGGGCTGGGGTTGCCCCTGCCGATTTCTACTCCACCACGATCTACCCGACGGATGTGCGTATCGATGGCCGGTGGGTGCGAGTGACGGGGCAACGCATGGATGCCGTCGTGCAGGTCAATTCAAACGAAGATGGCGAGCCTTTGGCGCGATGCCGTCTGATACGCGACTTGCAGACTGGGGATCACGTCGTTTGCGGCGTGGCAGGAGTACGAGTCGATCAACCGAGTGTACAGAAACGGGATCACGAATTTGCATTCATGTCCGCTGGGGTCTCGTCGGAACGTCGAGTTGAACTGGCCGTTGACAAACTCGCCTGGGAAATGAAGCGTATCCGCGCCCGGAACGGACGTATCGTGTTTGTCGCCGGACCGGTGGTTATTCATACGGGTGGAGGCGAGTACCTTAGCCAGATCATTCGGCTGGGATACGTGCAGGCGCTGTTGACGGGCAACGCGTTACCCACCCACGATATCGAACTGAATCTATTCGGCACGTCGCTCGGCGTAGATTTGGCCCGTGGCATGGGCGTCCCGGGTGGGCACCAACATCATATCAAAGCGATCAATCGAGTGCGGGCCGCCGGTTCGATCCGGCAAGCGGTCGAGCAGGGGATCATCACGGGCGGCGTCATGTACGAATGCGTGAAGAACCACGCACAATACGTATTGGCGGGTTCTATTCGCGATGACGGCCCCTTGCCTGATACGATCATGGATCTTTACGAAGCTCAAGATCGCTACGCAGCTGCGATCGAAAAGACCGACATGATCGTGATGCTCTGCTCGATGTTGCATGCGATTGGAACCGGCAATATGACGCCATCCGGAGTTCGTCTCGTATGTGTCGATATTTCGCCATCCGTAGCAACGAAACTTGCCGATCGGGGAAGCGTCGAGTCGACCGGAATCGTCACGGATGTCGGATTGTTCCTGAACCTGCTCGCCCAACGGTTGAGCGAGGACTAGAGAGCGATGATCCTCATCCGGACGTTTCCCGCCGGGAGCGTCTGAGCGACGATCGCACAACCTATTGGCAGAAGAGCGTTTGACGAGACATTCTCGATCGAGCGGCATTCTCGGCGGTTCCTTGCACGGACGACCGTGGAGGAGTACATTCTCGATTCTGGCCACCGCGTCGGCACGCGGCACGCGAAGAGACGTGAAACGGAGACGAATCTCATGAACAGGTTCTTTGTTGTAGCAGTGACTTTCGCGGCGGTCGCCGCCGGTATCGGTCGCGACGGTTGCGCCGAGCCTCGAGTATTGAATGTCGACGTGTGCGTTTACGCTGCCACGCCGGCGGGCATCGTGGCCGCCATGGCCGTGAAACGCGCGGGACTGTCGGTCGTCGTGGTCGAGCCGAGTCGCTGGGTCGGCGGGATCCTTGGCGCCGGGCTCAAGCCGACTCAAGACTGTCCCAATATCAACGCCACCGGCGGGCTCGCCCGCAAGTTGCTCGAAACCCTGGGACATCCGAACCGGCAAGGCGGCACACTCACGAAGAAAGTGGCGAACTCCAGGATGAACCTCCAAGATCTTCGCGCGGACTTTCTCAAGCTGCTCGACGAGAACGAGATTCCCGTCGTCTACGACCATCGCATCAGTTCTTGCCGTAAGAACGGCGCGACGATCACCGAGGCCGTCTTCGAGCGAGCACCGTTCGACGCCCTCGGCTGCCCCGTGGCCAAAGCCGAGCAGCCGGATAGTCTGCGTGTCGTGGCAACCGTATATATCGACGCCGGTTACGAAGGCGATCTGATGGTTCGTGCCGACGTTTCATATCGCGTGGGACGCGAAGCGGCCGATGAGTTTGACGAACAACGCGCGGGCGTCCAACCGCCGATGGAGTTGGCCCCGATCGATCCGTTTGTCGAGCCAGGTAACCCGAAAAGCGGTCTGTTGAAGTGGGTCGAGGAAGACCACGGTAAACCGGTCGGGTCTGCCGATCATTACACGCAGGCCTACAACTACCGCTACTACACGACCGATGATCCTCGGCATCGTGTGGAGATCACGCCGCCAGATAACTACGATCCGCATGATTTCGAGTTGATCGGCCGATACGTCGCGTGGCTTGCTGACACGATCGACGACGAAGAGGCTCTTTTCGCCCGGCTGAGTCGCATCTTTCCGGGCACTATGAACTCGGGCGAGTGGAACTACCACCGCCGCTCGCTCTTCTCGATGGCACCCGTCGGCATCAGTCACCTCTATGCTGACGGCGGCTACGTCCAGAAAGCACGCATCTGGAAAGCTCATCAAGATTACCTCCGCGGGCTGCATCATTTTATGAGCACTGATCCGCGCGTACCCAAAGCATTTCGCGAGAAGACCACGCGGCTCGGCCTCGACAGCCGCCATCACCCCGAAACGCACGGCTGGCCACACCAGCTCTACATCCGCGTATCGAGACGTCTGGCAGGCCGCTACACGATTACCGCACACGACGTCTACAACCGCACCACGGTGAGCGACCCCATCGGGCTGGCGCAATACGGCATCGACACTTACCCCGCGCGCCGCATCTGGCTCGAGCGGGACGGCCAGGTGTACGTGGGGCTCGAAGGCAAGATGTTCATCGGCGGTGCGCGCGGGCCCACCAACGTCCCCTATCCAATTCCCTATCGAGCTATCACGCCAAAGGCGGAGGAGTGCACAAACTTGCTGGTGCCAATTTGCTTCTCGGCCACGCATCTTGGCTACGCCTCGGCCCGCATGGAGCCGGTCTTCATGATCGTTGGTGAGTCGGCCGGGATCGCGGCATCTCGCGCAATCGCGCAGAGTGTTGCCGTGCAAGAGATTGACACGGTCGCCTATCAGCAGGCACTGAACGATGCCGGGCAGATCCTCAGGTGGACAGGCACTTCCGTGGCGAAAAACGCCGGTCGACCGCGCGGCAAAAAGCCGACGAGCTACACGTTCGAGAGACTCCTGGACAGTGCCGACACCAATGGCGACAGCCTCGTTTCTCGCTCCGAGTGGAGCCGCGCCAAGGGCGCCTACGCCTGGCTCTTCCCGATTATCGATACCGGCAGCGACGGCCACATCGACGCCAAGGAATACGAAGCTTTCCAGCGATACAAGGCGCGAAATCTCGACTGGAGAAAACAGAAACGCGAAAAATGATACACCGATTTCAAACAATCGAATTCGTATCTGTTCAGCCGATTGCAGCGTTGGACTAAGTCAGGGACCCCAACGAGCTTGCCTCGTAAGTGAACGAGTCTTGCCAGCGAAGACGCCGATCCCAATAATTCCATTCACCCACCGCGGACGGCCAAACTGTTAACAAGAAGTGAAGTATTATGATAAGCAAGAAAGAGATGTTGCGCGCGCGTTGCCTGCTCTTCCGGGCCTCGATAACCATCGTGCGATCTCCAATGGTGAACCTCTCCCGCACCGTGTCAAGTTCCAAGTCAAGTTCCAGACTAAACGCGTCTGGGGCAAGCGGAGTGCACAAGTCATGCCTTGTTGTACTCATGATTCTGTGTGGTGCTCCCAATGTCGCTCTGGGCGTCGATATCCTGAATAGACTTCAGGCCAGCCGAGGTGTCTCGGTAAGACATGAAGATGGTAAAACCATCGTTCAGAATTCCCAAAGAGCAACTCTGAGTTTCCCCCACGCAGACGATCTGCCACCGAAAGGGTCGATCGTCATTGTCTCGTTTACCATGGAATCAGAAAAGAGATCCCAAATCGCAGTACGCTACGCCACGAAACTGAAAGACGGCGACTATTCGTTTCCAGTTAAGCGAATACGTCTTAGAGACAAACCGCAAACGTTTTCCTTTGCCTGCGAGTGGAGATTCACGATGGAGGATTGCCTACGGCCTCCCAGTTTTTCTATCACTCTGTGGGCACCTGGGACTTATACGATATCGTCCGCCGAGTACACCTATTACAAGCACGAACGGGATAAGACGCGAATTGAACTTTTGCACGGCAGCATACCACTTGACGATCCCAATATCGCCTTTCGTGGTACTCAATATGTTCGCAAATATCCGACGCATATCGCCGTCGATCGATTCAGAGAGTCTTACTTTAGTATGCCGGGGCCCACGCTCCGCTTTTCTCCTCAGAATGCTCGTCAAACTTCGGGGATCATGCTCGCACTCTATACGGCGAGCCCGTCGGTAACGTTGGCGTGGGGGACGGAACCTCAGTTTTCGACCGGCAAACTCGATTTCGCCGTCTTGCTTGATGGGAAAATGACGGAAGAGACTTATGCCGCAGTGCTCAAGGACCGAACCAAGCATTTTGCCTTCACGTTTGCTACTGGAGCGAAGGAAGGTAAGCCGGTGTTGTGTGAAGTAACTTACCCGAGTTTTGGTAATCCTTATCTTGTCGGCATTAAGCTAGAGCCTGGCTACAAGCTCTTGCCAGTCCCGAAAAACAACAAGCGTATCTATGTCGCACTGGGTGACTCGATTTCATTTGGCACTGGCCAGGGAGTAGCAACCTACCGCACATGGCCTTGGCTGTTTGCGCAGCTAAGCCATATGGAGCTCTTCAACTTGGCCGTGGGTGGCGGGAAAGTGTCTGTCAAAGCCGGTGAAATGCTCGCGGACTGGCCGCATATTGATCTGATCACAATCCTGATCGGCGTCAATGACAGGGGCAGCGGGGATACGGTAGAACGGTACCACGACGAGTATACGCGCCTCATCCAAGCGATCCGCAAAAATCATCCCGTCACCGAGATCATCTGCATTTCTCCCACTTATGCTAAGAACGGCTCGATCCCCTCGGACAAGTCGGGACTTACGCTCGGAGCTTTTCGCGAAGCGGTCGTACACTTGGTCGAAGAAACACAGAAGGCTGGCGACCGGCATCTCCATTTGGTGCGAGGCGAGGAATTGTCGGGCGAGAACACGGGTAAATTGCACTTTACGCCGGAGGGGGCGAATATCTTCGCGGAGGCGATGCACGCGGAAATCGATGGCAAAATCACTTGGCCACCGCGCGCGTCCGCCAAGAACGAACGGTAAATGGTCACGCACGGAGTCCTTCGGGATGGTCCGTCCGTCCGCTTCACCAGTGCGTCGGAGGATTTCTTGATAGAGCGACTCCGAACCATTGCCAAGGGAACATCGCGCGGCGAGCGGAGCCAGTGCTGTGCCGCTACCAAGGGATAGCGACTTACAACGACCATCGTTTCGTTATTGTGTGCCCGAATGGCATTTTGGCGGCAGCGACTGCGTCGTGCCCAAACCTGGTCGTGGGGGCGGCTAGGCGGATTCTCCAGGAGAGGCCTGCACAGAACCCGGAACCGTCGTCGGACGATTCGCGCAAGTGCAGTCGAATCGTGGCGAAGTTCCCAAGCCATACGTAGCATGCCGATCTAACGGCAGGACCCCCGCAACCCCCGTCTCACTGCTCCTGACCGGCATGGCAAACGCCAAACATGCAGGGCTGAGACGTCCGGCATATCGCAACGGATTGGTGCCAGCGCGAGAAATTTCCGTCCCCGGCAATTGAAAAAAACTCCCCGTTGGGCAAAAATGGAGGAAAGTGGGGAGAGCCATGCCGTTCTACTTCTTCGTTTGGACGCCGGAGATAATCGCCCATTTGGCAGAGCACGATGTCACGTCAGACGAATTCGAAGAAGTGGTCACAAA
>JAJRVM010000335.1 GCA_024277285.1 Planctomycetota bacterium
ATCCAAATCAACCGAAAGCACAAGGAACCGATTAGCCTGACGCCTTCTGCCAAGTTGATTTTTGCGACCAACAATCTTCCAACATTTCAGGATCGCTCGCAGGGAATCTGGCGACGACTGATTGTTGTTCCCTTTCTGGAAAACTTCTCAGAGGAAACACGCGATCGACGCCGTGCTGAGCGTTTGGCCGAGGAATTGCCCGGCATCTTCAATTGGGCCCTCGAGGGAGCTCGACGCCTGCTGCAGCAGGAACGATTTTCGGAATGCAGAGTATGTCGCCGCGCCATTTCGGACCACCGTGTGTTATCAGATCCAATCCGCGAGTTCTTGGCAGAAGAGACAAGACGCGGGCCTGACCAACGCGTGTACTGCAAGGACCTCTATGCCAAGTATGTTGAATTCTGCGAGGCCAACGGCCGCAAGCCCGTCAACAGCGGTCAGTTTGGCAAGGAGGTTCTTGCTTCGTCGGGAGTTACAAAGGGAAGACCGGTTTCTGTAGGTTCTCGCTCGCGGGCCTACTACGGAATCGGGCTCGTTAGTCCAAGTTTGAACATGGTGCTACCGCCGTCACAACAAAATAGGCGTCGGCGAACCGGCAGGCGTCAGGCTCGTCCAAGGTAACGTTCGGGAAACGTCCAAGTGATGTCCAAGGAAAACACTTCGCTTGGACGCCCTAAGTTTCGGCGGGAGAAGTACTTATGGATGTCGCGTCCAAGCGTCCAAGCAGATCTTCTTTTTATGCGCTTAAGAAGACATATACACCCTTGAGGTGTGTGTATGCCTCTCACCGCGAAACTTTGTCACTTCGACCCTGGACGCTTGGACGTAAAGGCCTATTCACAAATCCAGCCTATTCACAAATCCAACGGAGACGAAAACCATGAACCCACTTAACCCCGACCTTTATCAAGCGCTGCTTCGTGTTTTCGGCGACGTCGCGATATCTTCAGAAGGCTCTCGGGCAAATATCACGCGAACTCCAAAACGGGATCGCAATGGACGTCCACATCTGTCGGTGAAAATAAGCGGCGGCGAGTATTATCGCGTCAATTGCCCGTACTGCAACGACACACGAAAGCGGCTTTACATCGGCTATCTGTGGGGCCAGCTGGACAAAATCACTGGCCGTGAGATCTTACACAATGTGATTTGCTACAACGAAAAGTGCATTCGCGACCGAATTCAGCAGCAGAGTCTTTTCGATCGGGTCTATCCTTTTGGTGGCGCGCCGCGACTGTCCCTGCCGCCCGTATCGCGCGGCAACGGCGGGGACTCCCATCCATCATCTAGTGAAGCCATCGCCGCGAAACTGCCGGACAACACTGTCCCGCTCACCGATCGATCCGTTCCGGATCACGTGCGTAAATACTTACTTTCCCGACATTTCGATTCGGTATTGCTGTGGAAACGCTGGAAAGTTCGGTACTGTGCAGCCGCAATTCATTCTACTCCAATCATTCACGATCGAATCGTCATCCCGTTTCACGTGTTCAATCCCATTCGCAAGAAGTTGTTACTCGCAGGGTGGCAGGCGCGCTCGCTGAACGACGATGAATCGGCTCCGAAATACCTCTTCCCAACAGGCATGCGAAAGTCCCGCTTGGTGTATGACCTGTTTGCCGCTAGACGAAGCAGGGGCCCCGTTGTCATTTGTGAGGGCGTGACCGATGTGTGGCGACTCAACAAAAACGCTGTCGCCCTGCTCGGCAAAACCATGTCCGAACGCCAGTGTGACCTAATTGTGAGTGAATTTACTGGACGCCCACTGGTCGTGCTATTGGATGCGGACGCTCGCAACGAAGCCTTGAAGATAGCAAGGCAGCTCCGCTCGCGACGACACGAGCATAACGATTCCGGTGTCGTTGTGGTCGCCACGTTGCCTCGCAACGCTGGTGACCCGGCAGACTGCACGAGAACGCAAGTGTGGAAAGCCATCGCAACAGCGCTTGGTCTAGATGCAAAAAGACTGGTGCGAAAGGTGTTTGGCCCGCCACGAACTTCGCGAAATGGCGCTCCGGCTTCCCCGAGTAAAGGACTGATCTCATGAAAGAAACGCGTACGCGCGAGGCTTGCCGACTCCCTGTCGCCAAGCTCCGTGGCAGATCCCCCCGAATGATTGACGGTAAGCGGCTTATCCTGAACGAACGAGGACGCTCGCGTATAGGCAAACATGTGGCATTCGCTTATACCCCGCCGGAGATCGGCGATCCGCTCACCGTCCTTGTCGGGGACGACCGACGCCCTCGCATTGTTGTTGGTCCGCCCAGGACTTATTTACGCTCCGTTCCGGCGGATCGCATCTACCTGAACAGTCTGGTCGCTCGCCTGTGCGAACTCCGCTATCAGGTGCCCCGAGCCGCGAAATTCGACGACCTATCCATCGCCGCGCGTCTGCTGGCTCCAAAGGGTAATGCGTCGCTTCCGGGTATGATCGAGCGTTTTTTGCCGGAAGAGACGGGAGCCGAATTGCTGTTGCTGCGCTCGGCCTCCATGAGCGAGGACGTTCGGCAGACGCTCAACGAATCCCTTGCCGTTCGCATTTTGTTTGAGGACGGTGGACTTTTGCAGCAGATCAAGGAGCAGGGCCTTGAGTATGTGTATCGGGATATTGAGTTACCAGTCGTCGAGCCGACGGCGCGCATGATGCACGAAGGGATGCTGCTCGACGTGAAACGGACAACGAGACGTCGGAATGCGGCCCAACAGCACCTCAAAAAGATAAAGGCCACTATCGTTCGGATAACTGGTAGTTGGTTTGATCCGTGCAACCCACGCGAAATCGAGAAACAACTCGGCAATTTGGGTGTCAGCCTCAGTAATCGGCAGCAAGATTTGATTAGCGGTTCGCTCTCGCAGCTGGTGGATGTCCATCCAGTGATCAAGCTGATCGTCGACTACCGAAAATGCATCGACCGGCAGCGCTGGGCGGACACGCTGCTGCGCAACCGCTGCGCGGCGACCGGGAGGATCCATTGCACGCTTGATCCTCTAGGCGCCGATACCGGCCGGTTCACCTGTACGAACCCTTCTTTACACAACCTTCCCCAAGACATGCGTAACTACGTCATCTCTGGACCCGACCGGGTTTTGATCGAAGTCGACTATTCGCAATTCGAGCTCCGTGTATTGGCTCATTTCACACAGGACCCCGTCCTCCTATCGACCTTCAGGAAGCGACACGGTGACATCCATCGCGAGACGGCGGCGATCCTATTCGGTGTCCCGTCCAAAAACGTCACCACAAAACAACGCGTCCTTGGAAAGACGGTCAATTTCGGCATTGTTTTTGGCCAAACAAAGCACGGGCTTGCCAGGACGACAGGCATGTCCGTGGACGCGGCTCAGCGGCTTCTGGATCGATTTTTCCGGAAGTTTCAGCGCGTTGGGGACTGGATCGAAGAATGCCGGAACCACGTCGAACAAACCGGCCAGGTGCGCTCGCTGTATGGCCGCCGTCGGCTCCTGCCCGATGCAACCAAGGGTTGGGGTTCCGGGGTAGAGCACGCTTTGCGCCAAGCTGTCAATTCCGTGATCCAAGGGACGGCCGCCGACATCAACAAATTAGCCCTCATTCGGCTTTACGAAGCGCTGCCGCCCGACTGCCACCTGCTACTGAGCGTCCACGACTCGGTCCTGGTTGAGACGCCGCTATCGAAGGCATCTGAAGTCGCCAAGCTCGTGCGATCGATCCTTGAAACACCGCCACCTGACTTTTCCGTGCCACTATTTGTAACGACTCGCGTCAGCCGCAGCTGGGGAGGCACACCTGTCCGCCCGGCCAACAAGTGACTGCACTATGCGATTTCTGTTTTCGAGAAGGAGTTTCATTATGAACCAACGAACGGAACCCACGTCGTCATACCATGTCGAGAGGCTTGACACCAACTTGCTTGAACCAAACGACTGGAATCCCAACGAAATGACCAACAGGGCGTTTGCTGCGCTCGTCGCTGAACTCAAGCACCTAGGCGATGTTCCCAAACCGATCATCGTCCGCCCAAGGGACGGTCGGTACCAAGTCATCGATGGGGCTCACACGCTGATGGCTGCTCAAGAGTTGAAGTGGACGGAAGTCCGATGTCGAGTCTTGGATATCGACGATTTTGAAGCGATGCGACAGTGTTTCACGAGGAATCAGCACGGAACCGACAATGCCGTGTTGCTGGGAAGGATGTTCCGGCAAATGCTTGACCAACAGGAAATCCCAAAACGTCAGTTGGCCAGCGAACTCCGCATCTCAGAGGGCACAGTGCGGAACTATCTGGCCTACGGCGAAGCGGCCAACGTGCGTAACCATTACGCACCCGAAACAGCTGACCAGGCCATCGCCGAGCTGGATGTCCAAACCGTCCGGACCTACCTGAGCAAGCCCGCGTCTGAACGTGATGCGTGGTTGGCGGCACGTGGTAGCAACAGTGAACCACGTGCAACCAACCTCGCGGGATCCTCTTTTGCCGAAATCGCCCGCGAGGAACTGTTCGAGCATCTGGCCGCGAAGATTGCACCCGTTGTGGCCGGTCAATATCATGGTGACCGCTCGACGGCGCTGGCGCGCGTCGAGCAAGGCCTCGATGCGATGGACTGGTCAACAATCTTCTTGCTTGGGGCCGTGCTGCCGCGTGTGCCGCTGAAGCTTGCCGCCAATCGATGGATTGAAAGTCTGGAAGGTGAGGACGATAACATGTCGCAAAGTGGGCGGCCTCCGGGGTAAGCTCGTGGCTTGTCATCTTTCTTTCCGCCGGGCGACAGAAAGATGGAATGCGCGTCTCGAAATGGTCACCAGCTCTTTCTGGAACGGTCCGCATACCGCGAGGCACCTAGTTTCATAAGGCACTTACATCATCCCCGAATTGGTGTTGGGACACGGTGTCCGAGACTGTGGGGGACATCGTGTCTGACATGGGTCTATTTTGTATTATCGCTAATTCTTTTTAGCGTTAAAAAGATCTCACGTATTCATTCGTGTTTGTTCCGCTACGGACGTTGGGCGTTCCGAGTTTGTTTTATTGATAAAACAATCTTCACTGCGCGAGTCGCCCCGGGGGTCTCAATTTCGGAACTGGCGGGGATGCCTCGACGTCTCGGACATCGTGTCCTCTGCTCCAATTGTCGGGGGGCAAAACCAGTGCACTTTGCAAGTACGGCCGACTCAATGGGCAGTGGTCAATTGCCATACTGGAAAAATTGCCCTTTTCAGCGGACGCAGCTTCTGGGAAAATTCCCGAATGGAACGAGTCCGTTTTCCCATCGCC
>JAJRVM010000336.1 GCA_024277285.1 Planctomycetota bacterium
ATCATACCGCATGAAAAACACGAAAGGCACTACGTGTTGAAGTGATGGTCAAGCACCCGATGCTCGCCGCCATATGTTTCGGCCTACTTTTGCTGGATTCGTGAGAGTCTGTCGCCTCAGGCGATTTGCTTAATGCCCCAAGGGGAATACTCTCCGGGAATGTGATCGTCAAACAAGGCAAGTGGGACTATTTCTTTGGTCGTGTCACGTCGAACCCGCACAATCAAACACGGTCACTGCAGATCCTGAAAGATCTCAAGACTCTTGGGTTCGCGGACACAAAAGCCGGACGCACCGGATTGACTCGTCTCTTTGAGATCGGCCGCCATTTGCCTGAAAAGGCACGTCACGTAACGGAATATGGCATTACTATCACCCGAACAGTTCCTGCGGGTAGTCGCGGAGCGATCGACGTGAAGTACTTCTATCCGGGTGGTGATCTCTCGGCGATTCCGGAAATTTCGACGATTGTTCCAAAGGTCTTCAAATGATGACATCAACGACGACGAATATCACGGAATCGCAATTCTACGAGTACGATTCCGATTGCCGACTGTTTGAGCACGACTACCCCCGCCGATTTGGTCGCTTCGAGGTACCAGGGGCAAAGTCGTTCGTATTCAGTTGGCGAAGCGACATCATTCCACTGTCAATCGCTGTTTCGGAGGCGGGCGGTGTGACCTACATCGGCGCAGATGAACGTCTGGCAGCGGTCGACGCTAGCGGGCACGTCGTTTTCTCAATTTCGTTGCCTAGCATACTTCTTGCCATCGAGAGCGCAGGAGATCTCACGATCGCGGTTTGTGAACTACAGGCGATCGTTTTCAACGCTGACGGGTCAACGAAAACCACCATTGAATTCCCGGATGTCGCGGAAGATTTCACTGTCGGCGACACGCATCTTTCGGTTTCATTTATGAATGGAGAATCTGAACGCTACGAGTTGTGACTGACGAAGCGAGTTAGATGCCCCAAAGGGTGGACCAGGACAATTCGGGCGTGTGATCGAAAGCATGAGCGACCGAGCGGCTCGATATCAGAGTCGCATTACGGGTAGGCTGACTGACGTCGGCTACACAGTGAGGGGCGTCAAATTCGACGGCTTCGATGAAGCTGCTGGCGTTCTGCTAGATGCGAAAGGACCAGGCTACGCGACGTTCGTTCGTAACGGTCGCTTCAGAGACTGGTTTCGCGGCGCGGATAGTCTGGTGGATCAAGCCACACGACAGGTTCGTGCCGCGAACGGGACTCCAATTCGTTGGCATGTCGCTGAGAGGGACGCAGCCGATGCTATGCGACGAAGGGGGTTTGACGCCTGCCTCCGTTTTGGAACGCTACGTAACTTTCAGGGTTGCCCACCCTGCCAAAACGGAGGCAGGCGTCAATGGCCCCCGTTTACGACGACATCCACAACAGCTTGGCATCGCTGGACGGCGGCAACGTGGTGCTCGACTTCGTCGATCCCGACGGCAGCGGCACGCAGCCGATGACGCTTGCCAAGCGTTATCTGTACGGTGAGGCAGTCGATCAGATCCTGGCTCAGGAGGACGTAACCAAAACACTCGGCGACGCCTCACGAACACTTTGGCCGCTGGTCGACAACCTGGGCAGCGTCCGCGACCTGGCCAAGCAGGACGGCACGATCGCCGTGCACTACATCTACGACACCTACGGCAACGTCACCAGCGGCGACACGTCGCTGACCCGCTACCTGTTCACCAGCCGCAAACTCGACACCGCCACCGATCTTCAATACAACCGCGCCCGCTGGTATGATGCAGAGGTCGGGCGTTGGATCAGTGAGGACCCGATCGGCTTCGCGGCTGGGGATGCGAACCTCTACAGGTACGTTTCAAATAGTCCCACGAACAAGATTGATCCGGATGGACTAGAGGAACAAGACTTAGATGCGTGGCGTCAGCAACTGCGCGCGGCATACGAGCAAGCGATGCGCGAGGCTGCGGCACAACAGCAGGCAGAACCGCCAATTACTAGAGTTCCCGGCGTTTTCGGAAACTCAGTACATTTAAACGATGGGTACTTTGCGGGAAGTCCGTTCGGTATTCCGACGGTTGTTTGTCACGGCGTCACGGGAACCGGACGAGTTGGACCACCAAATTCGTTCCGTTTTCCAGGTGGTCCTGGACAGTTGCAAAACTACCAAGCTTTGCGTGACACGACTGCCTCGGGCGTTGCTGGAGTCGGCATTGGTGCTGGAGCGTATGGTGGAACAGCAATCGGTGGACCGTTGGTGGCGCAAGGTGGTCGAGCTGCGACCGCGAGACTGATGGCGTTGTTGGCAACTCGTGGTCGCGAGGCGATCTTTTTGGGTTCGCTAACGGCTAATCAGATTCAAGGATTGATCGCATCATCAGGAGATCGTGCTGTTACTCTGTTCACACGGTTGTCACAATCGCCTGTCGCGAATCGAGCGCTTTACACGGCGACAAACCCAAATCTGTGCAACCAGATTCGACATGCGGCTGGGAAAACGCAACTGTACGCTGGGCGAATTCCGCACGACTTGTTCCAGAGATTGCGATTCGACGGTTTTATTCGCGTCGAACAAACGCAAATGGGGAACGTTGTTGACAAGGCGTACATGATTAGTGCGGAAGCAATGCCACTGCTTCAACAATACTTCGAGCAAACAGGTGGAGATGGGATTCCATGAGCAAAGTAGCTTGCTGCACACGTTTCATGGAATTGGTCAGTAGCGGTGAAGGCCGTGGCCTCTCGATTGTGCCAAAACGTCATCCATCATTCGGTGATTCGTTCTTCTTGCAGTTTAGAGCCACTGCGAGAGAATATGAGGAGGTTCTGATTGAAACAGACGTTCCAGTTGCTCGGTACGTGGAACAAGCGATCACGTTCTGCCCATGGTGCGGTGCGCGATTGGGTGATGTCTATTCAGCGGATCGCTTCGATGAGTTGCCATTCGTAATGCTGGAGTCCGAAATCTAGTTCTCACGCGGGCGCATCGGGGTTGCCGTATTTCCCGGTGACCACGCCCGCGAAACACCGCAGGCAGTTTCTGCGCGAAGGTGCGCGAGTGGGCGTTGTGATGTCGAGAACTTTCGCGCTTCGCGCGCCGTCGAGAACCTGCCGCCGCGACAATCAACGTTTTTTGCGAGCGCGGTCACCAGTCGCGGCGGAACCTGGGCGCCCGGTTGAGTACGAGCCAGCGCGAGTTGGATCACCGCGCGGAATCGGTGCGCGAGTTGTCGAGAAGAACGAGAATACGGCGGACATGGAGGTCCGCCGCAGGCACCGGGCCGTGCGAGCCACGCGGAAGCGCAGGCCATGGAAGCGGTCCAACGGCAACGAGCGTTGCGCGATCTTCAACTGTGCCGGGCTGAATTGCGGTCGTACTTTCGACCGAATTATGACGGTATGGATTTGGGGAGTAACAACGCGGTTGTACCGAATTGCTGAGAATTTTGGATGCAAAAAGGAAGACACACAGAATTCTGAACACGCGTGCGGGTTCAAGGAGGCACATTTGGGGGGCGATTGGCGAGAGCAACGGGCTGAGTGACGCGTCGA
>JAJRVM010000337.1 GCA_024277285.1 Planctomycetota bacterium
ACTCGGCTTGCCTGGCCCATTTTGCCCGACCCGAAACTTGACCTGTATCGCGCCTACGGCATGGAACGTGCCCGCTGGCAGGATCTGTGGGGTTTTTCGACCTGGTGGGTCTACATGAAACTGATGGCGCGAGGCCGACGCCCGCAACGCTCGAATGCCGATATGGCGCAACTCGGTGGCGATGTGCTGGTCGATCCCGAGGGCATTGTGCGGCTTCATCACGTCGGCAAGGGGCCCGCCGATCGTCCGACGGTCGCGTCCATTCTTGAAGAGATCCCCAGCTGAAGCCCAGTGGCAGTTGAAAGCAGTGGTTGTCGGCCTACTTCTTAGATGTGTTTGGCGGCCCACGAATTCCCGAAATAATGGAAATAGTCCGGGGTAGTTTCCAAGTCGAAGCGAGTGACAATGACGATCGGAAATAGGGAATGCGCAATAGGGAATGCGCAATGCGGAATGGGGCAACGCTGGCGTGTTAAAAGATTGGGGTTGTGGGCAATATGAGCATTTTTGAATTGGGTAGTTTCTGTACCCCTGCAGACGCCTTTTTCGTCTTGGTTCTTCGCCCCGATAGGGGCAGTCCTATATCAGCCCAGGGCAGAGTTCGCCGGAGGTTTTCCGGAGGCGGACGCCGCCCTGGGTAAGCGCCCGCGAACGTGTCCCAAGCTCTGAAAAGGCGGCACAAAAGCCGGCTAAAACGCAATCAGCGTCAACCCCAATGTTCTGACAGCCCAGGGCAACGCGCCACGAGATCTTTCGAGCTTCTGGCCTTGGAAAGGAAATTAGGTAGCGAAGATGGGAAAACGCAAGAGACGGCTGGGCGATGACTTGGCGCACCGACTGAGTTTCCATGTCGCACGCCGATTCCAGCGCGACTTACTTCCTGAACACACATGACAGTACACTTTGACTTCCGCATTCCGCATTCCCTATTCCGCATTCCCTATTGGCCACCTCACACCCGCTTCCCGCCCGAGACGCGAATGATTCACTGCCCAGCTCGCGGTGTTTTGGGTAATATGCGCGTAAGCTACTACAGTTTCCATCGTTACACGGATATCGGAAACACGCGTGAATAATCCGGGTTAAACTAATCGCATGAATCATGCGCGCCGTTGGGGGCTGGTTGCCGGGTGCAGCTTGTCGATTGTCTGCTTGGGACTGCTGTTGATATCAGCAGACCAGCGTATCCTCCTGCTAGCCCGAAACACAATGTGGCTCAGCGCCGGTGCGTGTCTGATCAGTCTGCCGGCCGGCACCTTGCTGGCGTTCCTGTTGGCGCGCACCGATCTGCCGCTGCGTCGAGTTGCCTGGCTCATCGTGATCGTGCTCTTGTTCCTGCCGTTGTACCTTCATGCTGCGGCCTGGGCTGCCGGGTTCGGTAAACTTGGTTGGTATTCGCTTGCCCGTCAGTCGCTTGACACGCCGTTGCTGCGTGGTTGGAATGCGGCGATTTGGATTCATGGCCTGTGGTCGATCCCCTGGGTTACTTTGATTGTTGCCGTGGTGCTCAAGATGAGCGAACCGGAGTTGGAGGAAGCGGCACTGCTTGATGCCTCGCCGTGGCGCGTGTTTACAACGGTGACGGTACGGCGCGCACTGTCGGGCGTCGTGGCGGCGGGACTGTGGGTCGCGTTGACCACGGCGGGCGAGATGACCGTGACCGACTTGTATCAGATTCGCACGTTGGCGGAGGAGCTCTATAGCGGCTTCGCGCTGTCAATCGGTTCTGCGCCCGCCTTTGGCGTCGGCACCGCATTAGCCCTGACCGGACTGCTGGTGGGTATGGCGCTGGTCGCGTTGGACATTTTGGTGGTTACCGCCGAGCATGTTCCGACCAGGCCATCATTTCGTTTCCGTTTGGGGCGTTGGCGCGTACCCGCATTGGTATTCGTCGCCGCAATACTGATCCTCTTGGCGGGCGTTCCGTTATGGAATCTGATCGATCAGGCGGGCACCACGGTCAATCTGGTCGACGGCCAACCGGTACCTAGTTGGTCGGCAACGCAGTTCTGTGAAGTGCTTGTGCCCCTGCCCGGTTCGTATCGCAACTCGGCGGTGTGGCTTTTTGCGGACGTGTTTGGTTGGACCCTGCTGATCAGTAGTTGCGCCGCCAGCCTGGCATGTGTGGTCGGTGTGCTCCTGGGCTGGTGGGCACGCCGCGGACATTGGCACGTGTTGCCGGCGGCAGTGGCGGCGTCGCTGGGCTTGGCGACGATGGGGCCGTTGATTGGCATGGCGTTGATCGGGCTGTTTGCACTTGGCGGCTATGCGTGGCTGGACTGGTTCGCCGAGCGTACGATTGCGGCGCCGGTGCTGGCTGCGGCGGCACGCGCCGTGCCGTTACCGATCATGATCGCCTATGTCGCGTTTCACACGGTCAATCGTCAAACGCTGGATGCGGCGACCTTGGAAGGTGCCGGAGGTTGGACATGCTTGTGGCACTTCGGGATCCGCCAGCGGCCCGTAGCCATGCTGACTGCCTGGTTGGTG
This sequence comes from Planctomycetota bacterium, assembly GCA_024277285.1. The sequence goes on from JAJRVM010000337.1 coordinate 2,491, forward strand.
GCGTTTGCGGTCGCTTGTGGCGAGTTGTCGGCGACCATCTTGGTCGTGCCACCGGGAATCACCACGATTCCTCTGAGAGTCTTTCGGCTATTACACACGGGCGTGCGGAACCAGGTCGCGGCCATCTGCTTGACCGGCGTATTCGGCTTCCTGGTGATCGCGCTTGCCATCATGTTGCTGGCCGAACTCGCCTGGCCCTCTGGCAAGCCAACCGATCGATCGACACCGGATTAGGCTTCGTCTCAAAACTCATATTTACCACCTTGCGTTTCGCGTAATCTGCTGAAAATGATATGGCTTTGCCACGCGAAAGGGCGTTTTGAGACAAAGCCGAGTGCATCGGCCAACGGGCCGGAATGAAGCGTAAGGTCTCTGGTTGGCCAATTGCAGCATTTGACTGAGCCAGGGCCCGCTACCTGCTTTGCCCCGTAGGTGAACGAGTTGATTCGGCTGAGAGGCGAATGCGTCGTTTCCAGCTCGATAAATGTAAATTTCTTCACTCGCTGCGCAAGGCGATTGGGGGCGATCAACAAACAACCAGAGCGCAATGCATGTTCAACTTCAATTGACTAAACTGTTAAGAGTAGGATGAATAGAGATGTGTCGGGAAAAGGAATGTGGAGGTGCCATGAGTGCTGAAAGTCGAACCAGGTGGGGCGTGCGAACCGTTTGCCTCTTGAGCAGTCTGTGGAGTGCCGCGTCGGTACTTGGCGTGGAACACGTCTCTTTCCAGCGTGACGGTCGCGAGCAACATGTTGTGGGCAATGTGTTGGTCGAGGATCAGGAGGGAGGGCTGCTGTTGATCGCCCCCGACAGTTCGCTCTGGATCATTCCGCGTGGCGAGATCGTGCGCCGAGAAACGGATCAAACTCCGTTTCAACTGCTTACCGATGCCGCGATGGCCCGGCAGCTACTCAAGGAACTACCTGCCGGGTTTCGCATTCACCAGACGGCCAATTACATGATTTGTTACAACACGTCGGAAGCGTACGCGCAATGGTGCGGCGCGTTGTACGAGCGGCTGCACCGCGGGTTTTACAGTTATTGGAAGAATCGGGGCTTGGCGCTGCGTGAGCCGGAGCGGCGCCTGGTGGCGCTGGTGTTCGACGGTCGTGATTCTTTCGAGAGGTACTCCAAGCCAGAACTGGGCGATGCAGCGTCGGTGATGATTGGGTACTACAACATGCGTTCAAATCGCGTGACGATGTTTGACTTGACCGGTGCCGATGGCGTGCGCGCCAGAGATCGCGGCCGGAGTTCGGCGGCACACATCAACCAGATTCTTTCGCAACCGGCCGCCGAACGTACGGTGGCGACGATTGTGCACGAGGCGACGCACCAGTTGGCCTATAACAGTGGACTGCAGACACGTTATGCCGCCGACCCGAAATGGGTGAGTGAGGGGATTGCCGTCTATTTCGAGACCCCCGATCTGCGTAGCTCCAAAGGTTGGCGAGGGATCGGCGGCGTCCATCCGTCGCATTTGGCTCGCTATCGACGCTCGCTACGTTCACGCACGGACGATCCCTTGATGACGTTGCTTACCGACGATGCACGTTTTCGGAACTCGAAAACGTCGGCCCAAGCGTATGCTGACGCGTGGGCGCTGAACTACTATCTGCTGCGCGCGCGGAAGAAGGATTACGTTCGCTACTTGCGCCAGTTGGCTCAGGGGCAGCCGCTTGCTGAATTGACTGCGCAACAACGGGTCGCGCAGTTTCGCGAAGTGTTTGAGGATGATCTGAAGAGCATGAGCCAGCAGTGGCAACGCTATATGTTGCGCGTCAAATGAGCTGCGCCAAATGCGGAGACAATAATGCAGCTTGACGCGCCGAGCACCCGGATCGGTGTGATGTGTTCCCCAGACCGCTGAAATTCGGTGGCACAGGATACCAAAATCGAGGCAGCTGAGTTAAAATAATCTGCACTGTCATCCCGCTGGCCAGGCACTCTTGCCCCAGGCCGGTGTCTGACAAGCCTTGTTTTCCCACCTTTGAGCCCCCATAGGAGTTGCCCATGTCGCCTCAGAATACCGGTTCACCAAGTTCGCGTCGTACGTTTCTCAAGCAATCTTCTGCTGCTTTGGTTGGCGGTACGTTGGCGGCAACCATGGGTAGCGCGCGTGCAGCGCACGCCAGTGGCAGCGACATTTTGAAGGTCGGGTTGATCGGTTGTGGTGGGCGCGGCATGGGTGCTGCCGCGAATGCGATGAAGGCGGAAGAGAACGTCCGCTTGACGGCCATGGCGGACCTTTTCCCGGACCGTCTGAATTCGGCTCGACAGATCCTGGAAAAGCAGATCGGCGACAAGTTTCAAGTGACGGACGAATAGTGCTTCACTGGTTTCGACGGTTACCAGAAGGTGATGGAATCCGACGTGGATGTCGTGATCTTGACCACGTCGCCGCATTACCGCCCGCAGCATTTGCGCGCAGCGATCGATGCCGGCAAACACGTTTTCTGCGAGAAGCCGGTGGCGGTCGATCCCAATGGCGTGCGCAGCGTCCTGGCTACCTCGAAGTTGGCGGAAAAGAAAGGACTGAATATTGTCTCCGGGCTCTGTTGGCGCTATGACCTGGGTGTGCGCGAGACGATTGGGCGAATCAAGGATGGCGCCATCGGCGACATCGTCGCCATTCACGAAAACTATCTCACCAGTACGCTCTGGCATCGCGATCCGAAGCCGGGTGATCCCGCATGGAGCGAAATGGAGAATCAGAACCGAAACTGGCTCTATTACACTTGGTTGTCAGGTGATCACATTGTCGAACAGTTCATTCACAGCCTCGACAAAGCAATGTGGCTAATGGACGATCAACCGCCCGTTAGTGCCGTGGGGTTGGGTGGTCGGCAAGTGCGGACCGAGCCAAAATGGGGCAATATCTTCGATCACCATGCGGTTTGCTACGAGTGGGAAAACGGCGTCAAGGTGTTTGCTTACACGCGGCAGATGGCGGGATGTCATAACAACGTCGACGATTATGTGCTCGGCACCAAGGGCAAGGCGCAGGTGCTCAAGAGCAAGGTCAACGACGAGGTTGTGTTCCGTGGCAAGAAACCGAGTATGTACGATCAGGAACACAAAGAGTTGTTTGCGGCGATTCGCGCTGGCACGCCGATCAACAACGGCCACTACATGTCGTACAGTACGATGCTGGCGATTCTGGGGCGTGAAGCCTGCTATACGGGTCAAAAACTGACCTGGAGTAACGCCATCAATGCCAACGTGCAGCTCGGTCCCACTAAGTACGAATTCGGCGACGTGCCGGTGCCGCCCGTTGCCACGCCGGGTGTGACCAAGTTTCCACCCGCTTGATTCGGGAAATGCGCTTAGCTTGGGAATCTTTCCCAAGCAGTGTGGCACGGCACTCCGTGCCGTGAGCGTTCGTTTTGCGGGTTTTGTCGGCAATTCAATTGGGCTGTTTTCAGGCGGTGCGGACGCCGCGGAGCGGCGTTCCACACTGCGTAGCTTGGGAATCTTTCCCAAGCAGTGTGGCACGGCACTCCGTGCCGTGAGCGTTCGTTTTGCGGGGTTTTTCGGCAATTCAATTGGGCTGTTTTCAGGCGGTGCGGACGCCGCGGAGCGGCGTTCCACACTGCGTCGGTTTGATTTGCGATTCCTGAATTCGTACCTGTTCAGCTGAATGAACGGTTTTTGCTCCGAAGGAGCAAAACATACCAGCCAACTCCGAGGCCAAAACTAAGCCCTGAAAGGGTGCAACAACGCCGGACGTGAGGTTTTCTGCAATCGACCAAACAGACAGAGAATTTGCAACGCACTTCCCAATGCCCACTGGGCGATACCGAATAAACCGTTACAACGTAACGTGTTGAATCTCACGACAGAGTCATGCGGTGCGAACCGTGCGCGCAATACACGCATCTCTCGTCAACGGCCAACGGACGCTCTGTTGGCGAGCATTTTCTTTCAGTGGACTGCGGTCTTTTCCGCACTGATCCGTGTCTTTTTCAGGGAGACCACTATGGCTACCGGCCACCGTCCGCGCGGTCGCGATCAAGCTGACGAGCTTGGCAGATTATTGCGTGGCAACGTGTCGTTAATTTTGTTGGGCGTCGTTGCCCTTATTTTCTTGCTCGAATTGATGACGTCGTTCTATCGTGTCGATGCGAGCGACCAGGGGGTCGTATTGCGATTTGGCCAGCATGTGCGCACGACGAACCCGGGGCTGCACATGAAATTGCCATGGCCGATCGAGTCGGTTTACGACGTGACAGTGCGGCGTGTGCAGGTGCTAGAGTTCGGGTTCCAGACGAAGCGGCCAGGCCGCGTCACTGCCTATTCTCGGGACACGGAAGAGCAGTTGGACGTTGCGGAGATGCTGACGGGAGACCTGAATCTGGCGAATGTCGAATGGATCGTGCAGTATCGGGTGGATGACCCTGCGGCGTATCTGTTCAATGTGGGGACGGCCGAGAATATTTCATCGGCGTCGCTGCCGATGGGAGTCGATTACGATCCCAACCCGTCGGTCCCCGACACGATTCGCGACGTCTCGGAATCGGTGCTTCGGCAATTGGTTGGCGACACGAGTGTCGATTCCGTGTTGACACTTGGACGCAAGGATATTGCATTGGACGCAAAATCGATGATCCAGAAGATGTTGGACCAATTCGAAGCCGGTGTCGAGATTGTGACGGTTAAGTTGCAGAGTACTTCACCACCGGCGCTGGTTCGCGATGCTTTTCAAGATGTGAACCGCGCGCGGCAGAACAAGGAACGCGTGGTCAACGAAGCGGAAGGTGAACGGAACAGCAAGATACCAGCTGCGCGTGGCAAAAAGGACCAGACGATTTCCGAGGCGGAGGGGTATGCGGCGCGCATTGTCCTCGAGACGAAAGGACGAGTGTCTGCCTTCGACTCGCAATTGGCAGAATATGACAAAGCACCTGACATCACACGCACTCGACTTTATCTGGAAGCGATGGAGCAAGTATTGCTGAACGTCGACGAGAAGATCATTCTTGACGATTCTCTGCGGGGGCTGCTGCCGCTATTGAATCTGGACTCCGGTACCACATCATCAACTCGTGGCCGTGCCACGCCTGCTCGGATAACGCCTCAAGGAGGTGCACGATGAGGAACACTGCCATTTTTCTCGCGCTCACGCTGCTTGGCTTAGTCCTGTTGGGGTTCTATGCCAGTGCCTTTCAGTTGGAGGAGGGCAAGCAGGCAATCATTACGCAGTTCGGCCGCCCCACTCGCTCGGTCGTTGACGCGGGGTTGCACTTCAAAATCCCGTTTATCCAGAAGGTCCACCGCTTGGAAAAGCGACTATTGCCATGGGACGGTGCTGCCGAGAGCATGCAGACGCGCGACAAGAAACGCATTTTCGTCGATTTTTGGGCACGCTGGCGTATTACCAATCTGGAAGAGTTCTTTCGCGCCGTGCGTACCGAAGAGCAGGGGCAAAAGATCTTGGACGACCTGGTCGACTCGGCCGTGCGAAACGTGGTGGGCGATAACTACTTGATCGATGTTGTCCGTACGACCAATGAATCGTTGCGCTATGAGAGTGAAACGATGAAGGAGATGACCGGCAGCGCCGAAGCGAAGCAAGATGTTGTCACCACCGGTCGCGAGGAAATGGAGCAGACGATTCTCAAGAACGTTGCCGCCGACCTCGAGGATAATAACTACGGCATGGAACTCGTCATCGTCAAGGTGAAACGTGTTAACTACATCTCTACCGTGAAAGATTCGGTCTACGAACGCATGCGCAGTGAACGGAAACGAATTGCCATGCTGTTCGAGTCGGAAGCGGAAGAAGAGCGGAACCGGATCGTCGGTTTGACGAAGAAGGAGCTGGATCAGATCGAGGGTGAGATGGAAAAGCGGTCGTCCGAGATTCGAGGTGAAGCGGACGCGGAAGTGATCAAGATGACGGCCACTGCCTATGGCAAGTCGCCCGAGTTCTATACATTGCTGCGACAGCTGGAAGTGTTCAAGGAAGCCTTGGGCACGAACACGCGATTGATCTTGACGACCGACAGCGATCTGTTGCGGTTACTCAAGGACTCTTCCGTGAAAGGGAGCTCGATCAAGTAGCTGGATCCACCTTGGCTTCAGCGCGTTGGATGACGCAGTGTGGCACGGCACTCCGTGCCGTTTTACGACGCGGAGCGTCGTACCACACTGCGTCAGCCGGTACGGATCTGCGACTCGACGCGTCGCAACGCTTCCTGAACGTCACAGTTGCCGTGTGCCATCCGGACAGCTTGATTTCCATCCACCCAACGGTGGACTTGTTTTTGTGCCGAAATGACCGTGCTGTGGCTGCGATTCCCGAAGTACTCGCCGATTTCCGTATAAGCGGCACGGGTGTACTTGCGCGCGAGCCACATGGCCAGTGCGCGGGGTTGGCTGAAGGTGCGAGATTTCCGCGCTGATTGCAGGCTTTGTGGCTCAAGGCCAAACACGTCGCACACCGCGCGGTCAATGTCGTTCAGTCTTACCACGCGCTGCGTTGCTCGGAAAACATCGACCAACGTCGATTGCGCGAGTGAGATGTCGATCTCGCGGCCGTAAGCGCGGCTGGATGCTTCAAGCTGATTCAATGCGCCGACCAGCTTGCGGGCGTCGCCGTCCAGGTGTTGGGCCAGCAACTCAACAACGTCGCCCGGCACGTGCGTTTCCATACGACGCGCGAACTGTCGCAAGAGTTTGCGCCGCGTTTCCACGTCCGCTCCTTCCATGCTGCATACCAGGCCCCCACCAAATCGGGCTGTTAACTCCGGACCAAACTTGGCTAGCTCGGCCGGCGAACGATCGGCGGCCAAAACCAACTGACGCTGCTCGCGCAGTAGTGAATCGATCGTATTTTGAAGCTCAACCAGCGTGGCACGTTTGCCAAGAAAAAACTGCACGTCGTCCAAAAGTAACAAGTCGACGTGCCGGTATTTGTGGCGAAAACTCGGCAAGCCACTCCCCTGCAGTGCTTCCAGGAACATCGAGGTGAACTGCTCGGCAGTCAAATAGAGTACGCGGCGGTTGCTGTTGCCACTGCGGACCGCTGACCAGATGCCCTCGAGCAAATGAGTCTTTCCAGAACCGGTCGGCCCAAACAGAAAAACGGGAGAAACGGTTCCCGGTCGCTCGACGACCATCTGCGCTGCAGTCTGTGCCAAACGTGTTCCATCACCGACGACAAATTGACTCAGATGAGCAAACCGCCGGCGTCCGAATGCCGGTCCGCGCAGGGCATTTGAGTTGGCACGTTGGGTGGTGCCGTCGGACTGCAAGTGGGGTTTGTTCGCGGCGATCGATCTGTCGTCGTCCAGAGGCTCGGCGAGTGCAGGATCGATGGAAAATCGCAACGCCATTGGCTTGCCGGCAACCGCCTCGCCCGCAGCCAGCAGTTCACTGCGGAATTGGCGCTGTAGCCGATCGACCGTGAACTGATCCGCCGCAGAAACGAGCAGCGACCCATCGGCCAAGCGCAGCATGACGCTGTCGCCAAACCATAGATCGAACCGTTCCTGACCGACTTCAGCAGCCACCGCTTTTCGCAAGGCCGAGTCGATTTCCCTATCCTGTTTTGTCACTTCCTGATCGCATCCTTTGCACAAACACCAAGCGCCAAATGCCGCGCTCACTAACTGCCGAGAATCCCCCTGTTCAAAACTGCCAAGGGGGTGGGCCGCAAGCGGTCGCAGCACTCTCCATAAGACGGGCAAGATCGTGCGATTACAGGAACTGTATGTCACCGACGCGAATCACAAATGCCTGTCTGTGGTCGCCGATTTTACGTGTGCTAGCACTTCTGTAAAGAAGGTGTCGGCAACTTTTCGAGAACTGGTCGCAACCGTTCTCAAAACCCCGGGAAAACCGTTAGAACCTGTTCGAGAATTATCGGCGCAGACGTGCCACGACGAGTGGAAAAGATGTCAGACCTTGGCAGACAATTCCCTATCGCCGTAATAGTCGCGCACACGATCAGCGCCAAGCTTGCAACTTGGTTTCCACGACTACATTCTCCATACTCCACACTCGCCAATCAAACATGGTTTTACCCTATGAAAACCGGGACGTAACGCATTACCACGTTGATCGTAAGGCAGATCCCCTTGATCGCATTATGCAGCAAGACTCGAGTCACTGCGGTGCGGCTCGCAACCTGACGTGCCGCGCCTAATGTGAAAATCTTCAACGATTGGTCGAGGGGGAACATGACCCATTGGAGTATGCTGTTCGTACGTACACGCTTCGGCGGTCCCAACGTGAGAACCCTGCACGTTCGTACAGATTGCGCGCTGGCACATTGGTGTCGTCCACCGCCAGCACGATTCGCTGGCGGGCCGCACAGCGTGCCGTCCACTGTGCATGGCATGTCAGGAGCTCACCCCAGCGACGGCCGCGCATTTCTGGCACGATGCCCAAGTACATCAGTTCACATTGGTCATTATCGGGATGGTCTGCCAACAGGACGCACCCGACATCGTGCCCTTGATACTGAGCAATTGTCCACCACTCGGGGCGGTAGACACCCGTGCGGCGGTATCCGGTCAGCACATCATCGATGCCGCGAACGCCATCAATGCCGGTGCAGTCCAGTGTTCCCTGATAGGTACGCTCGATCAGCACGTGCATTCGCGATTCATTCATGGGCACCATCGCTCGAAACGTGAGTTCGCCGCCGGGTGGCTGGACCGGAAACTGCTCGATCGAACTGACCAAATAATCCAAATCGGCCAAGTGCTGGTACCCGGCTTGCGCCAATCGCAACGCATTGGTAATGTCGCGCGCGGACAAGATCGCTTGAGTCAGGGCGATTCCGGCTGAATCTAGATGCTCGTCGACCGCGTTTTGCAGTAGATACGCTGTTTTCTCCGGCTCGTCAGCCGCGATGCAGGCTGGCCAGCAGAAGGCCGACCGACCGGGAACGACTTGGCCCCAGGCGGCACCCACTACGCCTCCAGTTCGACGTGCGTGAAACAGCCCGAGCATCTCGATTTCCCCAATGCGCTCGGCAGCCAGTAACCGGCTGATGACCGTGTCACCCAAGTGCAGCATTCGCAGTGCTGCGTGACGCGAGCCGGGAGGCGTGGTTTCGATGCTTACGGGTGTCTTTTCGCGGGACATGACTAGAAAAGCATATACAATCAACCGAGTTTTCACCAAGGTGGTTGCGTGGTTTTCGTGCCCGACTGGCCAACTGCACGCGGCGTCTCCGCTTGGCCGCTTGATCACCTTCAGACGGAGACGTGCATTCGGAGCTGGCGGTCCTACCGATATGGGGAAGTGTGGGTATAATAGCAGGGTTGGAGTATTGTCGATGGGCAGACGCACTCTTGGTCGCCTCATGGAGGGCGCCACGATGTCTGGTGAGCAGCCCTTACGGAGGCGGGGTGCAGTTCGAACGGGGTGCAGTTCGAACGGGGTGCAGTTTGAGCCTTGACTCTTTGGGGGCGGTGTTCGGAAAGGGATGACGATGAAACGCGCGCGATTGACCGGACTGTTTTTCTTGCTGGCGATGGGCCCGGCGAGCTATGGGGTGGCTCAGGACGCTTCACAGACCCCAGTGCAGGAATCCCCAGTGCAGGAATTGCCAGTGCAGGAATTGCC
>JAJRVM010000338.1 GCA_024277285.1 Planctomycetota bacterium
CTACTTTCGGCCCACCGAGGTCGATCTGCTGCTCGGCGGCGCCTCAAAGGCCCGCGAGAAGCTCGGCTGGTCGCCGACGGTCGATTTCCAGGGCCTCGTCCGGATGATGGTCCAACACGATGTGCAGTCGCTCTCACGTGGCGAGTCGCATGCGTAAGTACGGCATGAAACATTTGTCGGGCGAGCCGCCATCGGTTTATCTCGAAGACGCCAGATGCTCGACGGCCTCCCCACGCCGTTCGTCTTCGATGCCCTCTTCTCTCGCGCCCTTCTTTCGTCACTGCGACAATAAACTCGGATACTGCTTCCGTAGCCACTGAGCTAAGGTCTGAGAGTAAAGCTCGGCACCGCGTCGCAGCATATGGCCATAGTCGATGAAGCAAGTGTCTGGAATGTTCAAGTCGCGAGCACGAAGTACAACGTAGACACGAACGTGCTGATAGTGTGCTGCAAGTTCGTGCAATGCTTTCTGGAAGACTTCTTCGAGTGTGCTCTGTTCTTTCTCGTTCGATGCCCATTGTTGCTGGAACATCTCTCGTCTTGCATCGATAAAAGCGCTGCGAAATGGAGGACAGATCATTACAACTTCTAGTCCATCCTCGGCAGCCATGTCAAGAATGCGACGCACATGCCCCAGGGCACCCGATTGCTCCATTTCTTCGGGCTTGAACCCACTGTAGGCGCGATTGAGATCGTCTCGCATGTCTACGGTTTCAGGCCCGACCTCCGGATCATTGGTCCGCCAAACCACGCGACCCTCGTCATCGATCGGCGCGCTTCGATCGCGCCGCAACACCGTTTCCTTGATCAAGCGGCCGAGTGGCTTTCGTGCGTCGAGGGTTCGCCAAAGCCATCCGACCAGTAATGGCAGAACTTGGCGGCGGTCCGCGAACGACATCCTGTCCTCCAGCGTCGCAAACCTCCGGTATCGCTCCGGAATGGCCCGGTCGTCCTTGAGATGCCAATCCTCCAGTGCCAACAGGAGCAACTTGGCCTTGCGAAACTGCGCCCGGTTGCGACGGTAGAGAACGTAGGAGTCGAACGGATCACCCGCCGTCAACGAGAGATTGAGCACGTTCGTTCGCCGCAGGCCAAGCTCCTGTTCCAATACCGTTGGCAACACGGCATCACGGGATCGGCTATCACCGAGAATAATGATGACGGGGTCGCGAGCCTTAGCTATAACTTCCTGCTCCAGGACGTCAACGATTCCCGATGGACTCTTCGGAAAGCGCGACCATAGACTCTCGCGTCGCGCAAAGCCGAACTCGACCACGCCTAGAAGGACGAAGCAAGTCGCCATACCCCACGGCCGCAAGCCGCGAAGATCGAGAGACTCAGAACTGAAAATAGATAAAAGGAACTTCATCTTCGACTCGGATGAGGACCAAAAGCAGGACAAGCGCCGCATAGACGACTCCACGTACCATCCATGGCCAAGAAAGCAGCACGGTGTGGTTTCGCCTGAGGAACTGCGGCACATCGATGAACATGAGCAGAGCGATCATCCCTAAGGGCAACACCCACTCTTCAAGGTGAAACGCGCCCGCGCCCCTGAGCGACGCGATGCCGGCCAGATAGTCAAGAGCGTTTCCGAACCCTGTTGCCCGGAAGAATACCCATGCGACGAGGACGACAGACATGGTGAGCGCCCATGAAAGCGTCGCCTTGATAACGTCGCCCATTGAGTTGACTTGGGGAACGTCAGGCGCTTTTCCGCCTCTCAGGAAGAACTTGTGGGCGGCGAGTGCCAGTCCGTGGATTCCACCCCATACGACGAACGTCCATGCGGCGCCGTGCCACAAGCCGCCAAGCAGCATGGTGAGCAAGAGATTGCGGTAGACGAACCACTCCGGACCGCGATTGCCACCGAGTGTGATGTAGAGGTAATCTCGTAGCCACGTAGAGAGTGATATGTGCCAGCGGCGCCAGAATACCGTGGCATTGGTGGAGAAATAAGGGTGATTGAAGTTCTCCATTAGTTCGATGCCAAGCATTCTGGAAATGCCTCGCGCCATGTCGGAGTAGCCTGCGAAATCACCATAGATCTGCAAGGCGAAAAGTATGACGCCGCGAACCAGCATGGGACTCGAAAAGCGAGAAGGATCCGAAAACACGATATCCACTTGGCCCGCAACGACATCTGCGATGGCGACCTTGCGGACGAGGCCGATGAGTATGAGCAAGGCACCTGATGAAACCATTTGTGCGTTGGCAACCCGGCCCCGAGAAAACTGCGGGATGAGATGTTGTGCACGCTCGATAGGACCGGCAACCAGTTGCGGAAAATAAGCAACATAGACCGCGAACGTGAGCAAACTTCGAGTTGGCTCCAGCTTGCCCCGATAAACATCAATCGTATAGGCAAGTGTTTGAAACGTATAGAAACTGATACCGACGGGTAGAACGATTTGCAACACCGGGAGATGAGGTTGCAGGCCAAACACCTCCAAGAGGTGCGCGGCCGAGTCGACCATGAAATTGTAGTACTTGAAGAATCCCAATATCCCGAGGTTCGTGCAGAGGCTAGCGCACAGGAGCCATTTGCGCGTCCGTGGACCATAGCGGGGCATGAGCAGCCCCGCGGTATAGTCGACCAGCGTAGAGATCCACAGAAGTGAGAGGAAACGCCAATCCCAGGCTCCGTAGAAAACATACGAGGCGACCACCAGCAAGATGTTCTGCCCGCGCAATGGCAACTTGTGATACACGACAAAGACCACAAGGAAGAAAATCACGAATTGCCAGGTATTGAAGAGCATCGCCTTTTCCCGCGAGGACTTTTCGCTCTGAGAAGTACGAAAACCGAAACGCATTCTTGCTGACGGCTGGAAGTTCGGATCTTGCTAGGCTCTGTCTCAAAACCCACGGGCCCGTCGATCCGGGGTCAAACGGCGCACGAAAAGATAACGATTTCGTGGGGCTATCACTCGCCCCACGCGTCGTGCTAGTGGGTTTTGAGACAGAGCCTAGATTCCAGAGGTCAAAACGACATCGGCCTCCGTGCCATTGGGGGGTAATGCGGGGTTAAGCAATAACTCCATACCCCAAGGCAAGAAGGCCGATGACATGGAATTTATCGCAGATTTTGTGTCATTGCTAGAGGAGTTCCATGATCCCCATGCGCCAGATCCCGTGCCAGGAATTTGCCCGGCACGTTGTCAGCGACTACACTAAAGGGATGCTCCGCAGTATCTCACGCCGATTCGGCCGGGATCGTGCATGATGCGGTCGTCTGCATCGCTGTAGAAGGTCGATCTGCCGCGAGCGGCCAACGGCTCCCCCCACGTCCCGATCGTTGCTGATGCGCTAACCATCCACACCGACATTCGCCTCTCTAGGATGACTTCCATGCCCCTCCACTGGCTTACAACAAGAACCTTGATCCTCTCTGTTTGCTGGGCCATTCCCACATGCACCCACGCGACAACCACCAGCTATCACATTGGCAACAGCCTGACGGGCGACATGAAACCTGCCGGCTTGGAACAACTCGCGGCGATCGGCGGAGAATCGCTTGAAACGGGACGGCATCTTCGCTATGCCAGGTCCTTGGACTACATCTGGGCCAACCCGGAAGAAGTCTCGAACAACGAAAAGGACCCGGACACCTTCACCCCATCCCTGACCGGCTACGCGTGGGATGTGGTCACGCTGCAGCCGTCCAACGGACCGGAATCGACTTTAGCCACCGACGAAGCGTCGATCCTCAACTTCATCGACCTGGCGCGGACGAACCCCGAGAACGCCGATACGACGTTC
>JAJRVM010000339.1 GCA_024277285.1 Planctomycetota bacterium
AATAGGGAATGCGGAATAGGGAATGCGGAATGCGGAAGTCAAAGTGTACCGTCATGTGTGTTCAGGAAGTAAGTCGCGCTGGAATCGGCGTGCGACATGGAAATCATCCAAAGGCGACTCATGATTTCTGTTGGCCCGAGTTTGCGGTAGCAATCGACTTGACCATGATCGCGATCAATTCATCGCGCTCATCGAGCAACGGAGACAGTCGGGATTCCGGCAACAGCTCGGCACATGTGATCAACTCCAACCAGCATGGTGACTCACGCAGCTCTTTTGTAACCGTTCACGCGGTTCAAGCCACAACCGACCAATGTTGAAGCCAACCCCGTCTTGATTCGGCCTCAGCTAAGCGACGGCTAATAGAAAACCTTCCGTTCGGCCGACGAAGGACGAAGGGCGCGTTGCCCCATTCCCTATTCCCCATTCCCCATTCCCTATTTCCGATTTCCGATTTCCGATCGTCATTGTCACTCGCTTCGACTTGGAAACTACCCCGGACTATTTCCATGATTTCGGGAATTCTTGGGCCGCCAAACACATCTTAACCGCTGCCGACGCCGCTTGGGGGAAAGAAGGGGGGACTTGGAAAAAAGGGGGCACGCTGCGCACTGGCAGCAACCGAATCACACCGAGGGCGAATGCGGGATTCTCAACCCAATTCGTTACCCCTCGTGAATAATCCGGGCTAGACCGATCAGCCCAGACCGCAGGTAGGGTTATTAAGCGGCAACGTCACTCCGCTGCCGATTCTCCCGCGCGCCGGCCACTTTCCAGGTAGGCCAGCAGCAAGGCGATATCCGCTGGCGTGATCCCGCTGATGCGGCTGGCCTGATCCAGGCTGACCGGACGGATCCGAGCCAATTTCTGCCGCGCCTCGGTACGCAGGTGGATGAGTTGATCGAAATCGAACCCGACGGGGATCCGTTTGCGAGCCAAGCGTCGCTGACGCTCGACCTGCTGCATTTGTCGCTGAATGTAGCCAGCATATTTCACATCGTGCACAATCTGCTGCGCCGCGTCGGGCGAAGTATCGGCCAACTGAGGTACATGCGACACCACCTCATCCCACCCGACGTCAGGCCGGCGGAGGAGCTTGGTCAGCGACAGATTGTCCACGCGACGTGAGTCGAGCAATTGTTTACCCACTTCGATCGCCTCTTCTTTTCGCTGTAAACGCTGCCAGCGACGGTCATCGACCAGGTCGATCGCGTGGCCCAGAGGTGTCAGACGTCGATCGGCATTGTCTTGGCGCAACAGCAACCGGTACTCCGCACGGCTGGTAAACATTCGGTACGGTTCATCCACTCCTCGTGTCACCAAGTCATCGATCATCACACCGATATAAGCCTGATCGCGCCGCAACACCAGGGGCTCGCGCCCGGTCAGGGCGAGTGCCGCATTGGCACCGGCAATCAGGCCTTGTGCGCCAGCTTCTTCGTATCCCGTGGTCCCATTGATCTGACCGGCAAGATAGAGCCCCGCCACACGCTGGCTCTCCAGCGTCGGCTGCAATTGATCAGGTGGGCAGTAGTCGTATTCGACCGCATACCCATACCGCATGATCTGCGCGTGTTGCAGTCCGGGGATCAGCTTGAACATGCCATCTTGAACGTCACGCGGCAAGCTGGTCGAGATACCGTTGACGTAGACCTCAAACGTCTCGCGCCCCTCCGGTTCAAGAAACAGCTGGTGCGAATCACGATCGGCAAACCGCACAACCTTATCTTCAATCGAAGGACAATAGCGTGGGCCGCTGGACTCGATCTGTCCCGTGTACATTGGTGCGCGATGCAAATTCGCTCGAATCAACGCGTGCACGGCATCATTGGTATGCGTGATCCAACACGGCATTTGCTCAACGTCGTGCAATTCGGTCAAATACGAAAAGAAGGTCGGCCGAGGATCCCCAGGCTGCTCTTCTGTTTGTGCGTAGTCGATCGTACGTCCATTGATTCTCGCGGGCGTACCGGTCTTAAACCGCTCGACGCAGACGCCCAAACGCTGCAACGCTCGACTGATCCCCGACGTGGTCCCTTCGCCGGCGCGTCCGCCCTGCACTTTTGCCTCGCCCGTATGCATCAGCGCTTGCAGGAACGTGCCGGTGGTCAGGATGACGGCGTGAGCGCGGAAAACAACGTCACCGCGAACGCGCACACCGCGCACCTTCGGCGCGTTAGTGCGTGCACTGCCATCGTCGTCCAAGCCATCGGCGTCCAAGCCATCGACCAACAGGTCCTCGACCGACTCCTGCCGCAGCTCTAAGTTCGATTGCGCTTCCACGCGTTGCTTGATCGCCTGCTGGTAGGCTCGTTTGTCGGCCTGAGCGCGAGGGCTGTGCATGGCAGGCCCCTTACGCTGGTTGAGCAATCGAAACTGGAGCCCCGTGGCATCGATTGCCTGGCCCATCGCCCCACCCAAAGCGTCAATCTCGCGTACAATCTGCCCCTTCGCCACACCCCCAATTGCCGGGTTGCAGCTCATCTGCGCCACCGTATCGAGGTTGGTGGTGAGCAAGGCGACGTGAGCTCCCATCCGCGCAGCGGCCAGCGCCGCCTCGGTGCCGGCGTGACCGGCACCTACCACCACCACATCGTAGTCGTATTGCATGCCCTTCATGGCCGCAATCATAGCGGGCGTGGGCAAAGGAGAGGGAGGGTAGGTGCGTAGATTTCTCGATCGCCGCTGGCCTACCGGGCCAAATTCGCTTTGCCACTTCTCTTGATGCAGCCCAGGCGTTCCCCGGAGGACTGCCATCATCTCAGATAACGCAATGCACCATATCGGTCTCGACAAACACACCCTGGTACAGCTCGACCAAGTAGCGTCCAGAAGGTGTTCGTTCGATCACGACACCCTCGAATCCATCGAGTGGCCCAGCCCCAATGCGCACGCTTTGGCCCACGGTCACGGGCGCGTCGACTATCGATTCAAAGTCGGCATTGTCGGTATTCATGATTCCGCCATCCACGTAGTGCGGGCTACGCCCGCAAGCCGAGAGTCCAGAGTCCAGAGTCGAGAGTCGAGAGTCCAGAGTCGAGAGTCCAGAGTCCAGAGTCGAGAGTCCAGAGTCCAGAGTCGAGAGTCCAGAGCTTGGGAGAGGCTGGAGGCTTTGAACCTGCAGGCCCCACCCAAACGCTCTGTCACCAAGAACAACCGTAGCCCACGACGGGGACTCAACGCCGGCCAGCGTGATGAATCGGGTGTTGAATCACTGTTGTGGGGTCGTTCATTGTGCGCGTAATGCCGAATATGAGGATCAGGGGCAAAAGAAGAGCGCGGTGCAGAGTGGTTGCGGAATCGCGTAACCAGGACGTCATGCACACCGCAACAGCTGGACGGGCCCGAATGTAGGACCGAGTGGTCTGCACGCCTCAGTCGCGGCAGCCAGCTTCATGCCACTTGTTTCTTGGCGGTGCCCGGCACGTTCAAGTTGAACAAGCCGAAGACATCTTCCTGTGTCAGCCCACGGCTGGCGGGACACTCGGTTTCTGAAAAAACCGCATCGAACAATTGGCGTTTCTCTTCGAGCACCTGATGGATCCGTTCTTCGATGGTGCCGAGAGTCATCATACGTGTGACGGTCACCGGTCCCTGCGCGCCGATTCGGTGAGCTCGGTTGATCGCCTGATCTTCGACCGCCGGGTTCCACCAACGATCAAACAGGAAGACGTAGCCACAGAACTGCAGGTTCAGCCCCACGCTTCCCGCACCGTAGCTCATCAGCAACACGTGATGCGAAGGGTCCTGACGAAACTGTTCGATAATCGCATCGCGTTTGCGTGAGGGGATCTTGCCATGGTATTCCAGTGGCCGAAACCGCTCGATACGTTGGCGAACGGTCTCGATTGTCTTGACCCATTGGCTGAATACGATCGCCTTCTTGCCACTTGCAGCCACTTCTTCCAGATCGGCTTCGAGCCGCTCCATTTTGCTACTGACCTGGCTGACCGGATCAAAATTGCAGATCTGCTTGAGTCGCAGCACCAACTCGAAGACGTGCTGAATCGTCAACGCCTCGCCCAAGTCCGACAACTTCACCACACCTTGGTCTTCCGCAGTGCGATACGCATCCCATTGTTGACTGGTCAGGTCCAATTCGGCATCTCGATACAGCTTCGGCGGCAGATCGGTCAGCACCTTGTCTTTGGTACGCCGCAACACGTAATCGCTCGCCGCCTGGCCAATGCGTCGCGCGCGCATGTTGCGATTCAGGTGGCCGGGCAATAGAAAGTCGAAGATCGAAACCAGATCCTCCGGACTGTTTTCGATCGGCGTTCCGGTCAGCGCCCATGAACGCGTGCGCGGGATCGACCGGACCACCTGGCTCGTCGAGCTGGCATGGTTCTTGATCCGCTGTGCTTCATCCAACACGACAAGGTCGAATTGCAAACGCTTGCCACGAAACAGGTCGGCATCGCGCAACAGCAACTCGTAGTTGGCGATCTTGATCGCCAAGTTCGGCTGCTCCCATTGCCACCGCCGTCGCGTCTGATCGCCTTCAATTACTCCGACCGGCAGTTCCGGCGCCCACAACGTAAATTCCCGCTTCCAGTTGCTGACCAGCGGCTTGGGACAGATCAACAGCAAGGAACGGATTTCGCCGCTGCGCAGCAAGAGCCGCGCGGCGGTGATCGCCTGCATGGTCTTACCCAGCCCCATCTCGTCCGCCAGGATGGCTGCGTAACGAGGGTACAGGAAGGCCACCCCTTCGTACTGGTATGGAAACGGTTGAAAAGGAAAACCGATTTGGCCGGAACTGACCAAAGCCTCCAGCGGTGGTTGCAATACGTAATAGAGCCGATCCTGCAGTTTAATGATGTCACGTGGCGGGTGGAAACGGGTGCCGTGTCGCGTGGCAGCGTCGGCGCCGGTCGCAAGCCCTTGCAGCGGCAGGCTCGCCGCCTCGCCCGATGATCGTGGCGGCGGCTCGGTCCAACCCGGCATTTCGGGAAACGTGTAGCTGCGCACTGAGATCGGCGTTTGGCCAATGCGCACGGATACGGTTTTTGGAGTCGCAACTCGCAGCGCGACATTCTGTACGTCGACCTTGGTGTCGCGCCGCATCGCCATACCCAAACCGGTCGCCCAACCTTTCACTCCCAGCCTCAAGTCGAGCGAAAACGTCTTCACTGTGGCTGGAGACGTACGGGTGGCTGGAGACGTACGGGTCGCTGGGGACGTACGGGCGCTCGATGGCCGACCGATCGGCACGCCGCCGGCCACCGGATAACCACTGGCGGGTCGAGCTATCGGATCTTCGCGCATGGCGTTCTCTCGCGTCGTGTAACGAAACTACCAGCGAGCCAAGCCCCAGAGTTATGCCAGGCCCCGTTTGCCAAACCATGGAACGCACCTCGCGTCCCCCCCGGAGCTACGCTCGTCCTCGTTCGCTCCCGTGACGAGCTTCGTCGATCGCCTCGCGAATCCGTTCAAAAGGCTCGTGCAGATCGACTTGTTCGGCGAACTCGGGCCAACAGCGAGTCAGCGCCGTCTCGTCGTCAGGGTGATCTTGCCTGACCGCGAGATGGTAGGAGCCAAGTGGAAAGTGGTGCAAGGAATCGCCCATCGACCGCAGCACATCATGGGGGGCATCGAGACGCCATTGTGACGAAGTCGCGTTCCCGTTGTCGGCGTTGTCGCATTCGTCATCGGGCCGATCTGGCGTCACCAACGTCATGGGCGTGGCGACAAACTGACGCGTGGCCATGGCGGGTGGCATATCGGTAAACACAACAGCCGGGCGTGATTTCGACTTCTGCAGCAGTGTCGGCCCGATTCTTTCACCAAAAAGATAGGGCTCCAACGTTGGCCCATAGAGGATTTCTTGGGCTCGATTCGGGCGCACCGGGGCCGTGCAATGGAATTCCAGCGGGCGACC
Source organism: Planctomycetota bacterium (assembly GCA_024277285.1). Next base: position 5,882 of record JAJRVM010000339.1, read on the forward strand.
GACCGAATTGAGCAGCAGGTAGCCACCGAACAACCCGTGTTCGGCGTCGCGTGTGATTGTCAGGAACCCAATAGCTGGCAAGGACTTTTGGCCGCTCATTGTCATCATGCATGTCGCTCGTCAAGGCCCGAAATTCCACTGGAATGCATTCGGCCAAAACGCACTGATCCCGTGTGGTTGGCCAAGGATTCCATCGGGCCTCGATCCCCCTGGACTTTAACGATCATCCTAATTGCGGGAGAAGGGGGACAGCCTGCCCCCAATACTATGCAAAATCACTTACTCGACATCTCCTTCGATTAGTCTATACTGAATGTTTACAAGCTCTGTAGGAGACTCGTGCATGACCCCAGACCCGCAGCAACTGCCTATGTTCCGTATCGACGTATCCGCTGATGCTTCCTCCGGTCAACTGGATGACAAAATGGACACCAGTAGCATGATAGTTGCGCTGCTGCAGCAGGTTGTTTCCAATCAGGAGCAGCAAAATCAGCTTCTAGGTGATCTCAATAAGCAACTCAGCGCCGCGCAACGGCAGCGTGCTCACGAATTGGGGCAATGGAAAGATGCCAACCCCGATTTGGCCAAGTGTTGCCGCTCGGCAGCCGAGACGCTCAGCCGAGTGCAGACACAGTTTCTGCAGAATTTGACGGAAGAAATTGAAGATCACGAAGATTGCTTGCTGGATGGCGAGTTCATGCTCAACGAATTTGTCGATCGCTTCGGCCCTCGTCTCGCGCACCTAAACGGCGTGCTGCAAGTTTTGTCTCAGCTGAGCCAAACCCCAAACGCCCCTCGCTAGCCAAACCGCCTGAATGGCGTAGCGTACACATCTCCGCACGCCGCCGCGCCGGGCACGCAGTGCGAACCGCCAACCCGGCTTCCAATGGGAAGCTCGATGGTAAGGTCACACTGCTCAATTCGGCGTTCTTGGCGTGTCTTCGTGTGCCACTGCATGCGTAAACGAATTCGCAATCCCGATCGACCTGGCACCTCCGCCCCACTCATCTATCACGCCGCCACACCGGGCACGCAGTGCGAACCGCCAACCCGGCTTCCAATGGGAAGCTCGATGGTCAGGTCACACTGCTCAATTCGGCGTTCTGGCGTGTCTTCGTGTGCCACTGCATGCGCACGCGAATTCGCAATCCCGATCGACCTGGCACCTCCGCCCCACTCATCTATCACGCCGCCACAGTGGGCACGCAGTGCGAACCGCCAACCCGGTTTCCAATGGGAAGCTCGATGGTCAGGTCACACTGCTCAATTCGGCGTTCTTGGCGTGTCTTCGTGTGCCACACACCCCAACTTAAACGACTCGTGTGCTTGCTCACAGCATCACGGATCAGCCGCCCCGTCCGACAACGCGAATGCACAACCGGGAAGAACCGATGGAACCCCAGACAATCTGACTTCGCATTAGCGGCTGGCTTCTGCAAACGGACTCTCGAAGTTCAGGAAAACAACTCCCGGGCACGATCGATGTATGCTAGATTCGGGTTTGCGCAGCGGATGCCGAGGGTGGCGGGTCATTTGAAGGGACGAATGAACATGCATGAGAAGACTCAAAAGGCCATTCTTATTGCGGTCTGTACCATGGTTGCCGTGAATATCACGGCGTCGGCACAGGTGGTCGAGAACTCATGGTCTGCTTGGCACCCGATCGCGATGGCTCTTTGGAGTTCGGCGACATCGCAAACGGAGGCTCACCTCAATCCGTGCCACAACGACCGTCAGCAAGTTGCTCTTCAGCGACCGTCGGGCGTGCCTCTCAGGGAGCCGAACCAGGCCCCGATGGTTCTGGTTGCACGCAGGGGCGTTTGGGCGCAAGACGAAAGCCCTCATAGCGGCAAACGCGCGCATTTCCCAGGCAAACACTGGCAATCGCGTTCTGCAGAAGCTGTGGGACTCGACACTGGTAAACTCGACGATTTCGCGCGTGCAATGGGCGGCGATGGCTGCATCGTGCGCGACGGCTACTTGATCAAGACATGGGGCCGGTTTAACCAGAACGCAGACTGGGCATCGGCGGCGAAACCCGTCTTGAGCACTCTCCTGCTGCTTGCCGTCCAGGAAGGTCGACTCGCAAGTGTAGATGCTCGGGTCAAGGATGTCGGCTGGCCGTTGAAGAGGAAAGATGCGTCGATGACCTTTCGTCATCTGGCGAACATGGTCAGCGGTTACGCCTGCGGCGAGGCGCCTGGCGAGGCATGGGGTTACAACGACTTCGCCATTCAGCTCTATGCAAAATCGTTGGTGAAGGTCTACCGGCAACCTCTGGAGCAAGTGTTCACCCAACGTTTGGCGGTACTACAATGCGAAGATGGCCATTTCTTTGGTTCGCGCAACGGCAACGGCGTGACGGCGAGCCCACGAGATTTTGCACGGCTCGGTTACCTTTGGCTCAACTGCGGTCGATGGCGGAACAAACAAGTCCTCTCCGTCCCTTTGATGCGGCAATTCCTCCGCTCGGGAGTGCCGGCCGGCTTGCCACGCACGGCGGCTCCCGGTGACGATTATCTAGGGATCGGAAGCTACGGCGGCGGCACCAATCAGACACCGCATGGCCCCGGCGGTTACGGCTTCAACCTGTGGTTTAATAGCAGACTAGCGTCGGGCGAGTTTACTTGGCCCGGCCTGCCGACCGACGCCTACCAAGCCAACGGCATGTGGAATCGCGACAGCGTGACGATCATTCCAAGCCTGCGCATGGTGGTGGCAGTGCGCGGCGCCAAGGCAACCAGCTTCGCGCCGGGCGACGCGTCGAACCAATTTAACCGGTTGATGGCGATGCTCGCGCAGGCCGCAACTGGGCCACCGCCAGATCAGGAATGAGAATGGGGCCCGAAAGACCCTGGGGGGTCCGTTGGATACCAAAGCTGCGCCGTTCCTTCCACTCCTTCGGCGAATATTCACTCACGCCAGCCATGCCACTCACAACGCACGTCGAACTGGTCGAAACCGCCACCGAAGATGGCTTGACGCTTCACGGTGCACTGCATCAGCGGCATGGAGCCCCGGTTCCATCCGCCATGCCGGTCGACTCGATTCTATTGTTGCACGGTGTCGGCAGCAACTTCTACAGCTCACCCCTGCTCACCCATTTGGCCCAGCAGTTCGCCAAACAGGGCTTGACGACTCTGTGCGCCAACACGCGTGGCCACGACTTCGTCAGCTTGGCCCGAACCGTCGCCGGGCCACAACGCCAAGGCGCCGCCTACGAAACGGTGGGGCAATGCCGCTACGACATCGCCGCCTGGAACGAATTTCTGTGCGGGCGTGGAGCACAACGCATTGGCGTCGTTGGACACAGCCTTGGCGCCATCAAAGCGGTTTACGCCACTGTCCTGCATCCGCACCGCGCCACGTCGCTGGTCGTCGCCATTTCGCCGCCGCGGCTGTCCTATGTCGCGTTTCAAAATGGTCCGCGCAAGATTCTGTTCCAACGCACCATGGCACGCGCGCAAGCCCACATCGACCAGGGCAAACCGGAGGCGCTGATGCGCGTCAAATACCCGTTTCCGCTGTTGATCACGGCAGCGGGCTATCTGGAGAAATATGGTCCCGCCGAGCGGTACAATCTACTCGAATTCGCAAATCAACTGCCCTGCCCCGCCCTTTTCACGTACGGAGAATTGGAGATCGAGAGTGGCAGTGTGTCATTTACCGGGCTGCCCGAAGCACTTCAGGGCTTGCCAAGGAGGCCGAAACCGCTAGAAACTATTACCGTTGCTGGTGCGAACCATCTTTATGAAGGTTGTCTCGGCCCGCTAGCGGGCAAGATCCTCGATTGGCTCGCACGTCGACTCGATCGCGAAGCTGGTGACGCTCGTTGACCCACAGTGCGTGGTTTCAGCAAAGCGGCGATTGATGGATAATCTTACGCTCGACCGACGAAAGATTACGGGCGTGTTTCCCCACCGATGACTTGGCGTGCCTCCTGCCGGAGCAAACCTGGCGAAAAGCTCTACGGGATGAGCGTCGATTCGTGTTCATCAGCGGTCCCCTTCCTGAACGTGCTGTACGTGCCCTCCGCTGCGTGATCGGTTACGCTGGAAAAGCCCCGACCGAAGCGCGCTGAAGATAGCCTTTGGGGGCAGCACACCATATGGCGGCCGATCAATGACGAATAACGAGCAACAATACACTTGAATTGAAAGCAACCACTATGAATCTCCCTCCGGAAAGCGATCATTCCGGCGCTGCTCCTGCGGTCGCGGTGAATGCGGCTCGTGCAAAACTCGACGAACACACGGTCGCCATGGTGCAATGGCATTTTCACGAATCGACCGGCAGTCCGTTCTGGTTAGAAAAAAAATCCGAATTGAGTTTTGATCCGCTGACCGAGATCCATTGTTTCGATGATCTGAAGAAATTCCCCTTGTTCGAGGACGACTGGTTACGTGGCGGCCCGGTACGACGTTGGGTCCCCAAGGCACTGGCGGACCGGCCGACCTATGTATTTGAAACGGGAGGCACGACGGGGATCCCCAAGAGCCGCGTCGTGATTGACGACTTTCGCACCGACTATGAACTGTTTAGCGAGACGTTACCCGACGCCTACTTCCCCAAGGGCGCCAATTGGTTGATGCTCGGCCCATCAGGCCCGCGGCGCTTGCGGCTGGCGGTTGAACACTTGGCTCAATTCCGTGGCGGGATCAGCTTCTGTATCGACCTCGACCCGCGTTGGGTAGTCAAGCTGATCAAGAAAGGCTGGATGGACCACGTTGAAGAGTACAAGAAACATTGCATCGACCAGGCGATCACCATCTTGACCGCCGGCCACAATATCCGCTGCATGTTCGCCACTCCGAAACTACTTGATTCCCTGGCACTGGCGTTGGAAGAGCGAGGCACGAGCCTCAGTGAGATCGGTATTACCGGAATCTTTTCGGGAGGCACCGAATTCACTCCGCAATGGACTCGATACGCAGTGGAAGAACTGCTTGGTGGGCCCGTCGAAGAGGGTGGCATCTACATGACGCCAACTTACGGAAATACCTTAATGGGGCTGGCATGCAGCAAGCCCGTCACGGCGGCGGAGAAGTACAAAATCACTTATTATGCACCCGAGCCACGTGCGGCGATCGAGGTGGTCAGCTTCGATGACGTGAACGCATTGGTCGGCTATGGCGAAACGGGCCGCGTAAAACTGACGACACTGACCAAGGAGTTCTTCGTCCCCGGATTCCTCGAACGCGATGAAGGGGAACGGGAACCGCCCTATGCAGCCTACCCTTGGGACGGCATCAGCGGCGTCCGCCCGTTCCACGGTATCGCTTCCCAAACAACCGTTGGCGTCTATTGACATCGATCGAGTTGAGAGTTTCGACTCGAGTCGCTGCCATCGCCCCTTCGGGCGAAGAACCCCGACGCCATGCCTTCGAACTCTGCCCGCTGCACCAACAACGCACTGGACAGCACCGCTTTGCGATCGCAACTTTTCGTAAGTCACGAAGTATCAATGATCAATGACGAAAGCCAGCCCATCGGACGCTCTTGTGCAGGGCTGCATTTCAAACCATGCAGGGGCTTCGGATTTCGGCATTGTTTGGTCATTCGGTATTTCGTCAGACTTCGTTAGGGCGGCAAAGTAGCGTCGTACAACTAACAACTAACAACTAACAACTCTGGACTCTCAACTGGCGCAGCCCACAACAGGAGCATCACGTGCTGAACATTCCGATCTTGCGATGGGGCAAGCCCTACGAATCCTTGGAGCTTGACGAAGTGGTTCACTTCCGTACGGGCGCGCCGATTGCGAACGTCAGCCAGGCGAATGGCGGGATCTTGCAGCGCGACATGCGCAAGGCGAATCGCGCGCGCGAAATATTGTGTGAGATTCCGTGCGCCGAGTTGATCGAGCGTGGCAAGCGCGCTGCCGAACTATTCGAGCACGAGACGTTACCGATAGGCGATGGGCAACAGACACCGGCCGAATTCGTGCATCACCAATCGGCATCGACCGGGTTGCCCGAGCACATGTGCCGGGCGAACATGACGAAGAGTTCGTTCGTGTTGAAGCACATGGACGAAATCCTCGACAGTCTGACGCGTGGGCTTGACTTGAACGTCTTAACAGCCGGCCACGGCGTCGAGCAGCGTGGAGTGGTGGTCAGCTATCAGGCTCAATCCCCGATCCTCGGCGCGGTCCTCCCCTCCAATTCGCCAGGCGTTCACACGCTTTGGCTACCAGCCCTTGCGTTGCAACTGGGGCTGGTCCTCAAACCGGGTTCGCAAGAACCTTGGACGGTCTACCGCATGATCGCCGCCTTTATCGAAGCGGGGATCCCGCGTGAGGTCTTCGGCATCTATCCAGGCGGTCACGACGTCGGCGCCGCACTCCTGTCGACAGCACCGCGTGCCATGATCTTCGGTGGGCTGCCGACGATCCAACAGTATCGAGGCAATCCGCGCGTACAGGCCCACGGCCCCGGGTTCTCAAAAATCCTGCTCGGCGACGACATCGTCGATCGGTGGGAAGAGTACATCGACATGATGGCGGAGAGCATCTTTTTGAACAGCGGTCGCAGCTGCATCAACTGTTCAAGCATTTGGGCCTCACGCCACACACAAGAGATTGCGCAGGCGTTGGCCGATCGGCTCGGCCCGATCGAAGCACTGCCTCCCGAAGACCCGGCGGCGGGCCTGGCAGCATTCACGGTGCCGGGGATGGCCCGGCGCGTATGGGAGATGATCGAAACGGATCTCAAGGAATCGGGCGTCTCGGACGTCACACACGCGCACGGTCCTCACCTGGTAGAAATGGAACGTTGTGCTTACTTGCGACCGATGATCGTTCATAGCACGTCACCTGACACCGAGGTGGCGGGGCGCGAGTACATGTTCCCCTTTGCCACGGTGGTGCAGTGCCCGCAAGATCAAATGCTGGCAAAAATCGGTTCCACGTTGGTTTGTTCGGCGATCTCGCGCGATCAGGCACTGATCCGCCAACTGACCAACACGGTACACATCGACCGGTTGAACGTCGGTCCAATCCCGACAACGAAACTGAACTGGCTGCAGCCGCACGAGGGGAACATCATTGACTTCCTGTTTCGATCCAGAGCATACCAGATCGACGATGGGTTTCTGGAAGGTGGATCATGAGCAACAAGCCGTTCGATTTCCAGATGTCCACGCGGATCGTATTTGGCATCGATTCAGTCGATCGTCTCGGTGATCTTGCGCGCGAACTCGATGGCACTCGGGTGTTGGTGGCAAGCGATCATGGAGTGATTGAAGCGGGCCACACGGCGCGCGGCATTGCCGCCCTGGAAGCCGCCGGCCTGGCGGTAGAGTGTTTCAGCGAGGTGCGTGAGAACCCGTCAACCGAAGACGTCGCCAAGGGCGTCGATGTCGCGCGCCAATTCCAACCTGATCTGCTGGTTGGCCTGGGGGGTGGCAGCTCGATGGACTGCGCCAAAGGAATCAACTTCATCTACACCAACGGCGGCCAGATGAAGGACTATTGGGGAGTCGGTAAGGCGCGGCAGCCGATGTTACCGATGATCGCCGTTCCAACCACGGCGGGGACCGGCAGCGAGGCGCAGTCGTTTGCATTGATCTCGGATGCGCAGTCGCACGTAAAAATGGCCTGCGGTGACAAGAAGGCGGCCTGCCGCATCGCCCTGCTTGACCCGCGTCTCACACTGACCCAACCACCACGCGTCACCGCGTTGACGGGGATCGACGCATTGGCACATGCGTTGGAAACACTGGTCACCAGCAAATGGAGTCTCATGTCGCGACTGTTCAGCCGCGAAGCGTTTTGGCTGCTGGCCACCCACCTTGGCCGTGTGCTGAACGACCCTCACGACCTGCAGGCGCGTGGCGCCATGCAGCGTGGGGCTTGCTTGGCCGGATTGGCGATCGAAAACTCGATGCTCGGCGCCGCGCATGGCCTGGCCAATCCCTTGACCGCACACTACGGAATCATTCATGGCCATGCCGTCGGCCAGATGTTGCCGCACGTCATCCGCTTCAACAAGCAGGTAGCGGAAGAAACGTACCATTGGTTGCTCGGCAGCAGATCTCCCAACATCCTGGAAATCGAATCCGCTCCCAAATCGACGGTCACCTCCACGGCCGACCCGCGCGACACGCCTCCGCTACCTGTGCCCGAGCAAGGTGCCGAAGGTTTAGCCCAGTTTGTCACCGAAATGACCGCACGCGCCGGGCTGACGACGCGACTGTCCGAATGCGGTGTGGAAGAGTCGATGTTACCCCAACTCGCTGCGGATGCGGCGCGACAGTGGACCACGTCGTTCAACCCAAGACCGGCCGACGCCGACGCGCTGCTGGAACTGTATCGTCAGGCGTTCTGATACTATCATTGAGATTGGGAGTACGATTGAGTTTGAGAAACACCGTGAGCGGTTACGGTGGATGATTGATCGACCCCCACCGCCTTGTGCGGTGGGAAAAAGAGGGAGAGTTATTAGCGTTCGAGTCTTAGCTGGCGAAACTCGTTCACCTACGGGGCAAGCCCGTAGGGGTCTCCGGCTCGGACAAACGCTGTCATCGGCTAAACAGATACGGACTACGGAAAACTTTGAGCGGCACCGGTAATGTTCACTGGTCGCCCCCAGCCACACACTCCTGGAGTCATTTCCATGTCACCGGCGCGATTATTCCTCTTGGTGCTCATATCCGCCACGTTTTGTGCACCGACACGTGGTGTCGAACAACTCAGCGACAATTGGCCGGTCTACCGCGGTAACGCCCAATCGACCGGCACCGTTTCCAGTAACACCGTTTCCAGTAACACCGTTTCCAGTCGCACGGATTCCAGTAACACCGTATCCGCAGCATTGCCCGAGCGGCTGGAGATTGTGTGGCGTTACACGGTCAAGGAAGGAGCCTTTGAAGCAACTCCCGTGATTGTCGACGGAGTTGTTTATCTGGGCGACTTGGATGGTGCGGTCGTCGCGCTCGATTTGGTGACCGGCAAGCGACTCTGGCAGAAGCAATTCGATACCGGCTTCACCGCCGCAGCCGCCGTCCGCAACAAACTCGTCTACCTTGGTGACATCGATGGTTACGTACGTTGTCTCAGCGCCACCGACGGCAAAGAGGTGTGGACTTTTGAAACGGATGGCGAGATCAGTTCGGGGGCGAACTTCCACGGCGATCATCTCCTGGTGGGTTCGCAGGACGGTATTCTCTACTGCCTGGATGCCAAGAGCGGCAAGGAAGTTTGGAAGTATTCTATCGATAATCAAATCCGTTGTACGCCCACAGTCGTTGCGGACCGAGCGTTCGTGGCCGGTTGCGACGGTGCCTTGCACATCGTCGACCTTACCAACGGCAAGGAAGTGGCCGACGTTGACATCGGGTCACCTACCGGAGTGACTCCGGCGGTGATCGGAGATCACGTCTTCTTCGGCACGGAGGGGAGCCAATTCTTCTGCATCGATTGGAAGAGCGCGAAAGTGGTCTGGACGTTCGAGGACCCGAAACGGCACTTGCCGATGCGCAGTTCGCCGGCCGCCACTCCCACGCGAATCGTCTTTGGTGGACGTTCCAAGAAAGTCTACTGTCTGAACGCCGAAGACGGCACCGTGGCATGGGAATTCGCCACGCGGCAACGCGTCGATTCGGCGCCAGTGATTGTGGACCAGCGTGTATACGCCGCCGCCGCGGACGGCCGGTTCTACACGATCGACCTGAAAAACGGCAAGGAAATCAGCCAAATCGAGACGGGAGGCGGGTTTACCGGCTCACCCGCCGTCTCGGCCCGGCGGCTCGTCATTGCCAGCGACGACGGGGTTGTCTATTGTTTTGGAAAGAAGTCGGAGTGACGCAGTGTGGTACGACGCTCCGCGTCGTATCGAATAAGTCGCATCGAATAAGTCGCATCGAATAAGTCGCATCGAATAAGTCGTATCGAATACGGCACTCCGTTCACGGCACGGAGTGCCGTGCCACATTCATTTAACCCAACGCGACATGCTATGCCTTCCGACCCTACCAAGACAGAAGTAGGCAACTACTTCATCTCGAACTACCCGCCCTACTCGTGCTGGTCGAGCGATTCAGTCGACGCGGCGCGTCAGGCGATGCAGCAGCCGCCAAGCGATGTTCCATTGGGGCTGTACTTGCATATTCCGTTCTGCCGCAAACGCTGCAAGTTTTGTTACTTCAAAGTGTTCACCGACAAACGCGCCGGCGACATCCAACGGTACATGGACGCCCTGGCGCGTGAAATCGAGCTGGTCAGCAAGCTGCCCGTGATGGGGACGCGGCCATTTCGATTCGTTTACTTTGGAGGTGGCACGCCATCGTTTCTGAGTGTCCGGCAGCTCAACGGACTGGTCGAACGACTGCGCGAAAACATCGACTGGTCGCAAGCGGAAGAAGTCACGTTTGAATGCGAACCAGGCACATTGGCCGAACCCAAGGTCCAAGCACTCAAGCAGCTTGGCATCACTCGGTTAAGTCTGGGCGTGGAAAACTTCAGCGACGAAGTGTTGCAGGAAAACGGCCGAGCTCATTTGTCGTCGGAGGTCTATCGAGCTTGGGAATGGATCCGCGCCGCCCAGTTCCCCAACGTCAACATCGACTTGATCGCCGGCATGGTTGGTGAAACGTGGGAGAATTGGCGCGAGAACATTCGCCGCACGATCGAACTGGCTCCTGAAAGCGTTACGATCTACCAAATGGAGTTGCCCTTCAATACGGTCTACTCGAAAGATATCCTCGGCCAGCAGACGGAATCACCGGTCGCCGATTGGCCAACCAAACGAGCCTGGGTGAGTTACGCTTTTGATGAACTGCAAGCGGTAGGTTATCACGTATCGAGTGCCTATACGTTGGTCAAAGACCCCGCCGGCGTGAATTTCAGCTACCGGGACAACCTCTGGCGTGGCGCCGATATGCTAGCCACTGGGATCGCCAGCTTCGGGCACGTCTCGGGCGTCCACTATCAGAACCTGCCCGAATGGGAAGCGTACATCACCAGCCTGCTGGACCAGAACGAACTGCCGATCGGTCGCGCCTTGCGGCCCACTCCACATCAACGGTTGGTTCGCGAAATGATCCTGCAGCTCAAACATGGCCAACTCGACGGCGCCTACTTTCACGCGAAGTTCGGCGTCGACATTGTCGACCAGTGGCGTGACACTTGGGATCAGTACGTCGCCAACGGCTGGTGCACGATCGACGGCGATCGGATTACGCTCTCCCGTGAAGGGCTGCTGCGTGCTGACGGCCTGCTGCCGGCGTTCTTTGAACCTGAGCACCAAGGAGTTCGTTACACATGAGCGAAGTGGTGTTCATGATGGGCGAGTTCGAGGCCCGGTTTCCGGAAGATCGCCACTACTGCACAAACCACATGTGGGCGCAGACGGACGGCACCGTGACCCGATTCGGGTTCACGGCCTACGCGGTCCGACTGCTGCAAGACGTCTACTTTCTGGAATGGGCCGTGGATGACGGCGCGCTGCTCGAAGCACGGCAAACCATCGGAGCGATTGAGAGCAAGAAAGCGGAAAGCGACCTGTATGCACCGGCGACCGGTCACCTGGTGCGGTTCAATGAGACCTTGCTCGACGACCCCTCGGCAATCAATGTGGATAAGTATGGTGAAGGCTGGCTGTTCGAGATGCAACTCAGCGCACCCTCGGTCATGACGGCACAGGAATACACGAAACACCTCGAATCGGTCTGGGAGATAACGCAACGCACGATCAAAGGGCAGTTGAGTTGAGAATCTGAGTTGAGTGTCGACGACGACCGGGGCACGACGCAAGTCGTTTTCGGCCCGGCAGGGCCGGTACAGCCTCTGCCGGTGCCGTGAGGCACCGGTGCGGATCGAACAAGAACGAGAGCCCCGGAGAGACGGTACAGAAAGGACGCGTGCCGGCGCCATTGTCGGCTCTCCGAGCCAGAGAAACCAATTTGCAACCGCGGGCGGCAAATGCATCGGACTCACACAACGAGACAATCTAGATGGCCAAACGATTAAGTGTCGTCCTGTCCCAGGGCCAGAGTAACAACCCGGCAAAGCGCAAACTCGAAGAGTCGGTGGTAGCCGAACTGATCACGACGGACGGAGTTGACGTCTTGGTGATCCCGCACCTATACGACTTGAACGAAAGCAGCTCCGCGATGCTTGCGTTACTGCAATTGCATGGCGACTTCGTGCTCCTTTCCTGGCTCTACGCACGCGCCGCGCACTGGACACTGGACCGCGTTCAGATCCGCGGACGTATTGGCGAAACGGCGCTCAAGAGTGCCTGGGACGAACGTCGCAAGAAGTGGGAAAAACAGACGAAAGACTATCGGCCCGACCCGGAAACGCCACGCGTGTTGGACGATCGCCCCATGCCCGATCGCACGATCTACCACATGGACCTGCGGATGGAGGACCGGGCCGAGCCGTACGTGCGCGAGATCCAGCGACTTGCCGAAGAACAACAAACGCAAGTCGTCAGTCTGACCGGCGGACTCAACGGCGCGTCAACCGCAACTCCCGGGGCCGCAAAGTCGACCGCTGAACCGCTCATTGAACCAGCATCCGCAACACCTCACGTAATCGAAGACTCCACGCCACGCCGCTGGTACCCGGTAATCGACTTCAGCCGCTGTACGAACTGCATGGAGTGTGTTGATTTCTGTCTGTTCGGAGTTTATGGAATCGACGAATTGGAAACGATCCTGGTCGAACAACCGGACAACTGCCGCAAGGGCTGCCCGGCTTGCAGTCGCGTTTGCCCGGAAAATGCGATTATCTTCCCCCAACACAAGACCCCCGTCATCGCCGGTGATCCAAGCATTGGTGGCGAGATGAAGATCGACCTGTCACAGCTGTTTGGCAAACCAAACGACGTGGACGTCGCCGCCCAGGAACGAGATGCCCATCTGCAGCAGGCGGGCCGCGCGCCGGTCGACGCAGCCAATACGGCACCCGCATCTGCAGGGCAGGCGACCGGAAAACAAAAAGACGAATTGGACGAACTAATCGACGAGCTTGATGAGCTCGACCTCTGATATTCGAAAGCGACTCCTTCATGTATCTTCGCATGACCAAACGCATGCTCTTTGAAACCAACAAGCGGCTCCTCTGGAAGCTCGCCTGGAACGCCGGATTCAAGGGCATTCGCTCGATTCGCAAGCACCAACAACGCTTGGCGCGGGGCGAGTTCTATCCGCCGTTCATCTATATCTCGATCACCAACAGTTGCAATCTGCGCTGCCAGGGATGCTGGGTCGATGTTGCCGCCAAACAGGAGAAAATCGAACCGGACGCGATGCACCGATTGATTCACGAATCCCAAGAAATGGGTAACGCTTTCTTCGGGATCGTCGGGGGCGAACCGTTTATGCATGACGGGTTGCTCGACATTCTGGCCGAACACCCCGATTGCTATTTCCAGATTTTTACGAACGGCCACTTCATCACGCCCGAAGTCGCACAGCGAATCCGTAAGCTCGGCAACATCACGCCGCTAGTGAGCGTGGAAGGCAACGAGATCGTTAGCGATCAGCGCCGCGGCAAACCAGAGGTACTCAATCGTACCATGCAGGGTTTGCAAAACTGTTTGGACGCGAAAGTCCTGACTGGCGTCTGCACCAGTTTGTGCCAAACCAATATGGACCTGCTAACCGAAGAGTGGCTTGACAATTTGATCGACATGGGAGTGCTGTACACCTGGTTCCACATCTACCGACCGGTCGGAGCTGACGCGTCACCCGAGCTCTGCTTAACCCCCGCACAACAGAAACAAGCGCGACAGTTCGTTGTCGAGATGCGCAACAAGAAACCGATCATCATCGTCGACGCCTATTATGATGGCGATGGCTATGCACTCTGCCCTGCAGTAACCGGTTTCACGCACCACGTGAACCCGTGGGGCGATATCGAGCCCTGCCCGGTGATTCAAATCGCCAAGGACTCGATCTATGACCAACGGCCGTTGCGCGAAGTGTTGGGCCAGTCCGAGTTCCTGCGCGATTTCCGCGAAACCGCCGCCACCTTCACGCGCGGCTGTATCGTTTTGGAACGCCCTGACCTGCTGCTGCAACTGGCCGAAAAACATGGTGCCAAAGACACCACGGTCCGGCAGACCGCGTTTGCGGAACTGCAGACCATGCAATCACGTGCTTCGCAGTACAATCCCGGCAACGAGGTCCCCGAAAAGAACTGGATCTATCGCATCTTCAAGCGGATCTGGTTCAATGACTACGGCGCCTACGCCCAGCACTTTCGCCGCGACGATTGGCACGATCCACGGTGAAGAGGGAGAGAGGGCGAGAGGGTGAGGGGGCGTGAAAGTGAGGGGGAGAAGGGGTGTGAGGTGGCGAATAGGGAATGCGGAATAGGGAATGCGGAAGTCAAAGTGTACCGTCATGTGTGTTCAGGAAGTAAGTCGCGCTGGAATCGGCGTGCGACATGGAAATCATCCAACGGCGACTCATGATTTCTGTTTGCCCGATTTTGCGGTAGCAATCGACTTGACCATGATGGCGATCAATTCATCGCTCTCATCGAGCAACGGAGACAGTCGGGATT
>JAJRVM010000340.1 GCA_024277285.1 Planctomycetota bacterium
GACTTCTTTCATCGCTGTTTCTTCGTACACGCTGGGGCGGTCTAGAAAGAACGATGGGGTCCGTGCCACTGCTCATTCCGCACGTTTGCTACCGGCAGACACCCCACAAAGTCACAAACCGATGCGCACACGCAACCGCCAAGTTGAGCAGTGCGAAGCGTCCGAGCTGCCATTGGAAACCGGCTAGCCGATTCGCACTGCGTGCAGTTACTGGCGGCGTGTTGGTTAAGCGTTTGGTAGTGCCAGATCGATCGAGGTGTAGAACGCGTTCGAGCATGCAGTGGCACCATCATTCCGTGCGTGTTCCAGTATCAGATCCCCCAACAAAGCGCAAGTCGATGCGCACACGCAAACGCCAAGTTGAGCAGTGTGAAGCGTCGCTCGAGCTGCCATTGGAAACCGGTTCGCCGGTTCGCACTGCGTGCAGTGAGCGACGGCGTGTTGGTGGGACGGTTGGTAGTGATAAGTCGATCGAGGTGTAGAACGCGTCCGCGCATGCAGTGGCACGATCATTCCGTACGTGTTCCAGTATCAGATCCCCCAACAAAGCGCAAGTCGATGCGCACACGCAAACGCCAAGTGACGTTGTCCCGCTAAACCGTGGCCAGTTCCGCTTGTAACCAGCTCATCTCGTCGGCGATACCGTCGGCCAAATCCGTGCGTTGCAATTCAGGTGGCAGGACGCTCCATGCGTAGGTTTCCACTTCAAAGTGTGTGAGTTCGGGGTGCAAGCTGGTGACGCCGAGCAGTCGTTGAATATCGGCCTGCGTCGTTCCAAGCAGGTTGAAGTGGTCAAGGTAGATCGGCACGTGGAAGTGGATACGCCACTTGCCGCGCTGGTGTTGAGGATCGTCTTGGGCGGCCTTGAGCGCTGCGGGCAGGTCGTCAAAAAAGAGCACCGGTGCGTCGGGGGTCAGACGCATTGCGGTCTGGTGCAGGTAGCGGTCTTCCGCAAACGCAGCCAATGCGTCGAGCAACGCGGGGTGCTCGCTGGCCGGCCGCCGATCGAAATCGACTTCAATGGCTGAGGAAACCTGGACTTTGCCGACTTGAATGCCCTGCTGGGCGTAACGGGCAAGCACGTCTCGTTGGTCTTCGAACATGACGGCCGAGTGGCAGATGTCGTGGCAGACGCGGATATAGCGTTTGCACTGTTTGCCTTGTCCGCCAACGCAGAGGTGTTCGGCAAAGAACGCCAGGACATCACCGCAACGTTGCAGCACACACCCAGGCTCGGGTTCGAGGCAGACCGTGATGAGACGGCCGGTGGTGGCTTCCAGTCGCGCCAATCGCTCGACCACTTGGTCCAGGTGCTGAGCGGCGGTGCGCCATTGCTGGTCCGTCGGAGCGGGCGATCGCCAGGCGATGGGCAGCGTCGAGATGCTTCCCTCCATGCCCCCTGGCAGAATGGCATGGAGGATATCGATCAGGGCAAGTGTGTAGTCCAGCCGTTGCGACTCGAACCAGGTGGGGTGATAGACGCGCTGCTTCACGACTGGTTCGTGAAAGTCGCTGTACGGGAATCCGTTGAGTGTGAAGGGGATGAGGTCTTGGGTTGCGAGCCAGCTCGAAAGATCGGCGAGTTGTTGGGGCTCACGCAGCTTTCGCGCGGCAGAAGCGGCGATCCACAGCCCAACTCCCATGGGTTCCGTGGGCGCGAAGTGGTGCTTCACTGCCAGGCAATAGCGGCTCAGATTCGTCCGCAGCCCTTCGAGGTCACTGCCCGCATGGACGTTCGTGCAATATGCTAGCTGTTGCTTCATCCGCTGGCTTTCTTAGGTAATTTGGTTCACCGCTCCGCAAATGTAGTGCCGCATGCGACGTGAACGCGACTGGCCTGCTACGTACACCACGCGTTGGTCGATCGCGAGATTATCCTTTGATCGTTGCCATGCCAAGCCGTGCCACGTTTGCGACCGGTTTTCTCACAGACTGCCTTGCCGTTTTACGGCAAATCAGCAATAACTCAAGTGCCGTGTTGACGCATGATTCTAACGAGGTAGGACCTCGAACCAATTACGAGCTACCGCTCGAACCGTGTTTTCCCGCTCCCGTTGGTCGCTAACACTTGACTCAACGTGATCAAGTTCTGCTCCATAAGGAGACTAACGAGTGGGAGCTTCGGGCCATAGTGAATCGGCTTCGGGGCGAGCTTGAGCCGTCGATAGCGACGCGACGATCCCGTTTTCTCACTTGTGTCTTGCTAGGCGATCCAGCACCACACTAGCCACCATTGCCCGTGACCGTGAATATTACCGCTGTGAAACAACGACTGCCAGCCAGCAAAAAGCTCTCGGCGCGTGCGCCGTCGAGTGAAGTCGCGCGAAAGCGCTCCAGGGGCCGCTATTTTCGGGGCCGGGGTTTTTTTGGCTGGCTGCCGGCGATCGTCGCTCTGGCACTGGTCGTGATAGGGTTGGCGTTCTGGTACCAAGCCGTCGGTAACCGTCGTGCCGCGGCGCCGACGCGGCGCTATGTGTTGACGCGCAGCTATCCCCATGCGGTCGATGCCTATTGCCAGGGGTTGGTCTATCGTGACGGGTTTCTTTACGAAGGCACCGGTGCGTACGGGAAATCGTCGTTGCGCAAGGTCGAATTAGCGACCGGCAAGGTGCTTCAAGAACGCCGGTTGGACAATCGCCTGTTTGGTGAAGGGATCACGATCTGGGAGAATCAGGTCATTCAGTTGACCTGGAAGAGTCGGCAGGCGTTGGTTTACGATCTGGAGACGTTCCAAGTACAAGGACGTTTTTCCTATCGCGGCGAAGGGTGGGGGATCACGCACGATGGCAAGCAGCTGATCATGAGCGATGGTACGGCCACGCTGCGGTTCCTCGATCCGAAGACGTTCAGGGTGCGGCGCCAGTTGACGGTCCGGGACGGGCGTCGCCGAGTCAGCAAGCTGAACGAGCTGGAATTCGTGGAAGGCGATATCTACGCGAACATTTGGTACGAGGATCGCATCGCACGCATCTCGTCCGAAACGGGCAAAGTGATCGAGTGGCTTGACTTGTCCCAACTCTACCCGTCGTCACAACGTCACGACCGCGACGAGGTCCTCAACGGAATCGCCTATGACCCCCAGCAGCGGCGGTTGTTGGTGACCGGCAAGAATTGGCCGCGCTTGTACGAAATCCACCTCCCCGAGTGAAGTTCCAGGTGAGCAATTGCAAAAGTCTCGGGAAGTTCCCATCGCGCGCTTTCACAATCATTGCCTGATCGAGTAGGATTGTACCGGTACCTTGGTAATTCCGACTGTTGCATAACAGCATTGCTGATCCCACCAACTTCGAGGAGCTACACCGATGATTCGATTGGGACTCAATATTTGCGTCACGCTGGTACTTGCCTGTTGTTTGGCGCTGACTGCGTGGGGGCAAGAGGCGAAGAAAGCGGAGGCGACCCCCGCCAAAGAGGCCGCTGCCAAGTCGGCTACCAAGCCTGCCGCCAAGTCGGCAGCCAAGGAAGCGACACACAAGGTGAAACGGGCGCCGCTGAAGATTAAGGTCAATTTGACGGGGGTGTTCGAGCCCACTCAGATGTGGCCGCTCGTGTTACGTCCGAATAGTTGGTCGTCGTTTACGGTCGTCAGGGCCGCTGCGCATGGCAAACGTGTCAAGAAAGGCGAGACGCTTGTTTGGCTCGATATGGCCAAGATCGACGAACAACTGCAGGATGTGGAATTGTCGTTGCAGCTTGGTCAGCTGTCGCGGCGTCAGGCCGAAGCCGATTGGGCACTGTTGCAGAAATCGGTGCCGCTCGACTTGAAGTCGTCCGAACGAGCGAAGCGAATGGCCGACGAGAATCTCGCCTACTTCATGAAGATCGACCGTGCATTTCAACAGGAGGCGGTCAAGTTTTCGCTCAAGAGTTCACGCAATTCGCTGGAATATGCGGAGGAAGAACTGAAACAGCTCGAGAAGATGTACAAGGCGGACGATCTGACCGAAGAGACCGAAGAGATCGTGTTGAAGCGCGCTCGCAACGATGTGGAGCGGTCGAAGTTCTACCTGAAATCATCCGAATTGCGTGCGAAGAAATCGCTGGAACAGGATTTGCCCCGCGAAGAGCAGCAATTGGTCGAAAGTGCTCAGCGCGCCGACATCATGCTGGCCAAAACGGTTGCCACACTGCCGGTGCAGATCGAGAAGCAAAAAATTGAACGCGAAAAGCAACGTCTGGCGGACCAACGCGCTCAGGAGAAGTTCACGAAGCTGCGTGAGGATCGCGCGATCATGACCATCGTGGCGCCGGCCGACGGGTACGTCTATTACGGCAAGTGGACACGCGGCAAATGGTCGGGTGTCGATTCGGTGGCATCCCAGTTGATCGAAGGTGGCAAGCTTTCGCCGCAGAGTGTCTTCATGACGATCGTCAATCCGCGGCCGTTGCAGATTCGCGTCGATTTGCCTGAAAAAGAGCTCTACCGAGTGAAACATGGCATGCAGGGTATTGCGATCCCTGATGGATATCCCGATCTGGAGCTGGCGGCCAAAGTGCAAGGCGTCTCCGCATTCCCTCTTAACAAGGGGACTTTTGACGGACGCCTTGGCGTGCAGCTCGGTGACAACGCGAAGGTGATTGTGCCGGGCATGGGGTGCAAAATCACGTTGATTGCCTATGACAAGAAGAATGCCATCACCGTCCCCGCCAGTGCTGTGTTTGAAGACGACGCGGATGGAAAGCGGAATGTGGTGTACGTCAAAGGAGAGGGCGACAAGCCGGAGAAACGCAAAGTGGTGATCGGGCAAAAGGCAGAGAAAAAGTGGGAAGTTCTCAGCGGCTTGAAAGAGAATGATCTGGTGCTGTTGAAAAAGCCGGATGCGTAGCGAACAAGTTGCCATGGCACCGTCACATGGCCGAGGCAGGATCAACACGCCCTTCGGCTACAACTCAAATGGGTCCTTGAATGCACGCTTACCACTCCAGAAGTTTTATGCACGGCGCGGGGCTTCTTGCCGCTCGTGGCAGCATGATGATGAATCGACTTGCGCTATTGCTTGGACGACTGGGGCTTGGACGACTGGGGCTTGGACGACTGGGGCTTGAACGACTGGGGCTTGAACGACTGGGGCTTGAACGACTGGGGCTTGAACGTCGCCGGACGGCTTTGATCATGTTGAGCGTCTGCGGCGTCATTGTGTTGAGTTGCATCACGCTGCCGAAGTGCGTCAGGGCGGACGAAAAGGACGCTGTCAAGCCTTCGATTCCGGCCGCGCCCAAACTGCCGCCGGTGTCGACGCCGCGCAAAGCGGATCTTGAACGAGCGATCGAGCGTGGCATCCAGTTTCTACTCGGTGACCAGAACAAAGATGGCTCCTGGGGGTCGGCGCGGAATACCAAAGAGCTGAACATCTTCGCGCCGGTTCCGGGGGGGCACCACGCCTTCCGTACCGCAGTGACCGCGCTCTGTTTGACCAGTCTGATGGAAGTGGGCGATGATCGCCCTGAGGTGCAGGGGGCGATTGATCGAGGTGAGGCGTGGTTGATGGAGTTCTTACCCAAGTTGCGCCGTGCCGGGCCGGTAGCGATCTACAACGTCTGGGGGCATGCGTATGCGATTCAAACCCTGGTTCGGATGCACCGGCGTCACGCGGATGATCCTGCCAGGCAGAAGGAGATCGTCGCGCTGATACGCTCGCAATATGATTACCTGGATCGTTACGAATCGGTGGATGGCGGATGGGGCTATTACGATTTCCGAGTGGGCGCCAAAAAGCCGGCGACCGATTCAACGAGTTTCCTGTCGGCGGCTGTGTTGGTTGCGTTCGACGAAGCACGAGGGATTGGTGTATCGCCACCCGACAAACTCACTCAGCGCGCCATTGCTTCGCTGCACCGTCAACAGAAGCCCGACTTCAGCTATCTGTATGGCGAGTATCTGAAGTATCAACCGATGCGCGGAATCAATCGGCCGGGTGGCAGCCTGGGACGCTCGCAGGCCTGTAATCTTGCCCTGCGGCTTTGGGGAGACAAGAAGATCACGGACGACGTGCTCAAGACGTGGCTCGATCGGCTGATCTCGCGTAACGGCTGGCTCAGCATCGGTCGCAAGCGACCGATTCCTCACGAATCGTGGTTCCAGGTGGCGGGTTATTTCTACTACTTCGGCCACTATTACGCCGGGCTCTGCATCGAACAGCTCAAGCCAGAGGATCGACATGACTACCAGGCGCACCTGGCCACGATCCTGATGAAGCTGCAGGAAAAGAACGGCTCCTGGTGGGACTATCCGCTGTACAATTACCACCAGCAATATGGCACCGCCTACGTCCTGATGTCCCTGAAACGCTGCCAGCAACCGTAGGGTGTGTCAAGCTCGCTCAGATCGATATTGCAGCTCCCATCGGCACAACGAGCGCGCGCAGGCACACCCGTATCCGGGCCACGGACATGAGGGCGCGAAGAGCACGTCCAGAGCGGCTTGGAGCCGATGGTCGCTCGCGGTTCTGCTCCACCATGGAGGTTGAAATCGATCCGATGGTGCGTTGGGAACTACTTTCAAAGCACGTTCTCTGTCCGGTCATTTCTTCTTCGGCCGAAAAGCGACTAGACGCTGCAGGTTGGTTTGCAGGTAGGGGCCGCCGATCAGGTCAATACAGTAAGGAATGGCAGGAAATACCGCGTCGAGGCATTCACAGATAGCACGCGGCTGGCCGGGTAAGTTGACGATCAAGCTGCGGCTGCGGATACCGGCGGTTTGCCGCGAGAGGATGGCGGTTGGGACCGCTTGCAGCGAAACCTGTCGCATCAATTCGCCGAACCCGGGCATCATCTTGGCGCAGACCGCTTCGGTCGCTTCGGGGGTGACGTCGCGAGGTGCCGGGCCGGTACCGCCAGTGGTAATGATCAGGCAACAGTCGTGTTGGTCCGCAAGACGTTTGAGTGCCGTGCTCACCTCGATTTGCTCGTCCGGCACGATCTCCGCCACACACTCCCAGGGCGACGCCAGAACCTCTTCCAGATACTGGCGTATTGCCGGCCCGCCACGGTCTTCGTATTCTCCGCGGCTGGCGCGGTCCGAGACTGTCACGATACCGATTCTGGCCATCTTCGCCTGGTTCATGTAATTGCCCTTCTTGCGACGATAATGATGGTTTGATTTCACCTGCATCAGGTACGCAACATACTAGCGAGCAGGTTATCATGAAAAAAGGTGGGCGAGCCGAAGCGACGACAGGGCCCTATTCTTGCCGGTCGTACTCGGTTCGGTATTATACGTGATCGAGAACGAGTCCGCTGATCAAGTGGTTGCCGCAGCTCGCCTCGTTGTGTTCCCGTCTTATCGTTACTGCGTCTTATCGTTACTGCATAGTCCAGTTGCATTTCTGAATGGTCCATGAATAACGTTGCGCCTCACCAGCAGATTACCTCGACAAGATCGCCGTCGCGTAAGCGAAAGCGGTTCGTGCTGGTCTTCGCGTCGATGATGGTTGGGTTGCTGCCGTTGGCCACGACCGAAGTGGTGTTGCGCTGCTGCGGCATCGGGCAGGTTTCCGACAGTGATGATCCGTATGTAGGTTTTAGCGGCGTGCGCCCGCTCTTCAAACCGAACCAAGAAACGGGGCGCTATGAAACGGCCCCCGAACGTCTGACGTTCTTTCGTCCGGACTCGTTCTCGATTGAAAAAGGGCATGACGAGTTCAGGATTTTCTGCCTCGGCGGATCAACGGTCCAGGGTCGGCCTTACGCGATCGAAACGTCATTCACGACGTGGCTCGAGTTGGGTTTGCGGGCCAGCGATCCACAGCGCCAATGGGAAGTCGTCAATTGTGGCGGAGTGTCTTACGCCAGTTATCGGCTGGTCCCCATTTTGCGGGAAGTGCTCGAGTATCAGCCCGACTTGGTCATCATCTGTACGGGGCACAACGAGTTTCTCGAAGATCGCACGTATGGACCTATTAAACAAACGCCCCATTGGATCACGTGGGTCCACACCCAATTGGCACGATTGCACACCTACAACGCGTTGCGTGGCGCGGCCGTGCGGCTGCGTCGTGCATCGCAAGAAGAGGTCTTCAAGAAACGACCACAGCTTCCCGAAGAAGTCAATGCCCTGTTGGACTACCGCGATGGATTGGCTGACTACCACCGCGATGCACGATGGCATCAAGGGACCATCGCACACTTTGAATACAATCTGCACCGGATGGTGGCGTTGGCGCACGACCATCATGTACCGGTGATCTTGGTGAACCCTCCTTACAATCTCAAAGACGCCCCGCCGTTCAAGTATCTGCATCGCAGCGGTATCACCGATGACGAGCGCGTCCGGTTCGATACCCTGTGGGAAGATGCGAAGCTGGTCGACCACACCCTGGTGGAACGAATCGAGCTGTTGAAGCAGGCGGTTGCGATCGACGATCAACACGCTGGGGTTCGTTTCCATCTCGGCAGATGTTATTTGAGGCAAGAACAGTTTGAGGCGGCCAAGGCGGAACTGGTTGCTGCCAAGGATGAAGACATCTGCCCATTGCGTATTCTGTCGCCGATGCGCGAAATCGTGGCCACAGTGGCTCGGGACCATCGCGCTGAGTTGGTCGACGCGCAACAGTTGTTCGAGCGATTGACGCCGGATGGGATTACCGGTGAACGGTGGTTCCTCGATCATGTGCATCCGACGATGTTTGGCCATCAAGAACTCGCGTCAGCCCTTTTTGACGAAATGCAAAGGCTCGGTTGGGTCCATCCGACTTCCGGTTGGAAGTCACGCCGTGATGCCGACTGGCGACAGCATCTGAACTCGCTCGATGCGATGTTTTACATTCGTGGTCAGCAACGGCTCGAAGGGTTGCGGCTTTGGACGCAGGGCCGAGCAAGTCTGGCAAAGCCAGCGCCGCAAGTGCCGCTCGAAACACCATCGGCGGCAGGACCGAACATACCACACGCCGATGACGCGGCGACGCCGGCCAAGTAGAACGCTCCTGGGCTGCCAGAAAAGTCGACGGTTTTGAACCATCTTGTTGTTGGTGGACGCGCCCGTTTTTTGTACCGCGTCCCTGCACTGCGTTCAAAGTCGGGAAGAGGACGTCTGACCGCAGACCGCTCCACCGAGCGTATGCGATTTTCTTGCCCTCTTCTCCTGCTGCGAAGTGGGTGTTGTTCGGGATTGCATGCGGCGTTGGGGTGGGGACGAATCCTGGCGAAACGGCGTTCATTGCAGTTATTTCAATGCTCGCATGGGCTATTGAAAAATAGCCATTGGTATGGGTGTGGCTTATCGGTTTTCCACGGAATCCTGTGAATTCGAGAAATTTAAGCAAGATACGTAACCTTCCCCCCATTGGAATTTGCATTGGTTTCTGGTGAGGTTATAATCGGCACCGTTGATGTAACGTGATTTACTGCGTCAGAGGATTCTTGGCGTACCGGGAGTGGTTTAGTTGCTTTTCCTTATCCAGTTTTTGTGTTTTAACGCCCTCCCCGCGTTTCCCACCGACTCGTCTGGCCTTCACCTGGGGATTGTCTCATGACAAACCGTCGCTCTCGTTTTTTGAAATCTCGCAGTCAGTCACTTCGTTTTCAGCAGCGAGATCAAGCGCGGCGCGAGACACTGCGTTCGCTACGTGTTGAGACACTTGAAGAACGACAATTACTCGCGGCGAATCTCGAGTTGGTAGGGCTTCAACCGGACGGTGACGAGTTTATCCAAGAGGGTGACGTTCGCGATGTGAGTCCGACGACGCTCCGTTTCATTTTTTCGGGGAACCAGTCGATCGACGCTTCGACGTTGGATGCCATTCAGGTGACACGCGCGGGTGGTGACGGCGGATTTGGAGATGCGAATGACGTCATGATTACTCCGGGCTTTGTGGGGCTAGGCGACGTCTCCAACGAAGTGTTGTTACGTTTTGCGGAAACGTTACCGGACGACGAGTATCGCATCGACATCATTGGGACAGGCGACGATGCGTTAAGAAACACGGATGGTGAGGCGTTCAATGGTGGCGAGGACCAGCAGATTCACTTCCGTTTGGATTTGGGTGCGCAAGTCGTGGCGGTCGTTCCCCAGCCGATCGAAGACCAAGGTGGGACGTTGGTACAGCAGCGCGACCAGATTGTGGTCTACTTCAACGATGACGATTTGTATGTGCCGGACGCGGAGAACGCAGATCTGTACCAGTTGGTTTTCACGGGCGACACGGCCAACAACCAGGATGATGTCGTGTTCGTGCCTGACACGGTCAACTATGACGCTGCTGCGGACCAAGCGGTCCTGACGTTTGCCAGTGACCTTCACGAGCTAATCGATCCAGATACCGGGGATCCGATCGGCGCGGGCTCGTTTCGTTTGCGAATTGGCACGAACGAATCGATTCCGATGCCGCCACTCGTGATCGTTCCGTCGACGGACGTTGGCTCAAGTTTTGGCGCGGCCTTTGATATAGGGACATTGGAGGGTCAAAGTCGATTGGTCTCGACCGATATTGAAGCGCAACCGTTCTCGCTGGACTACCCCGGCGCCAACGACGAGCCCGGCCATCGCGAGATACCAGGAGAAGTGGCGGGCGATTTCGACAACCACTTGAATCCCCTTTTCGGGCCCGACAGCACAGATGGCGCCACCACCATTTTGTACAACTTTCAAGCGAACTATGGTGTTGACAATTTGGGCCAACCCCTGTCGAACCTGATCACCGACACGCAGAAGCAACGTGCGCGCGAGGCGTTTGAAGTATGGGGCGAATACATTGGCGTTCAATTCCTGGAGACGGCGGACCAGGGGCTGACGATCGTCACCGGGGACCCGCACGCGCTGGACCCAGATGGCGAGGACGTGGTCAACCATGCGTTGGAGAAACCGATTGTCGACGCGGGCTTCATGGTCCGCATCGATCCGGGTTACCAGGACAGCCTGTTGATCCTGGACAATGCGAAACAGTGGAATGACGATTTTGGCGCCGACTGGTACAAGACGACGATGACGGGCATCGGTTTCATGTTGGGCTTGGAACGTGCCTCGGATCTGCCTTCTTCCACCTTGATGGCGTACGCGAGCGACTTCACTTACCCTGGCGCCACGACGCCCGAGGCGATCTATCCTGGCAACCACGACATTCTGCACGGTCGCTATCTGCACCGTCCGGACAGCAATGACATCGACATGTATCGGTTCGAGATTGCCGTGGGCGAGGAAGGTGTTTTCACGGCGGAGACATTTGCCGAGCGGCAGCCGAACTCGAGTTTGCTTGACAGTGTGCTGGTCCTTTATCGCGAGAATGAGGACGGCAGCCGTGAGGTCATCGCGCGCAACGATGACTACTACAGTGAAGACGCATTCGTTGAACTGCGTTTAGACGCGGGGATTTACTATCTTGGTGTTTCTGCCAGTGGCAACGATCAGTACAATCCCGAATTCGAGAACACGGGGTTTGGTGGCAGGAGCCAGGGCGCGTATGACTTGCGCATGGACTTCCGCGCGGATCCCGAGCCTGGCGACGCGATGCGCGATGCGGGCGAAGGTAATACGCCAGGCACGCTCTTGGACGGCAACGCGGATGGCGTACCGGGTGGCGTATACAATTTCTGGTTCCGGGCGGTTGCGCCTGGCAATACGATCCTCGTTGACAAATTGGGGCGTCCTGCCGAAACGGGCACGAAAGGATCTTTCCAAGCCATCAATAGCGCTTTGGCGGTGGCCCAACCGGGCGATGTTGTGCGTATTGTCGGCAACGGCGGTTCGGACGGTGACTTCAGCACACTGACCGATAACTTCGCCTACGAAATCGGCCCGGGGCCTCTTCAGAATCAAATCCTTGCCGACGGCAAGACCCTTGACGTCCCCAAGGGTGTGACGGTGATGGTCGATGCCGGGGCCATTTTCAAGATGAACCAGTCACGCATCGGAGTGGGGAGTTCATCGTTGAGCGTCGATCGTAGCGGTGGCGCGTTGCAGGTACTTGGAACTCCCGAGCTGCCGGTCTACTTCACGTCGTACGATGATGAGTCGATCGGGGTCGATACGTATCAACCGACGACCACGCCCCGGCCCGGAAACTGGGGTGGCATCGTTTTTCGTAACGACTTTGATAACGCGGAAGAGCGGACTAACTACGAAGACGTTGGTGTATTCCTGAACTACATCAACCATGCTGACATCCGGTACGGTGGTGGCAACGTCGATGTTAACTCGTTGCGGCAGATTGTCACTCCGGTCCAGATGGTGGAAGCACGCCCCACGATCACGTCCAACGTGATCACTCTGAGCGCCGATGCACCTTTGTCGGCCGACCCGGACAGTTTTGAAGAGACGAATTTTCTCGCTCCCAAATTCCAGCTGAAGGGACTGTTTACCTCTGATTACCAACGCGTTGGACCGCAAATCCAAGGTAACTTGCTGGTCGAGAACTCGTCCAACGGTTTGTTTATTCGCATCACGACACCCGCTGGTGACGAGCAAAGAGGATTGACGGTTGCCGGACGATTTGACGACACCGATGTCGTACATATCATCTCCGAGAACCTTCGTATCCAGGGCAAGTCGGGCGAACCGATTCTGGAACTTGTTCGGCCACCAGTCAATGTCGTGACCGTGACGCCGCAGGCAGGGGGCGAACTGGAGCCGGACACTTATTATTACAAATTGATTTTTGTCGATACCAATGGATTTGAGGGACGCCCTTCGGAGGCGACCAACGCCGTGACGCTTGCCGGCGCGAATAACGCCGTGGTGCTCGACAATTTGCCAGCTGCAGGGGGCGATTTTACCGCTCGGCGCATCTATCGCAGCACGGATGGCGTGGCCGGACCTTACGTTTTTGTCGATCAGATCAATGCTTCCGACGCGACCTATCTTGACACGACGGCGCTGGCCGATCTGAATGCCAGCAACACATTGCAGCGTGACGTGCCAACCGTCTTGGGAGTAACCTTGTCCGAGTCGGCGGATGCCAGCACGCTGGTGCCAGGCGTCTACAATTATCGTATCACCTACCTCAACTCGGTCGACGGTGCCGAAAGTCCGTCATCCGATCCGACCGTCGCGCTGACCATCCCGGTTACCACTTCGATCGAGTTGCAGAACCTCGTTGCGCCGAACACCAACGGGTATGATCGGATTCGGATCTATCGCAGCCAGGCTGACGGCGCGGCGCCGTACCAATTGGCCGGCGAGATTGCCGCAACCGAGACGACGTTCGTTGACAGTGGCGCGAGCAGCGATGAAACACTCGATCCCGTGACGTTTGGCGTGGCACGTGCGCGGACCGATGCGCGGTTGGCCATCGATCCCGGCACGATCGTCAAACTGGAAGGTTCGCGGATCGAGACGACCTTCGGTGCGCAATTGATCGCCGAAGGCCGTGATGGCCGAGAGATTATCTTTACCTCTCGTTCGGACGATCGTTATGGAGCAGGCGGCACTTTCGATACCAATGGTGATGGCGATACGGCGGCACCGGCGCCCGGAAGTTGGGGCGGCTTGTACGTAGGCGCTTTGGGTACGGCCAGCATTGACTATGCTCGGCTTATGTTTGGCGGTGGCGTGACCAAGATCGAAGGAACGTTCAAAGCCTTTAACGTGCTGGAAATCCATCAGGCGGACGTGCGTCTGGCACACAGCGTGATCGAGCAAAACGCGGATGGCCAGGCGGGGCAGGGACCTGCGGAACGATTCGGCCGCGGCACGAATGAACCGGCTACGATCTTTGTTCGCGGCGCGCAACCGATTTTGGTTGGCAATACCATTCAGAACAACGATGAAGTGGCGATCTCGATCAATGCCAATTCGTTCACGCCCGATCCCCTGCCTGACATGGGACGGTCCACCGGTGAAATCGCACTCGCAGGGCAGTATCCCGACAACACCGGGCCACTCATCCGCGACAACCGGATGTTCAACAATCCGCTCAATGCGGTCGACATTCGGGGCGAAGTCTTGACGACCGCCAGCATCTGGGACGATACCGACATCGTTCATGTGCTTCGTGACGAACAGATCATCGTTCCCGATGTCCACTCGAACGTCGGCTTGCGGCTGCAAAGCAGTCCCTCGGCCAGCCTCGTGGTCAAAATGGAGGGACCAGGAGACAACTTCGATTCATCGCTCGGCGCCGGTTTCACGGCCACCGGACGTCAACTTGATATTGCCGATCGCATCGGTGGTACGATTCAGGTGATCGGCCAACCTGACTTCCCGGTCATTCTGACTTCGTTGAGCGATGACACGGTTGGTGCTGGCTTTACACCCGACGGTCAGACGCTGACCGACACGAACAACAACGGTTGGGCTACGTTGCCCGCGCCCGGCGACTGGCGTAGTGTCCGTATCGACCAATTCGCGAACGACAGAAATGTCGATCTGGTTCTTGAGACGGAAACGCTAAACACCGCCGCACCGGGCGAAAACGCGACACCCGATTCGGCGCAGTACCTGGGTGACTTGGCGGCGTTTGAGCAAGGGGGCGACGACAACCTGCGGCTTGGCTTTGAAGTCCATGGTGTGCTGAATGAACGCAACGATATCGATGTCTACAGCTTCGAGGCCGCCGCCGGTACGGAAGTGTGGCTCGATATCGATCGCACGACGAATACCTTGAATAGTGTGATCGAGTTGATTGATTCCGATGGTACGGTTATCGCGCGGTCGGATAATTCGTTTGACGAGACCCAAGACCCCAGTTTGCTGTTCCGTTCGCCCGCGATCCAGGATTCGCACGTCAATCCGTTGCAGAAAGTGGCAGCGGAGTTTCAGCCGAAGAACGCTTCGGGGCAGCCTCGAGACAACTTTGCGCTGAATCGTCTCGATCCAGGCATGCGCGTCGTGCTGCCCGGAGTGGTTGGTTCGCGCAGTGCCTATCATGTGCGGGTGCGCAGTTCGAGCAACGATTTGGGCTATCTTGCGGGCGGACTGACGACGGGATCGTATCAGCTGCAGGTTCGTTTGCGCGAAACCGACGAGGTTCCGGGTGTCACGGTCCGTTACGCGGACGTCCGTTACGCCACAAACGGTATCGAGCTGTATGGGCTCCCCGGGCATTCGCCCCTATTGGGCGAGGTGGCGGAGGATGAGGAAGTTGGCGGGCCAGAGCACAACGGCCAAGTGCCGATCGGTGCCGCAGCGGGGACCGGTCCTCAGGATATCGGCAACCTGCTGGAAACGGAACGCGCCGTGTTGAGCATTGCCGGGACCATCAATAGCCTGGACGACATCGATTTCTACGAAATGCAAATCGCGTATGAAGCGACCGCAGGTACTTCGAACCAGCATGCGCCGGTGATGTTTGATGTCGATTACGCCAGTGGCCTTTCGCGTCCCGACACCATTGTCTCTGTGTTTGACTCATTCGGACGTTTGTTGCTGATTGGACGCGACTCGAATATCGCGGACGACCGAGGTGGGGCTCTGGATGAAGGCAATCTAAGCGACTTGTCACGCGGTTCGCTGGGTGCGTTGGATCCATTTATCGGACCCGTCGAGATGCCGGAAGCGACCTATTTCGTTGCTGTTACCAGTAATGCACGCGTTCCAAGTCAATTGCTAAGCAATCCTGACTTACGTTTGGAACCGGTCAATACCGTCACTCGCGTAGCCGAGGATCACATCGGCCAGTCGGGTGGGTCGACCGCCGGCGCGCCGCAAGTGCCCTTGCTATTGGACGATAGTAGCATTGTCCCGGCACTTCCGTCCGATATCACCGTGTTGATTCTGCACGACGAAGGCAATGACGACGAGGTGTTGTTGTCGGCAGCCGGTTTGACTGATGGCGTCGTGTCGCGAACCATTGGGCCCTATCCGGGCAAAGTCCAAGATCTGGCGACACGCGAAGATGGAAACGCCTACGCGTTTACGACACCCGATGATGATCCGGTTCCCGACGATGCGACGACCGGATTGTTACGTGGTGTTAACATCAGCGCGCCACAGTACGTGGGTGCTCGAGACGATGGAATCGAGACGTATAACGAAGATCCACTGACCGCCGGCGTGGCAATTCCCAGCAATGTCGGTATCCGCTTCCATGCGGTGACCTATGGTGACATTGACGGTGAAGAACGGTTGTTCGCCGTCGGCAGCCGTGGTGATGCGGATACGACGCCGGCTGGCCCTGACTTTTTCACGAACTTGCTGTACCAGTTTGATTCGCGGACGGGCCAGGCCATCAGCGACCCGCAGCCCGACCGTGTGGGCAACGCCCGTATGGAGGGAGCTGGTACACAGGTCGTGGAACGTGGCTATCTCGACACGAACTCCGGTGGTGGGCCAGGTGGACTGATTACCGGACTATCGATCTATGATGGCAAGTTGTACGCACTTGCGGAAAGTGGTGGTCTGTTCCTGGTGGAGAATCCCCTCACGGATTCCGCCAGTTTGACCTATATCGCCGATGTCGTCACGAACGCCGGTGTCGTTCAAGAAGTCGAGACCAATAACAGTATGGCCGAGGCGCAGGATCTCGATCGCGAGGTCTGGACACAACGGTATGACGATAACATCGGTGACACGACGTCGAACACGTCGACGTCGATCAAACACATCACGATCGAGGGCACGGGGGACGACGGCTACGACGGCTTCTTCATCACCAGTGGCGCTGGTGGACTCGATCGGCCGACCGGCTCCGCCTTTGACCCGACCGACGGCAACTTCTACGTGGCCAGTGCCGAGACGGACGAGATTCTGCGGTATGACGGAGTGACGGGCGCGTTTATTGACATCTTCGTGTCGGCCGCGTCAGGTGGGTTGGACGAGCCAGAGGGGATCGCGTTTGGTCCCGATAGCACGGGCGATGATATTCCCGAGCTGTTTGTGGCCAGCCGTGCGACCGATCAGGTCTTGCGTTATAACGGTGCGACCGGTGCGTTCATCGACATCTTTGCCGACACCGGCTTTGCCGGGCCGACCGGTTTGGCGTTCGGCGCCGATCCGACTGGCGACGATATCCCCGAGTTGTACATCGGCGGTTTTGATTCCGACAACGTGGTCGAGGTCAATGGCGAAACGGGCGCGTATTTGCGCGACTTGGTGCCAGCCGGGCGAGCCGGGTTGGACGGGCCGGTGGGGCTGTCGTACGAAACCGGCGAGAAGCTGTATGTAGCCAGTGCGAATGACAACAGCTTGCTCTACTTCGACGCCATTACGGGGGCTTTTGTCGACGAGGTCGTGGTCAGCGGACTCGGTGGGTTGGACCAACCTCAGTACTTTGTCATCGGTCCCGATGCCAATGGCGACGGGGACGAAGAACTGTACATTACCAGCTTCGGCAATGACAGCGTTATGCGTTACAACGCGAATACCGGCGCGTTTGTGGATGATTTCGTCTTCTCCGGCAATGGCGGCATGGACGGGCCTACGGGGGTTCATTTCCTGGCCGATGGAACGTTGATCGTATCGAGTTCGCTGACCGATGCCGTCATGCGTTTCAATACGGCGGGCACGCCGACGTTCGATTTCTACAGCTTCACCATCGAGAACGACAATGATCGTGGTATCTTTGATATCGATTTCGGAATGATCAATGGCGATCCCGGCAGCTTCAATTCGGAAATTTTCATACTCGACGATGCCGGAGCCATCGTTGCCACCAACGATGATGCCAGTATTCGTCTGGGTGCTGCGGGCAGCGTGGAAACGGAGGACGCATACCTGGAATGGGTCTTCGCATCAGCCGGTCAGTATTTCCTGATGGTGGGTGAGTTTGATTCCGATGTTACTGGCGGTGTGGGAACGGGCGATCGAGCCGACTTGACCGACACCTATACCTTAAACATCTCGATCGAGAACTATGTTGGCAGTTCGTTTGAGGGTATGGCCGCCAATATGTTGCCAAGTGTCGAGTCGGATGGCATCTTCCTGGCGATCGACCGTCAAGGTGATCTATTCGCCTTTTCGACCGATGATAATGCGGTTACGGCGGAGCCCTTCTTTGATGGCGCCCGCAGTCGCATTCCAACCGGTGTTCAGGATGTGATGGGTATCGCGCTGACAACGACCAACCTGTGGCACATTACCGACGCGCGCTACGACGACAAGGGACATGGCTTGACCAACGTCTTCGACGACAGTCGTGGCAACGCATCGGTGATCGCGGAACGTGAGCCGAACGATACCCCCGCAACGGCACAAGATCTGGAGTTGGAGTTCTGGAACTTGGGGTACAATTCGAATATTGGCGATGCATCAGACCCGCCAATCAATACGTCGACGACCATCCCCCACGTTACGATCAACGGCGGTGGCGATGGCACTCGCGATTATTATTCGTTCGAGGTCGCGACCGCCGGTTCGCTCGGTATCTTCGATATCGATATGGACTTTGACGAACAACAGGATCCCGGTTGGTTCATGGACGCCGAGATTCGCCTGCTTGACGAGTATGGAAATTTGATCACGTGGGTCGAGGACGCGGTGCTGCCAACGGATGGCGATGGCGGAAAGGATCGGATCTATGATCCGCCACGCGAGCCTTACTTGGAATATGTCTTCCCGGCCGCCGGTACTTACGTTTTGGAAGTCACGAAGTTTGTGCCGCCATTTATCTGGCAGCCGCCAGAAGATGGTGACTTCTACACCTTGCAAGTTTCGCTTGAGAACCACCGTGTGGACGGTCCCGCGAGTGAAGGCGGACAGAGCTTCTTCTTTGGTACCGAGTTGACGGGCGTCATTACCAATGTGATCGCAGGTGACCCGGTGGAGATTACCTCGCCGGGGCACGGGTTGGTCGATGGCGACCGCGTTGACATCCAAGGGATTGAAGGAGTACCTGGTGCGAACGGTACGTGGATCGTGACCGGTGCGGACGAGGACGCGGGTACGTTCGAGCTGGAAGATTCGGACGTATTGGGAACTTATCTGGGCGGCGGTACTTGGCGTCTGCTCTACACGCCGGAGGATATGGCCGGGACCATCTTGTCGCGACCCTTCAGCCTGCTCGGCTACTCGCCCGATGACCTTCCCGTGCTCTACTTTAACTACTTGCTCGACGCGGCGGACGCGGCCGATACCGATTTGGTGAGTGTCTCGATCGTCGAAGGAGATGGCACACAAACACCGCTCGTTGTCAAAGGCGCCGGCCTAACGACCGCAGGCCCCACCGTTCCAGGTGAACCCGTTCAATGGCGTCAGGCACGCGTTGATTTGAGTGATTTCGCGGACAAGGCTGACCTGCGTTTGCTCTTCTCCTTCGACAAAGCCGGGGCGGCGGCCACCGGTTTCGAAGGCTTCCTGATCGACGACATCATTATCGGTTTTGCGGAACGTGGCGAGATGGTTTCGTTTGCCTACAACGACCCATCCTTCACGGTCAATCCCGATTCGGAAACGACCGATGCTTTGACGGGGCCCTACCAGCTCGAGATTCGTCCGGGTACTGACCCTGGTCCGTCGCAACGTCCTACGGTCGACCACCCGAACTCGCAGCAACTCGAAAAGTCGTTTGATACCAACGAACGACTCGCGCAACAGACCACGCTCGTGCCGCCTGCCGGCGCGGATATCACCGAGGGCCAGACATTTACGATTTCAGACGGTCTTTCCACGTTGACGTTCGAGTATGACGAAGATGGGACAGTGGTAGAAGGCAATGTGCGCGTTGTCTTTGACGCGAGTTACGGGGCCAATGAAGTTGGCCAGAGCATTCGCGACGCGGTCAATGGCCCGGCTGTTCAGGCGACGCTTGACCTTTCCGCGTCGGTGTCGGCTGGAACGCTTCGAACAACTATTTTTGCCGATGGTACGATACCGACCGATCCGCTTTACCAATTAGTCGACTTGGCGGGTAACGCGATTGTGACTGGTATTCAGCACATCATGTATGATGAATTTGGCGACGTGAATCGCTTCCGTGACCAGGGGCAGGTCTTGATTCACTCGAACTTCGTTACCGATTCACGTGATTTTGGCATCATCGTCGATGCGGGAGTCCGCGACGTTGAGCCGCGCTTGCAAACGGCGCTACTTGAACCGCACGCCGGTGCGGTGCGCAATCTGCGCGAACTGAACAACGAAGTTCCCGGCGGCGTCGCACCCGGAGCCGTGGTCGAGAATAACGTGATTACCAACGAAGGGCTCGGTGGGATCCATGCGAGTGGCAATTTGGCGCCGTTCGAAATCATCGCGCCGACCGACACGCTGACCACGTTGTCGGGCGAATTTATTTGTGATGGCGAAACCTTTACGGTGCACAGCAACCGCACCACGGTTACGTTCGAATTCGAGGATATTAGCGGTGGCTCGGCACCGTGTGGCAGTACGATCCAAGGTGGTGATGGCTGGCGAGAAGGGAATATTCCCGTCTTCTATCGCCAATCAGGCAGCAACTACCTTTCGCCGCCCTGGTATATTCCACCACGACCGTACGTCCAGGAGGAAATGGCGACGGCGATCCGTGACGCGATCCAGAGCAGTATTCTGGTGACGAACGGGACGACTCTGCACGCGAATACCACTCTTGAGTCAAGTCGTTGGCAGCGCCACGCGCTGACCGGCTTGCCGTTAGTTTCCGTCTACTTGGACAACGTCAGTGAAATCGACGTCTCTGGGACGCGCTGGCTGAGCGGTCGGCAGACGCCGTTGGGCGCTTCGGCGCAACCGTTCCACCGCGTGTTGAACAATACGATCTACGGTAACGATGGCCTGCAAGCGTTCTATCCTGGTTCCGGCCTCGATGAACCAAACGATCGATTGGCGACCGCAGTGGAAACGTGGCAGGGTCGACAGCATAATCTAGAGTTTTTCCAAGACGATGCGGTTATTGGTGACAGTGTTGACACCTTGAATGATGTTTCGCTCGATGTCGATTTCTATCGTTTCCAATTGGAGATTGGCGAGCGCGTGACGATCGATATTGACGCCGCTCCGGTTTCTCCGCTCGATTCCGTTCTGCGTTTGTTTGACGCGTCCGGTGTGGAAGTTGCCTTTAACGATAATGGTACGGGCCCAGGCGAAACGGGCGGTGCTGATGCCTTCATCGATTTCACCGCATCCAGCGCGGGCACGTATTACGTGGCGGTGAGCGGCAAGGGCAACGAGACCTATGATCCGCTGAGCCTGGGGAGTCGCACCGGACCGGCGAGCGTTGGTGACTACAGCATCGAAATCGATGTGCTGGCGCCACGCACGTGGGTGATCACCGCGCAAGACGGTACCTTGGTTCCGGATGGCACGACTTTCACCGTTAGCGATATCAACGGCAGTGTCACGTACGAATTTGATGACGTCAACGCGCCGGGAATTACTCCTGGTAATGTCGCGATTGTCTATGACTCGCGACCGGTTCGTCCAGCCGGATTCAACCACCGTGGTCCAGGCTATCGAGCACCGGAGATGGCGGTGGCGATGGCCAGCACGATCGGTCAGGGGTTGACCGGTGTTTCGGCGGTCGCGTTGGGCGGGAACGCTGGCGCGTCGGGGCCGCTGCCGCCGCAGGTACCTGCCATTCAGGGCGATACTTCGGTCTTCGGTTTTCCTGGGTTTGGTCATGACAGCCCGTTCACGCCGCCCCAGGCGTCGGGTGAGTTGTACGTGGTCGTAACGGGTGCGTCGAGTATTACGGGCAATGTACTGTTCCAACCACTGATCGATGAAAATATCGATCAGCTGCTTCCCGAAACCGGAATTCTTGTCTCAGAAGCGGCGAGCCCAACGCTGCTCAATAACGTGCTATCGAATCTGAACGCGGGTATCTGGCAAGATGCCTCGCCTTCGACCGTGGTCGGAGCATCGGTCTATCAGCACAATGATCAAGCGGATTCGAATGTTGGCAGTACGGACGATGACTTCAATATTCATCTCGGTGACTACGATCGATTGTTTGTGAACGCGGCGGATGGAAATTTCTATCCTGCACGTTTCTCGCCGATTATCGACAGTGCCATCGATTCGTTGGAAGAGCGAGTGCGACTGGCAACGGTCAAGGGTGCGGTTGGTATTCCCGTCTCTCCCATTCTAGCGCCAAATCTTGATGCGGTCGGTTTGCTGCGTTCGGACGATCCAGAAGTCGATACGCCGTTGGGCCAGGGTGCCAACGTGTTCAAGGATCGCGGTGGTTTGGACCGTGCTGATTTCGTCGGTCCCGATGCCGTGTTGGTGGTGCCGCGCGATAACGATACGGCCGGTCTCGATCTTGACCCGGCCCCCACGATTGTCCAGTTGGCGGCGGGCAGCTATGACAACTTCTCCGTTCAGTTGGTCGATGGTCTCCAGGCGTCTGATTCGGGCGAAGGTGTTGGCGTCAACGATCTGACGGTCAATTCGAGCAACATCACGCTTACCGCGGACGGGCAGTTGCTGAAGGAAGATATTGACTACACGTTCCGCTACAACGCCATCACGAACACGATGCGATTTACGCCGTTGGCCGGCGTATGGGACAATGGCAAAGTCTATGTCATCACCTTGCCGAATCAAGATCGCTTTGTCGTGGAAATACCCGATGGCAGCCAGGTGGTTGATGGCGAAACGTTCGTGATTACCGACGAAGGTGGTGGCACCGTTACGTTTGAATTCGAAAGCGGTTATAGCCTGTTCGTGCCAGAAACGCTCACGTTGACTATTCCTGAGGCCGGTAAGGGAGCCGGAGGGATTGAGGACGGCCAGAGATTCACCGTGTCGGCTGGCTTCTTTGGGCAGTATACGTTCGAGTACGATAACAACTCGCCCCCGAGCTTCCTGCCGGGCAATATTCCGATTGACATCTCAACGATTTCGACTCAGGATGAGCTCGCATTGGCCACGATCGATGCCTTGATTGCCGAGAATGTCGGTGTGACGCCGAGTTATCTTGGCGCTGGACGCATTCATTTCGGCGCGCCTAGCTCGTACAGTGTCGACACTAGCCTGACCGAAATGACCCAGGCCGGGCAACCGGGCGTCGTTGCCGATGGCGATGTTATTCTAGTCTCCGATGGTGTGAATCCAACCGTCCGGTTCGAGTTCGACAGTAACGGCAATGTCGCCGCCGGTAATGTGGCCATACCGTTTTCGCTGGCCAGCACACAGGATGATATTTCGAATTCCATCACCGCGACGATCGCTGCGGCCGGTGTTGGTTTGACGCCAACCTACTTCGGCGCCGGGCATGTCCATTTGGGCGGCACGCCCGATCATCGAGTTGTGATTTCCGGAACTCCGAACTTGACGCAAACCGGAAACCCCGGAGTGCGGTCGTCCACCACGCTGACGGTGCCTCCCCAAGCGGCGGGCGTCGGCGGTGTTGCGGATGGACAGTGGTTCTCGATTCAGAACGGTGCCGATACGCCGGTGCGGTTCGAATTTGACGACGACGGAGTCGTTACGCCCGGTTCGCGCGCGATCTTGTTTACCAATACCAGCACGGTCGATCAGCTGGCGAACTATATCATCTCAGCAATCGAGTTGGCGAACGTCGACTTGACGCCGCAGTACCTTGGGGGAGGCTTCATCGCGCTGGAGGATACGATTCACCACCGCACGGATACGCTTAATACGGCGGTCGATCAATTCGGCGTACCGGGTGGAGTCGTGACGATCGAGTTCCTGCCTGACGCGACGTTCGATGCGGAACAGTTCGCGCCGCTCATTCTCGATGCAATCGCCAACAGCGAGTTGACCGATGTGACGACCACTTTCCGCGGTGGTTCGACTTACTTCGTCAATGGAGTTAAGAGTATCAGCGGTTTGCAGAATTTCTTCATCTCGGCGATCGAAGACAATGCGGGCAATAATCTGCAGCCAAATCAGGCGAGCAATCAGACTCGCTTTACGATCGTGATGCCTGATGTGGAATCCGATTTCGGGGATGCTCCCGATAGCTTTGGGACGCTGTTCAATTCGATCGGTGCTCGTCACGTGATTTCCGATAACCCGTTGTTGCTCGGCCTCGGCGTAACCACCGAAGATGATGGTAAGCCTTCGGTCGGTGCCGACGCGGACGAGGACGATGGCGTCGATTTGTCCATGTCGGTCTTCAATGAACACCTGGAAACGCCGGTTACGGTCTACGCGACCGGCCGCGGATTACTCGATGCCTGGATCGATTTCAACATGGATGGCGATTGGAATGATCCCGGCGAACAGGTGTTTACCAGCGAGCAACTGTCGGCGGGGAATAACGAGCTGCTGATCTCGACGCCTGCGTTCGCCGGCATTGGCGATACGTATGCCAGGTTCCGAATTAGTACGCTCGGCGGGCTCGGCCCTGCCAGCTTGGCCATCGATGGCGAAGTTGAGGATTATCTGATTCGGATCGAGCCAGGTCAGCCTCCGGTCGCCGTCGATGATACCGGGTTCAGCGTTGACGAAGACATGACCTTGGTCATCGATCCGGCTGATTTGCTGGCAAACGATACCGATCCCGATACGCCGCACGATCAGTTGGTGGTTCGCCGTTTCGAAACCGTCAGTCAGTTGGGAGCGGCGGTCTCGTGGGACGGCAATGGCAAGATCGTTTACGATCCCAGTGCATCGGCGACGTTGCAAGCGCTCAAGCCGGGTGAACAGCTGACCGATACGTTTGCATACCAGGCCTCCGACGGAGTGCTTCCGTCGAATTGGGCGGACGTCGAGATCGTGGTCAATGGTGTGAACAACGCGCCGGTGGCCGTCCCCAATGACTATGCCACGGACGAGGATACCGAACTGCAAATCGGAGCTCCGGGAGTCTTGGAGAACGATTATGACGTCGATGGCGACACGCTCATTGTGAGTGATTTTGACGCCATCAGTGCCATGGGTGCGATCGTCGTCGTGAATGCGGATGGTAGCTTCAGCTACGATCCCACCGAGGCGCCTGATATCCAGGCACTCGCGCAGGACGAAACCGCGACCGACACGTTCTCTTATACCATTGAGGATGATTTGGGCGCGACCAGTTCGACCACCGTCAGCATTGCGCTGACCGGATTGAACGATGCTCCGACGGCTGTCGATGACGACTACGACACGGATGAGGATACCGTACTGAATGTCGCGGCCCCCGGCGTCCTTGTGAACGATAGCGATATCGATGGTGATGCCTTTGGTGTTACGGCGGCGGATGTGACGAGCCAGTATGGTGCGATTGTTTCTGTCAATGCCGACGGTACGCTGTCATACGACCCGACTGGGTCCGATACATTGCAGGATCTGGCCGTGGGTGAATCGCTCGACGATACGTTCAGCTATACGATTGCCGATGTCCATGGAGCGACAGCATCGGCAACCGTTACGGTCACGGTCGAAGGACGCAATGATGATCCGGTTGCCGTCGACGACGACTACGCCACGTTCGAAGATGATGTGTTGACCGTGACGCCTGCGGGGGTCCTGGCCAACGATACCGATCGTGATGGCGATCCGCTTGCCGTCGATGTGGCCAATACGGATGCCGTCACGGCACTCGGCGTCCCGATTACGGTCAATGCGGATGGTAGCTTTACGTACGATCCCACCGGAACCGATCTCGGTGTGGCCCCCGGCGATACGACGGATGATACGTTTACCTATACCGTTACGGATCCGCATGGCGGCACCGACACGGCCATCGTTACGATCGAGGTGACCGGGGTTAACAATGCACCGATCGCCACGGACAAGACGTTCGACACGGACGAGGATACCGCGTTGGATATCGCCGCGCCGGGCGTCATGGCCGGCGACTCCGATCCCGATGGCCAAGCCATTGCGATCGATAGCTATGATGCAATAAGCGTTTGGGGTGCCGCCGTCGTGGTCAACGCGGATGGATCTTTCACGTACGATCCAACCGTTTCGGACAGTCTGCAGGCATTGAATGACGGCACCACCGTAACCGACTCGTTCACCTACACTATTGTCGATGACGATCTTAATCCGAAGAGCGATACGGCGACGATCTTTGTCGATGTCGATGGCGTAAATGATCCACCCGTGGCTGTTGATGACTCGGCTGCCGTTCCACGAAATGGCTCGAGTGTGATCGATGTGCTTGACAACGATTTCGATATCGATGGAACACTCGATACGTCCACGGTTGCGATCGTCACCGATCCGGCGAATGGAACCGCTACCGTGTTGGCCGATGGGACGATTCAATACGTTCCAACAGCCGATTTCAGTGGTATCGACACGTTGACCTATACGGTGCGTGACAATAGTGGTGCCGTATCGAACGAAGCCGTCGTGTCGGTCTTGGTCAATGCGGCTCCCGTCGCGGTGGATGATGATGCTGAGACGTTTATCAACGTTCCCACAACGATTGATGTGTTGGCCAACGATTCGGACATCGATGGGGTCTTGGCCCCCGCGACGTTGACGATCGTTGATCAACCCGATAACGGCAGCGTTTCGATCACGGCGGCGCACAAGGTTGTCTATACGCCCGATACCGGATTTAGCGGCAATGATTCGTTTACCTATACCGTGGACGATAATCATGGTGCAACGTCGAACGAAGCAAACGTATCGATCGCCGTGATCATTGATCCGTTCCCATGGCAGAATCCCGTGGAACCACTGGACGTGAATGCGGATACATTCATTTCGCCGATCGATGCTCTGCTGATCATCAGCGACCTGAATGAAAATGGTGGTCGCGAGTTGCCGAATCCGCCGGTGCCGCCCTTCATACCACCGCCCTACCTCGATCCCTCTGGTGACAATTTTGTTTCGCCGATCGATGCCCTTCTGGTGATCAGCTACCTCAATGGTGAGGGAGAAGGCGAGGCTGAGGGAGAAGGTGAAGGGGGCGCTTACCTGGCCGCCAGCTCGCCGTCGACCGGCGATGCTGACTCCGCCGGCGTCGCACTGTTGGCATCGACGCTGTCTTCAAATAACAGTAATGGCATCGCTCAAGCCGATGGCGCGACGAGTGATTTGGCGGTAACGATCGAGGCTGATGCCGCTCAACAGGGTGGGCAGGACTCCGACTTCCATAGTGCGGCTTTGGCAAGCTATCTAGCTTCCGGGGCGCAGGAGGAAGACCTCGAAGAGCTGCTTGAGGGTGGGCATAGCCTGCAAGACGAAGATGTCCTGGAAGACCAGGCGCTGTTGGAATTGCTCGCCGGCAAAGACGGAAATCACTAACGCCCCTGCCTCAATCAAGATCCTGATGTTGCTGGAAACCACTGGCCTCACCGTGAACAACGGTGAGGCCAGTTTTTTTTGGTGCCGTCGATTGCCCGAGCCGCCGATTCGGCAAGTGCAGCCCCCCCAAAGTGCAGTTGACGACCTCTCCGAGTCGGTCTAGAATGGTGGTAATGAAACTGAATCTCAATACCATTAGGGAGGTGCGGCATGGTGACGAGCGATGGGAAATGGCGGTCGAGGCGGGCGTTTACGTTGGTCGAGCTGCTGGTCGTGATTGCGATAATTGGGATCCTTGTCGCGTTGCTGCTGCCTGCAGTCCAGGCGGCGCGCGAAGCGGCACGGCGCATGAGTTGCAGTAACAACTTGAAGCAGATGGGGTTGGCGATGCACAATTTCCAGCTGCAGAACAACCGGTTCCCCCCCAGTTGGCAACCGACGCGAACAGGTCCTGGCGGGGCGATCGATGGCTGGTCGGCTCAGGCTTTGTTGCTGCCGTTTATCGAACAGAACAATGTTGCCGAGCATGTCGACTTTCTGGCGAGCTACAAGTTAGCGCGCGTGATTGACGTCAGCGGCCAGCCAATGCCGTTGAGTGCGATGCGGATCCCGACGTACCAATGCCCCAGTGAGACACGGGACGAGCAGCGTTTCTCGGGTAGCCAGCCGGAGCACTACCCACTCAACTATGGCGTGAATCAGGGCATCTGGTTTACGTTCGATCCGGCCCGCCGGCGCAGTGGCGAGGGCGCTTTTGGTCCGGGACGAGGAGTGCGACCTGCGGATTTCACGGATGGTTTGAGCAACACCGTGGCAGCAGCCGAAGTGAAAGCGTGGACGCCCTACTTTAGGAACGCCGGCTTGGCGGACCCGGTGATTCCACAGCCGACCGACATTTGCTCGATGGGCGGCCAATTCAAGCAGGATACGGGCCACACCGAATGGGTCGACGGTCGTGTTCACCAGATCGGGGTTACGGCAGCATTTGCTCCCAACACGCCGGTCCTCTGCCAGCTGGGCGGTACGCTCTACGACGTGGATTGGACGAACATGCAAGAGGGTAAGTCGAATAGTGTTCGCACGTTTGCCGCCGTGACCTCCAGGAGCTACCACGTGCAAGGCGTGCAAACGCTGTTAATGGATGGGTCGGTGCGGTTTACCCCCGACGGGATCGAGTTGTCGGTGTGGCGCGCACTTGCGACGCGTAATCAAAACGAAGTGATTCGTCAGTGAGGCGAATGGCGATTGAGCTGCTTGGCACCGGTGTGCCGACACGCCGTCAACCCTCTTTGGTTTTGCGGTCGCGTCGCGTTAAGATGATAGCTCATGACGATGACGTCGGTGCATGGCCTTGGAGGCATGAGCGGTCACGTCGAATCGGTTTCCTCTTCATCGAATGACGTAACTATGACTACGCGACCGCTACGGCTGCTGATTCTTGGAGCGCACCCTGACGACGCCGAGTTTTATGCGGGGGGCTTGGCCACGATCTATCGCCGGCAGGGGCATGAGGTCCAAATGCTCTCGGTGACCGACGGTCGTGCTGGACACCACCAGCGACAACCGGACGAATTGGCGGCGCTGCGCCGCGACGAAGCAATCGCAGCGGGGGCCGTGATCGGCGCGACATACGAAACGTGGGAGTATCCGGATGGCGAACTGGAACCGTCGTTGGAAGTGCGAAAACAAGTGGTGCGCACGATTCGGCGTTTCGCTCCCGATTTAGTTCTTACGCATCGCCCCAACGACTATCACCCGGATCACCGTGCCGTGGGCCAGGTTGTGCAAGACGCGTCGTATATGGTCACGGTCCCGCTGGTTTGTCCGGAGGTCCCCATCTTGAAGCGGGACCCGGTGGTGGCCTACATGCCAGATCTTTTTACGCGTCCCTATCCGCTGGTCGGCGATGTTGTAATCGACATCGCCGAGCAACTGGAAACGGTCACCGAGATGTTGGCGTGTCACGTCACGCAAGTCTTCGAGTTTCTGCCCTACAACCAAGGTATTGTCGATCAAGTCCCGGCCGGCCCCGATGCACGTCGCGACTGGTTGGCGCAATGGTATGGCCAGATTATTCGGCCTCGGGCCGATCGTTTTCGTGACCAGCTGATTGCGCAGTATGGGCCGGAGAAGGGTGCGGCTATTGAATTTGCGGAAGCGTTTGAAATCAGTGAATACGCGGCACCTCTCACTGCGGAGACGCGCCGGCGCTTGTTCTGGTTCTTGGAGTCGTAGTGTCTGTTCTTGTTCCGCCGCCACAGTGCGGTTACCCGATCGTCGTCTTCCGCTGCGTGGCCGCTTCGGCCACCCGATAGTTGCGTAGCGCACTGGCGCCAAACGAACTGCGATGCGCGATGTTCGTGTGCGCGTCGATTTGTGACTTTGTGAGGGTGTCTGCCGTTAGCAAACGTACGGAATGCTCGTGCCACTGCATGCGCGGACGCGTTTCACACTTCGATCGACTTATCACTACCAAACGCCCCGCCACCACACCGTCGCTCACTGCACGCAGTGCGAACCGGCGAACCGGTTTCCAATGGCAGCTCGATTGACGCGTCGCACTGCTCAACTCGGCGGTTGCGTGTGCGCATCGATGTGTGACTTTGTTGAGGTATTTGGAATTAGGAACACGTACGGAATGAGCAGTGGCACGGATGCGGTCCTTGCAAATGCGTGGCATACGGGACAAAATGACGAAAGCTTCGCATCGTCGATTTTGTTACCGCAGCATCCTATTCCACCCAGGAGTTTCCACCATGCAGATTCGTCCCGTTGCATTACTCACAGCGATTCTCGTCTCCTGTACGATTGTTCTCTGTCTGGCTGTTTCTTGCACGCCGGGTTTGGCTGCGGACGATAATTTGAAGACCTACGTCGATCCAGAGAATGCGGGGCCCGACTACGCGATCCAGGGCGAATACTTGGGCACGATTGATGCGCCGGAGGCGG
The DNA here is from genome assembly GCA_024277285.1 of Planctomycetota bacterium. Next base: position 29,903 of record JAJRVM010000340.1, read on the forward strand.
CGGGGCGCTGGGGTGCTCAGGTCATCGCATTGGGCGGTGGTAAGTTTCGGTTGGTCGGTTATGACGGCGGTTTGCCCGGCGACGGCTGGCAGCGTGGTGGTAAGATCGAAACGGCCGAAGGCAAGACGGTGGGCGGCACGACTCGGTTTGAAGGGGATCAGTTTGAAGCGGAAATCAAAGACGGCAAGTTGTTGGTTTCCCCGTTCGGCGGCGATCTAGCGGGCACGTTGAAAAAGGTGGTGCGTAAGAGTCCCACATTGGGCGCCAAACCGCCGGCCGGTGCTTTGGTCTTGTTCGATGGTAGTAACGCGGACCATTTTACCCCCGGTCACATGACCAAAGACAAACTGTTGCGATCGGCCTGCGAAACCAAAGAAAAGTTTGGCGACCACTCGTTGCACCTTGAATTCCGCACGCCGTTCAAACCGCTGGCACGCGGGCAAGCGCGAGGCAACAGCGGAGTGTATGTGCAGAGTCGTTATGAAGTGCAGGTGCTCGATTCCTTCGGGTTGGACGGTAAGAACAACGAATGTGGTGGGATTTACAAAGTTGCCGCGCCGAAAGTGAATATGTGCTTCCCGCCACTCACTTGGCAAACCTACGACATCGACTTTACCGCCGCACGCTATGAAGGCGACAAGAAAGTCAAGAACGCACGCATTACGGTTCGCCACAACGGGGTCGTCATCATGGACGACCAAGAACTGCCTCGCCATACGCCCGGTCCTCTCAAAGAGGGTCCCGGCGCTGCCCCGCTCTTCCTGCAAGGGCATGGCAATCCGGTGGTCTATCGAAACATCTGGGCCGTCAAGAAGTGAGGTGCGGCTTCTATACCGTCTCCGGAAGGTGGCCAACTCGCTGTAACGGCAGGCAGACTCAATAGGCGAGTGCAGTCGCACCAAATTCCGGCCTGTTATCGAGCGCCGCAAGAAGGTGCGAACCGCATTCTGGTGTGCCTGCGCTCGCTGGTTGAGTGGAGCTGCTGGCTGGGTGCGGAGCGAGCTTGGCACACCCTACGCTTATCGCGTGGGCCAATCGAGATGTTTGTGGAGAAACTCGAAGGTCTCCTTGCCATTGATCGTATGCGGCCCGACGAACCACTCGATCGCGCAGCGGTCGGGGATGCCGAGCTTGGCGGCATAGAGGTGCCGTACTTTTGCGAATTCGTAAGCTACTTGTTCGTCCGGTGCCACGCCGTCAAAATGCCCCCGTTCAACCATGAACGGTCGCGGCGCGATCAACGTGGCCATCTCCGCGTAATTGAACGTGCTGCCCAGATCGAACTCGAAAATCTCGTACTCGCCGGTCCACATATAACTGTACTTCGCACGCGTTGATGCGTTCTTCCAGATCCACTCGTTAAAGTCGCCCGAGCAGATGGACAACGCATAGCCATCCACCAACGGCGGGATTCGCATGGCGCTCTTGCCACCATACGACAGCCCGTAGAAGGCGATCCGTTTGGAATCGACACAGTCGAGCGACGATAACCAGTTCACGATCTGCTGGTGTTGAGGGACCATCAACGAGAACAACGTCTTCTTGAGTGGATTGGCCTTGCGCTGCAGTGTCCGAAAGCGGTCGCCAAAGATGTAGAGGTTCTGCGGCGCGAACGTGATGAACCCTTGTTCGGCCAACTTGGCGGCTTGGTCGTGGTAGGCGCGGTGATTTCCCGTGACCAACTGTTGTGGTCGCCCTTCAAGCCCATGTTGGCAGACTACCACCGGGCGTCGTTCTCCCGGCTGAATGTCTTTGGGCAGCAACAGGATTCCATAGGCAAACAGCTCGGGGAAGACATCCAATACCACTTCATATCCGGTCCAAGCGTCGGACTCGTACGATTTACGCGACCGCGCGTTGAAAGGGCGGAGCGGATGATCGAAGTGGCCGATCACTTCGTTGCGAAAAATCTCGCGGTACTTGGCACTCGATCGTTCAAATGCCTCAAGCGATTTCGTATCCAGGTCCTTCATGAACTCGGCTCGAACGTATTGGCTTTCACCTATTAACCACTGGTTATAATCATCGATCTCTTGCATTTGCCGCTTGGCGCGCTGCTCGAGTGTCTTGGGATCACGCCGGTAGGTTGGAGCGGGTTCAGGTTTGGCCAGCTCCGCCTGCTCGGCAAAGTGTTGCAGCAAGGGATGCAGCGTCGTGTCGGTTAGAAACGGTCCGTGACCGTCTCCTGAAACGACCAATTGGATCAAGTCGCCAGCAGGCAGTCTTGCAATGAGGCCCTTCGCTCGCTGCACTTCGTTCCGCACTTCTTGCAATGCCGGTGTTACAAGTCGCCCTGGAGCTCCGTTCTTCTCGGAAGCGAGCGTTAACTCGGGCCCATCAGCCGCTTCGATAATCAACCGGCGCGGCGCGATCATGCTGGCGATCTCGGCATCGCCGAATTGTTCAAGCAGCCCGAACACATTGCGATCGATCGGTTGCTGCCAGAGTTGTTCGCGCGGTTGAAAGTAGCCGCTCACACACGCCACATCGATCCGTGGATCGAGTGCCGCAGCGTAAAAGGCCAGCATGCCACCTTCCCCCCAGCCAATTGCCGCAATGGGTCGAGTGTTTGTTCCCGCGTCATGTTTGAACCAATCAACGCCTGCCAGGATCTTCTGGACCTCGTAGCCGATCGGGTGGCGTCCCAGATCAAACGAGCTTCGATACAGGTATTCCCGCGCCGTTAATGTTGCCCGTCCGTTGTAGACGCGCAGGTTGCGGTCGAGCACGGCAGGCACCAGCACGCGGCATCCCGATTCGGCCAATCGTCGTGCGAACTGCGACTGGGCGTCGACGCCGGCGACAAGCCCACAGATCGATTCAGGCGTTTGCTCGGCGTCGGGAATGGCGATCACATCGGCAATCGGTTCTCGGCCAAGCGGAATCAGCAGCAAGCCCTCTCCGTGGATTCGGCGCGCGATCCCACCCACAGCCGGCCACCGCACGGCAAGCACCTTGATCCGTTTGCTCTCGGCCACTACGGGCGACTGTACCGTTGTGGCATCGAGTGTCAACGCTTCAGCTTGAGGGCGCGCGTCGCGCAGCCCAAGGATGTGGGCCAAACGCTTGCGGTTCGGCTCAATGGATGCTGCGTAGTCGTGAGGAGAGCCAAAATCGCGGTCCCAGAACTTGGTACGCCGCGCGACCGACTGTTCGATCTCCTTCAGTAGAAACCGGTCGGCTCCCGCCACCAGACGCGAAGCGATATCGTCTTGCCATTCGAGTGGTTGGGTGTCGCGCAGCAGATGGGTTGTTGCATCTTGAGCGCTGGCGGTTGAACTGATCGCCAACAGGCAAAACAACAAAGTCGTGGTCGAAACCGGATAATGCACAATCTTGATCCTCAGCCAGAGTTGCGACGTGCTGGCTCAGCCAACACGGGCCACCTCTAGGAGCTTGGTTCGTGACCTGTCGGCGCCAATAACGAGGCGTTCATGCTTGGTTTTACCCCATTCGAGCGGCGGGGTCGCGTCCCAAGCAGCCAATCTGGGGCTCTTTAGCGGTAATTTTGTTTCCCTTCGGGCTTCTTTTCTGCTAGCCTCGAAAGGTGAGCAGCGATGTGGACGTTCTTGGAGCCGGTTCTGGAGCGGAAGTGGGGGCGAGGTTATTCGCGGTGAGTCATCAACTAGCGGGTCACTGGCAGCCAATCTAACGGATTTTGGCCGTTCGTTTTTCCAGGGAAGAATCAAGTATCTGTGGCGGAATGTGACCGATGTGGAAAGAATCTTCAGACGCCTCGTCCCCGAACCCCGATTCAGCCTAGCCGACTCGCTCGGCAGCGGCCTCCGATTCCGGGGTTGAAGAAAAACAGCCTACACGCGTAAAGGTGAAGATTGTTCGACCTGACGGGACGTCACGTGATGTGGTGATCGCCGGGCACTTCCGTGAAGAGCATTTGTGTTCGCTGGTCGACGACGAACTTTGCCGTCTTAAGGATGGCGAATCGCTGGTTCTGCACTTGTTTCACCCGGACGATCAGCTGACCGGCTCGTTGCGCAACCGTTGGCAGGAAGGGATGTCGGACAATCGTCATGTCTTTGTTCGTGAAGTCCTTGGCCCGAACAATGACCGTCAGCAATTGGCCACACAACTGCGGCGTATCAAGCGACGTATGACGGCGGGGGAACGAGTCAATCTGGCTATCCGCTCGCCGCGCGTTGCCAAGGTCGCTCTCCAGCAGCTACGAAAGCTGTTGCTGATCAGCCAGCAGTTCGAGGAATCGTTGCTGAATCTATGGGTACATGGCGACGAAGAGCAGCAGCAGGAGATCCTCGGTCATCTCGAAAGTGCTGGCATGGTCTTGGCGCGAGACTATCAACGGTTTATTGAGGAGCATTCGGATCAACGTTGGCGCGCTCCATGGATTGACATCGAGTTGTCGCAAAAGAAGAAGCCCACGCATCGCCATCGGAAGTCGAAGAGTCCCGATGAGGCGGTCACGGCGTGGATCAAACGCGTCGAAGAGGGACGCGAGCACCCACTCCACTAGCGTATTGCCACGGTTGCGGGCTGAACATCGCTTTTTGTCACCGGTCGTTCTCTTTGCCCTCAAGAGAGGATCGATCCCGAGAACGTTTTCCGTATCGTGACGGCAGCGGGGGGCAAAAAAGATTGTGGGCAGAAAAAGCGCCGGGCAGGGCGTCGTCCGGCCAAGTGCCTTTTGCCTGTGTTTGAACGCAATGCCCATGGACTTGGTATTAGGCGAACTCGGACCAAGGCCCGTCTCGCCCAGCAAATATACGCAATTTGGACCCAGATCACTCTGCTAGTTGGCGACCCAGACGTGACGATGCCAGCCAGCCAGCCAGACGTGACAATGTTGTCAACTTGCGCCTAATGCGCATAGGTGAAGCCCCATCTCACGCCCGGTCGACGACGGTAATAGTAGGGCGCGCGATGATAGTAGCGGTATGGGCCGGGGCCGCAATAGGTGGGCACCACATACGGTTCCTCGACGATCACCGGTGGGCCGCCCACCAAAACGGGGCGAGTCGACTGCCTTGCCGCTTCCTCTTGCATGGCGTTGATGATGGTTTCACTAACGCCATTCTCGTGTAACTCGATGATCTGGCTCGGTGTCAAGGCGGCACGGACTCCGTTGGCGCGAATGTGATTCACAATCACCTCGTCTCCCAATCCCGAGGTGGCCATCGCAGTCACGTCGGTTGTCGAAACCGCATTAGCCAGGCGTCGCTGATTCTCGACCATTGCCGTGCGACGCGCTACTTCCTCGTCCATCGAATCGCCAATCGCACTGCCGGTCAGTGCGCCGACCGCCGAGCCGATGAGCGCGCCGCCCGCGGCATGCCCCGATTGATCGCCCAGTGCGGCACCAGCCAGTCCGCCGGCGATCCCGCCCACTGCGGCACCTTTGTCGGCGTAATAGGGAGAGCGACAGCCAACCAAACTCAGTAGCACGAAAGTCACGACACTGTAGAGGGTGAGTTTTGCTGGCTTCATCTTCCTTGACTCCGCAACATGTGAGCGAGTGTGGACAACGGGTTGGGAACCGCCCGATTGATACGGGCCATTTGATACGGGCCGTTCCCCGAGAGAAATCGGCTGCGAATGCTCCCAGGATTGATGGGACGCGTCAACCCCGACCGCCCCCTCTTGTGGGATAGTTGCTCTTGGCGTCTGGTCTCGCGCTGCCACGCGCGTCAGAATGAACTTTGGTTCTGTCGGTGATTCGGGCTCGCTGGGCGAACCGCTGTTGCAGAATATCCTCTGTCGATTGCGCACGAGGGGGCGTTAGCTGTTCAACAGCCGGTAACGGTTCATGGCGGCCGTGACGCTTTTTGGCCCGAGCTTTCGCTCGATTAGCTCGAAAAATGGCAAACGGCTACCTGATCGGAGGACGTTCCACCGAGCGCTGTTTCTTGCCCGTAATCTTTTTTGCCCTTCTCTCTCGTTGCGCTCATGGACGACGCGTCTGGTGGTGCTCCTTGGAGGGCAAAGAAAATGATGGGCAAAAAAAGAACAGAACGGTTAATGTCCTTCTTGCCCGTGGCATTGCTGCTCTCGGTTGCTAGATGCTTGCTCGCGGCACCTCATCGGCCCTCCACGCGCAGAACAAAGACGGGATCAACAACTTCACCAGCGTGCGCCGACTTGCCCGCCAGCACGCTCCCGATCCGCTCCAGAAACGGCTCGGCACATTTCTGGAGGACGTCGCGCTTCGAGAGGTGCGGGCAACCGCAGGCCGTTGCAGGTCGACGTTGACGTTGATGCGGAACCGGGTCGGCCTCCGAAGACGAGGCAGCTGATTCGTTCGATTCTTGCGCACATTCGACAGTTGGTTCGTGGGCAGGCGACCTAGTTGGACAGCGCCAAGTTTGCGATCACAACTTTTCGTACAAAGAAGTGCCACCTTGCACCTTTACGCCGCACCTTCACGCCGCAGAGCCGTATCCCCATAAGGTTGATGCGTTAGCTACTATGCACTTGTACCTTCACGCTGCGGAGCGGCGTGCCACAGTGCGTCAGCGGTGTGGTGCCCAAAAGAGTTTGGCCATTTCACGGTTGACTTGTTCCCAGGTGGAAACCATTTCGGCCAATTTAGCAGATTCCTTGATGGCCAGATTATGCGACTCGTCGATGTCCGCAGAAAGATCGTACAGTTCCCAGTCAGCTTGCGATTTCCCGTAAGCCGGTTGGCAGACGAGTTTCCAATTGCCGGCGCGCAAGGCGCGACGAGTGCGCATTCTCCAGAACAACACATCGTGCGGCGCGTCGTCGTCTTGGCGCGTCATAAATGGCACCAAATCGACGCCATCGCATTTCGAGCCGCGCGGAATGGGCAATCCTGCGGCAGTCGCTGCCGTGGCGTAGATATCTAAAGAAATGGCCGGTTTGGCAAATGTGGTCGAGGTGGGTAATACGCCTTTCCATTGCATCATGAACGGAACTCGCAAACCACCTTCGTAGACTTCGCCCTTGCCACCACGCAGCGGCCGGTTGCTTGACGTCAATTCGCGCGTGGGGCCACCATTGTCGCTGACAAAGAAAATCAGCGTATTCTCTTCCAGTCCCGCATTGCGCAACGCCTCGAGCACCGCGCCGACACTGTCATCCAAATTGCTCAGCATTCCCGCGAAGATGCGGCGATGAATGTCCTCAATGTGGGCGAAACGTTCCATGTATTTGTCCGCTGCTTGCAGCGGACTGTGAACGGCATTGTAGGCCAGGTACAAAAAGAAGGGTCGCTGCCGATTGCGTTGAATGAAACCGACCGCCTCGCGTGTCAGAGCGTCGGTCAGGTAAGCCGATTCCTCGACGGGCTGGCCACCGCGCAGGATTGGATTGTTCGCATCGTAAGGTGGTTCGTCATGTCGCATGTGTGTGGACAACACCAGCGACCCACCACTCCAACGCCCTTGACCGCCCGCGGGCAAAACGCGGCGGCGCAACATGGTTGTCACGCCGTCGTAAGGCGGTGGTACGTAGAAGTGACCTTCGTGCAGGAACCCAAAAAACTCGTCAAAGCCATTGCGCAGCGGGTGGTACGCGGCCGTGCCACCCAAGTGCCACTTACCGACCAGTGCCGTGGCATAACCCGCACCGCGCAGACGCTCGGCCAAGGTCACTTCCGCCGGTGGCAGACCCACGGCGGGGTCGTCGTTGTCCGCACCGATCGGATTGAACTCGTAGCCAAATCGCATCTGATACCTACCGGTTATCAGGCCCGCACGCGAGGCGCTGCAATACGATGCGGTCACATAGCCGCTGGTCAGTCGAACACCGTTGCGTGCGATCGAATCGATGTGCGGTGTCGGTATTTCCGGGTTCCCTTGGCAACCGAGTTCGCCGTACCCAAGGTCATCAGCCAACAGCAACACGATATTGGGTCGACCTGTGGGATGGTCTTGGGCGTGGGCGGTGCCGGCGACCCAACAGACTGATACGGTGCACAGGCAGGCGATCGCGTGTCGCAGGCTATTGCTCATCGTGTTCGGCGCTCTCATTGTTCGGTTACCGTTACGGACCACAAACGTCTACCAGCCTCGAAATAACGAATCGACAAGGTTGTGTTATTCGTTCCTGTTTTCAACTGATGATCGCGTTCCTCTGTGTTCATGAGTGGTTCTCCTGTTCCGCTCCGTGACCGGCCATGGTTAGACGCCGTTACTTCTCGTGACCGTGAACGGTTATTCGTACCTCTTAGCCGATTGAAGCATTTAACTAAGTCACGGACCCCTACGGGCTTGCCCCGTAGGTGAACGAGTTTTGCCAGCTAAGACGCCGATACCCATAACTCCCCCCTCTCTCCCACCGCCGAAGGCGGTGGGGGAGAGGGGAGGAAGGCGTCGTTTCTAGCCCAATAAACTTCTTCACTCACCGCACAAGGAGGTGGGGGGTCGATCCATAGCCAACCAGACCTTAATGCACGTTCAACTTCATTCGGCTAACCTGTTTCGGTTTTTCTGATATCTCAATCCTTTCGGTTCATGTTGAAGCAAACCGCGTCTTGATGCGGTCTCAGCAAAGCGGCGATTAATCGAGAATGCTGTCTTCGACCGACGAAGGATTATGGGCGCGTTGCTGGTAGCTGACCAGTCGTGCCTCCTGCCGGGGCAAGCCCGGCGGAGGGCTCTTCGGGATTAGCAGCGATTAGTGTCATCAGCGGTCCTCTTCCGGAACGTGCTGTTCGCTTCTTTCTTTCCGTGAACGGTTACCATTTATCGACGCTTCATCACGCGCGATCTTCATCACTTCCGATGGGGCGTTGCAGCTTTCTGCCGCCCGACGCCCAATCCGATTGCGGGGACTGTCGTTTCGATCGATTCAGCATTCAGGTTGAATATCGTAAAACCGTCCGCTCCGAGTTGTCTGGCGAGATGGATCTGGCCAACGGTGCGATCGTCCGTAAGCCGCCACTGTCCAATGCCAGGATAGATGGGAATACGGCCGCCGACCAGTTTCAGCTGATTGGTCACCAGGCTCACAAAGGCCGGATCGGTTTGCGTATAGTCCATAGGGCAAACAAAGTCGAGGTAACCTGCCTTGATCCACTCGGGCCAATCTTGTGCCACATCCGCCCGGCAGCTTGGATAGCGGCTGAAGACTGCGGCCGAGATCTCGATTTCGGGCCGCAGTTTCTTGGCTTCGTCGTGAACTGCCTTGACCAGACGCGTGATTTGCGCACAGCGCCAGTCGGCGTATTGGTCGCGTAGCGGTCCGTTATAACAGTCTTCGGGCCAGTGAGCGACGTGTTTTCCCGTCTGAGCCTGAAACCGTTGGCGGCAACCATCGCAGTAGCATTTGTCGCGGCCCGGGTAACGGATATAGTCGAAGTGCAAGCCATCGACGTCATACTTCTTCGCCACTTCCAACATGCTGGCAAGCTCGAGCTTGAAGTTCTCCGGGTGAGACGGGCAGAGCCAATCATGAGCTTTGCCGTCGACAGAGACCTGGTTGCGATGCTCGCGGTGGATCTTCTTGACAAACTCGGCTGGCGCGCCCGACAAGTTCCAGTTGACTTTCCACACATGTACTTGCAATCCGTGTTTGTGAGCTGCTTTGACGCATTGCGTGATCTGGTCACCATATTTCTTGTACGTGCGGCTGCGCGGCAGCACGTCGCTTGCATAGTGAGCGCGGCCGCCCCACAGCATGTTGGGGATGATCATGTTGAATCCGGCTTTACTCAATTCGCGCGCCGTCCGTTCCCAATCGCCGTCATAAGCTCCGGTGCCAGAGTGATTCCAGAACGCGCGTCCTTCCACGGTCTTGCTCGGTTGGGCGACCATGTAGGCGCGCACAAGTGTCGCGCGCAATTGGCCAGCCAGTTGAACCACCTCGGCATACTGTTTGTCGGCTCGTTTCTGCCGCGCCTGTCGAAACGTCTTCTGCGCGGACTCGAGTAGCGAGGCGACTTCCTTGTTGCTGGATTTCTTCAAGAAGTTGACGAGTTGTTTGGAATCGCTTAGATGCCCCACTTGCCCTGCACGGTCCAATGCGTTGGTGGCCATCTGCTGCCAGAGTGGCGGGGCCAAATGGCCCAACACAGCGGCAAGCATCTGTTTCTTCTTCTCGCGATCGTCTTGCAGGATCACATGCGAGAAGAATGCGCCTCGGTCACTCAGTAACATCGCTGGCCAATGCGTCGCCTTGCCATCGCCGGCGTACCACCAGCCGATCACACGCGCGTTAAATCCTGCCGGCTTCGCCGTGGTGATGTTCCATGACGCTTGTCGCATCGAGGCTGGCAGGCCTTCAATATCCTTGGCCTCGAACCGGACCTCCGCCAGTGTGCCCTCATTGTCGGGTCGATGGTATTCGAGTTGTGAAAAGCCAAGTACGGCGCTAAGTTCGCTTGGCAGCTGATAACAGACCAGCAATTTACCACCACGCTCCACAAACTGTGCCAACGCCGCAGTCGATTCTTCGGATAGGCTCGAGTTGTGGGCCAGGATCGCAACGCGGCGTTTTCCCAATGCACCTCGTGAGATCGCCGTGTCTTCGATCGCGTCGCTGCCCAATCCCAGTTCGGTGAGCATCGCGGCCACTTCACTCGCCGATTTCAAGGCCGATTTGACGTCCCCTTTGGAGTTGCTCGAGGGGATCACCAGCGCGACATCGTGTTCGACCGTTTCCAGGCGTCGCAGACGCAACGAAGAGTTGTGTTCTTGCCCACGCCACACACCGATGCGAATGCCATCGACCTTGTGCCAACCGACCGGCGTTCCTTCGATCGAAAAGTCGGCCTTTGAAAATCGCAGCGTCTGCCAGTCTTTGCCGGCTAACTCCGTTCCGGCAGAGTACCATCCCTTGCCACTGCGAAAGTAGAGCGAGAGTCGTCCGCCTGCCTCCGGGACCGTATTGAGGACCTCAAGAACCAGCTCGCCCGCGCCGGCCAGGTTGAGCTTCACATTGCGATCCATATAGACACGAGAGATCTTCGGCTGGGACGCGAAAGGCAATGCCATTTCCACTACGTTCCGATCATCGTCTCTTACGACGTGCAGCGGCGTTTCTTCGCCACGTTCAGCCACGGCATGCCATTGCTGCTGCGCTGCCGCAGTGTTCGCGTAGTCGAACGTGTCGATGGGTTGGTCGGTTCCCAGGACGCCCAAGCCCAGCAGGCAATAGCTGATGGTCCAGTGAATCATTCGTGAGTGCTCCTCGTCAAGTTGGATGGCATGTGAAATGGCCGTCGTGATCTGGTTCTGACTGATCATACAATCTACCAAATCGAGAGCAGGGCGTGGCGTGCGAGTGTGGCAAATAACGAGATCCGGCCGGAGGCTTGGCACGCGCTGCGGACAGGAAAGACGCTGGCGTCACACTTCCCTTTTGGCCGTCATTTTCCTTGCCCCTAAAATTCCTTGCCCTTAAGAGGAGAATAACCTGAACACGATCCGTCAGAACGCGGTCCTCTTTACGACGGCCGAGTAGGGCAAAGAAGATTGTGGGCAAAGACTAACGTTCTTGCTCACCGTTGTTCCACGCAGCAGATTTGCCATGGTTCGAGTTCGAGCGTGATGTGAAACGGCAGCGTGGCGGCGACGCGCAGCAGTTGGTCGCCCGCAGCATCGATTCTGGTCAAGCGGACGACGCCTTTGCGCATCTGGTAACGCTGGGCCGTCAGCTGAACCGTTCGCTTCTTGCCCGATAGATTAGCAATGGCGTAGCAGACGTTTCCGGCTGCGGATTGCCAGGCGGTCGCTTGCACGACTGGCCAATCCAAGGGCAGGGGAGTGCGGTTCTGCAAGAAGGGCCTGTTGATATTGGGCGCGCCGGTAACCAAAGGATCATGGAGCATTCGGCCTTGCAGCAGGTAGTCTTCGCAGCGCTGCATGATGCGCGCCGCATCGCGCAGCATCGTCAGCTCGGCGGACGGTTCCCCTTCGTCGTAATGGAATGGGCCTTGGTCGATGCGTACGCCGGGCTGCATGCCGAAGATGATGGCGCGGCCAAGGCCGATACGAGTGTCGCCGAACGGACTGAACTTGCCATCGATCCAACCGGCGTAATTCATTTGGTATTGGTGATAAAGATAGATAAAGAGCGGCACGGAAACGGCGCCCGGCCCGTTCGCGGGCCACTCAGTGTCGGTGAACGCGCGGCCATGCGCAATATCGATTACCGGAATAAAGGCCTCTCCCGGCTCCTCGACGCCGATGAAGCTGTCAGGATGCTTGACGCGTGCTGTTGCGCGAACGTCTTTCAGGAAATCGTAGACCGCATGATATTGCCAGTGCCCGGCGCCGGGCGGGTGACCATGTGTGTCGCTGTAGCAATGAGGTATTCCACCGCCGATGTTCTGGTCCAAGTCGATCCCGGCAACGTCCCAATCGTAGATGTGTTGGAAGCACCCCCCGATCAAATCGCGTGTCACCTTGCTGCCGGCGCACAGCAAGTAGTTGTGAGCCCACGGACGACGGTCCAAGACGTCTCGCCCGGCGGGATTGAGAACGGCTCCTTTCTTTCCGCGGGCAAAGTAGTCGCCTCTCGCGTCGATGCCAAACTGTCTGGCCGCAATGAAATTGTCGTTGGTATCGATTTGTTTCGTTGGTTGTGGTTGTGACGCGTCGCGCAGGCGTCGCGCAGGCGAGGCTTGGCCCGTTTGAGGGCGTGGTGCACGCGGCTGTTGGGCAGGTCTAGGTTTCCACACGCCCCACCGAAAACCGGAAGTGAACAATTGCATATGGTCGTCTCGTTCGGCCAGCTTGTGTGCTAGTTCGATGTAGTAATCTTCACCGCCGCGAGGCGGAAAGTAGTCAGGACCGATCCACGCACCATGCTTCTCCCAGCCAAACGCACACGCCACGACCGGCACACGAAGCAGTTCGCGATAGGCGCGCAGCCAGGCGTCTGTTTCTTCGGCGCTACGAAACTCTCCCTTCGATTTGATGCTGTAATTCAGAAAGACATTGGTTCGCTGCAGCCAGTCAGGCGTGGTGCCGGCGCGAATCTTCTTTTCGCACCAGGGCGCGTTCTTTTCGGCCCAGTCCCGGTAGATGTCGGCTCCCTCTTGCCAAGTTGGGCCCCCCACGGACCAGACGACTGCGTAATCGATTTTGGTTCGAGGTAACTGGAGACTGGGCAACTCGTGTCGCCAAGTGACCAGCAAACCCGTCTTCTTGCGCTGCAACAGCGGAACTTTGGTCCAACCCTGAGGGTCGTGCGCGCCACAGTAGAACCCGCCTGCGGGATCGAAGTAGTACATGAATTGCGCTGACGCGAGACCCGGGTAGGGCTTGGCCACGGCTGCGCCTGTACGCATGTTGGTTTGCGGGTCGCACAACAGTATGCCCTCGCACTGCGGGTACAGGACGCGATCGTCCTCCGAGTCGTCGTCCAACTGAGCTCGGCAAGTGAACAGCGGATAGTCGATCGCGCACAGCGGTTGGCTGCAACGGCTCGCCACATCGATGTGAAAGTGGATTCCAGGCTCATTGTCGGGCGCAGTGATCGTGCAGTCGACCAATGCGGGGTGCGGACCCTTTTGATCGAATCGGATCCGCACACCGTTCTCGATGCGAGTTAGTTCCTTTGAAGCGATGTTCGATGTTGCACTGCGTTTGGCGCGGTCAAAGTCCTTGCCGAAATAGAGCGCGTAGAGTCCGAATCCGCGGCCTTGAGCGGCCGCGTAGTCGCGGCCCGTTTGCTTGTCGACCAGTTGCGCGACGCCCCGCAAGTCCTCACGTAACACCAGTTTCACGCGATCGTTCTCAACGACCAGGTCTTCGGCGGAGATTGGTCCAGGTGTATTACATAACGTGCCCACGACAATCGCCACAAAAAAACCGCTCATTGTGCAATTCCCTCATTACTTCGTAGGGTGTGTCAATCGCGTCCATCCACGATTCCTGCTTCGAGAAGCTAAACCGCGAGCGCTGGCACGCCAGGATCCGCTGTGACCACTGCTCATATTACACCATGCGTACAATCGACTGCGAGCGGCGATTGTGAAGAAATCATAACCGCTCACGCGGTTCGAGCCACAACGGACTCGTTGCGGCGGCCGAGGAGCTATCGCCCAACTCCAGCGGCGTCCAGGTTCATATGCGACTGTTCACAGTGAAAGAAACCACCTCTTGGTTCGGTCACCACCCCGCAGCGATGGATGGAGGAACTTACGTTCGACCGACGAACGGACGTGGGTGTGCTGCCTGTAGCTGACCAGTCATGTCCCCGGCTGGGACAAGCCTGGCGGAGGGCTCCTTGTTCAACCATTGACCCGCCATGTCCAATTGTCTTGTCCGGCGAAATGACGCACAATGGAAGGACCGTATTACTTGCGTTTTCGCACCTTTCGCGATTGTGAGTGTGGCCATGAAAGTTCTGATTGCCGACAAATTGTCTAAGAGTACCGAGGAAGCACTGGAGCAACTGGGAGCTACGATCGACGTGCAACCTGATTTGGGCCCCGACACACTTCCTGGGGCCATTGGCGATGCACAAGTGCTGGTCGTCCGGTCGACCAAAGTGACGGCCGAAACGATTAGCGCGGGAGCACGTTTGTCGTTGATCGTCCGTGCCGGCGCGGGCGTCAATACGATCGATGTGAAGGCGGCGAGCAAACGGGGCATTTATGTGACCAATTGCCCCGGGAAAAACAGTGCCGCAGTCGCGGAACTGGCGATTGGCCTGCTGATCGCCTGCGATCGACGAATTGTCGCCGCGTGTACCGATTTGCGTAACGGCCGGTGGCGCAAGAAAGAGTACGGCAAGGCACGTGGACTGCGTGGTCGCACGCTGGGCGTCATTGGCGTTGGGATGATCGGCCGCGAGGTGATACGACGCGCCCAGGGCCTGGGGATGCAGGTGGTTGCCTGGAGCCGCCGTTTGGATGAAGAACGGGCGGCGGAACTGGGCGTCGAGTACGCTGCGAATCCTCTGGACGTGGCCCGGCGCAGCGACGCCGTGTCGCTGCACGTGGCCGTAACTCCCGAAACAACCGGCTTGGTCAATGCCGAATTCCTTGCCGCCATGAAAGACGGAGCCATTTTGGTCAACGCCGCCCGCGGCGAAGTTGTTGAGCGTCAAGCGTTGCTCGACGCGATCGCACAAAAGGGACTTCGTGTCGGACTCGATGTGTTCGCGGGCGAACCGAAGCAAGGTGAGGCACCGTTCGAAGACACGCAGCTTGCCGCGCTGGTGACTGCCACACCCCATGTTGGTGCTTCAACGGATGAAGCGTCCGAAGCGATTGCCAACGAAGTGGTTCGGATCGTTCGGACCTTTCGCGAAACAGGGAAACCGGTCAACACCGTGAATATGTGTGCTCATTCACCCGCGACCCACTCGCTGGTCGTACGCCATTTCAATCAAGTCGGTGTGTTGGCCAGTGTCCTCGATTCGTTGCGCGAAGAGGGGATCAACGTCGAGGAGATGGAGAATACTATCTTTGACGGTGCCAAAGCGGCATGTTGTACCTTCCTGCTCGACACGTCACCCTCGGACGCGGCCGTCGAAAAACTCAAAGCGAACGACGCCATCCTGCAGATATCACTCGAGTCGCGATAGCATTAGAGTCCAGAGCTGAGAGTCCAGAGTCCAGAGTCCAGAGCTGAGAGTCCAGAGTCCAGAGCTGAGAGTCCAGAGTCCAGAGCTGAGAGTCCAGAGTCCAGAGTCCAGAGCTGAGAGTCCAGAGTCCAGAGACTGGAGCTAAGAGTTGGGAGTCGGGCAACACGAAGCAGGTATCGAGGGCAGTGTCCATTCATTGCGAGCAAATCAAAGTGTAACGAGAATGCGAGTATTCACCATGACACACGGAATCTACCGTTTGGTTATCTTGGCCGTCGTCAGTGTGACGTTCTTGGGGAGCGGTCGTGGCGCGACAGCTGCCGAGTTGTGGGACGTCGCACGTGAAAAACAGGCGACGCACCGGTTTTCCACACTCTTTACTGCGCACAATGTGCGCGACCAGCTGGCCACCGATGCGGATATTGATAAGGCCATCAAGTGGTGCAAAGATACCGGCGTGACGCGTGTCTTTCTCGAGACGTTTCGCAGTGGCTATCGAGCTAGTCCCACGCTATTGGCACGCGCGCGAGATCGTTTTCGCGCGGCGAGGATCGACGTGTCGGGTTGTGTGACAACGACCATTGTTGGCAAACGATCGACCGGTTGGGATTTGATCTCCTGCTATACCGATGCGCCGACGCAAATAACGCTGAAACGGATCTTCGAGGTTACTGCCAGCCTGTTTGACGAGATCATGATCGATGATTTCTGGTTCACCGATTGTGAATGCGAACAATGCGATCAGGCACGTAAGGCGAAGACGGTCACGATCGGTGACGAGACGTTTCCTGTGTCGGGCGACCGCTGGGAGGACTATCGTTGTGAATTGATGGTCCAACTGTCACGC
Organism: Planctomycetota bacterium; assembly: GCA_024277285.1. Next base: position 46,224 of record JAJRVM010000340.1, read on the forward strand.
AAGTATCTGTTGCAGGCAGCGAAACGTGTGAACCCGAAAGTGACGCTGATCATCAAGTACCCACAATGGTACGATGGCTTTCAGAACCGTGGTTATGAAGTCGTGCGTGAAACGAAAGACTTTGATCGCATCTGGGTTGGCACGGAGACGCGCGATTACGACAACGAGCGTTGGGGGGGGACGGTTCAATACGAGGCCTATTTCATCATGCGCTGGCTTGGAGGAATCGGTGGCGCCAAGTGCGGCGGGGGGTGGTACGATCCTTTCGGAACCACGGAAGCAACCTACCTCGAACAAGCGCGCCAAACCGTGTTGAGCGGTGCGCGCGAGTCGATGTTGTTTTGTTACGGTGCGTTGTCGCGCGACACGGGCCCTAAGAACATTGCCCACTTGCGCAAGTATATCCCCGAACTGCTGGAAGTTGCCGAGCAGGTGGCCCCGCGAAGTGTGGTGGGTGTGGCGGCGTACAAACCGCCCAATAGTGAGCCCGGCGACGAGAAACGCGTTTTCGATTTTGTCGGCATGGCCGGTGTGCCGCTGGTCCCATGCCATGAATTCCCATCCGCCGCGGAGGCCGCGTTTTTCTCGGTCCATGCACTACAAGATGCGGATCTTGTCGCGAAACTCAATCGCTTCATTGCGGCAGGCAAGCCGACGTTGGTTACCGATGGTCTGGCGAAGCGTCTTGAGGGGCGGATCGACCTGAGTGTTTTGAATGTACAGATATTGAAAGTCGCCGGCCGGCCCAAGACGTTGCTCAAGCTGTCACAAGAGCAACTTGATGTGCTGCGCAAACCGTTGCTCAAACCATCCGGACACACGTTCGAGTCGCCCAACAGAGTGGGGCTCTATGTCTTCGCTGATCGCAGCTGGGTGATCGAGAATTTCAATGACCGACCTGTCACCGTGAAGTTGGATGGCCAGACGTACAAGATCGAAGCGCGTGGTTGGAAATATGAATGGCGGTAGATGAACGTGGCTCGGGAATCTTTCCCGAGCGAGAGTGGCACGGCACTCCGTGCCGTTGCTTGCCACATCTCACTGTTCTTGTGGCAGTAAAAATGGTGTCTCCTCGGGCGGCGTTCCACACTGTGTGGCTCGGGAATCTTTCCCGAGCATGGACCACGTTGCCCCTGCAGGCCGATTTTTATTGCCGAGTGATTAAGCCGGCGGGGCGTTGCGGAAGACGCGTGTCTTGGTGTTCTGGCGATAGCGGGCTTCTTGCCGACAGAGCGTTTTCCATGCCCGGGATCGTATCCCACGTCACGTTTTTTCTTGCTGAAGAGACGTGAATCGTGTCTACTTAGCTATCAGAGCCTCTTGGGTTCGTGATGCCGTTTCGCCATGTGTACGGTATTGCTGCTGTGCCAAGAAGGAAGCTCCTCCGAGCCTTGTGTGCATGCCCACTAGTTCCCACTCAGTAGAAAAACATTTCACGCCTATGAAACCCATCATTTATCTTGTCGCCTTGTTGGCTTGGTCGGTTACCGCTGCACGCAGTTGGGCCGAGGAAACGCCAGTCAAGAAAGCAACGAAAGATGCTGTTGCCGCGCAAGACAAGTTCTTTCAGGACCAAGTGTTGCCAATTCTTACGGAGCGTTGTTGGGAATGCCACGGCGAGGGTGTGCAAGAGAGTGGCTTGCGACTCGATTCTCGCCACGATCTGATGGCGGGCGGTGACAGCGGCACGAAGATGGCGGTGGTTGGCAAACCGGCCGAAAGCTATTTGCTCCGAGTGTTGCAGCATGACGGCGACGTTGACATGCCACCGGATGAAAAACTACCGGCGGCAGAAATCGACGTTCTTCGTCGCTGGGTCGCATCCGGCTTGCCTTGGCCAACCGATAGCACCCAGCCTCGGCCGCTCACCAAAGAAGAAAAGCTGGCTCAGCAACTTGAACAACATTGGTCGTTTCAGCAAATCACTGCGCCCAAGATGCCGAGCGTGAAAGGCAAGTCGTGGGTTGCACAGCCACTCGACCAGTTCGTCCTCGCCCACCTTGAACACGACGGGCTTGTGCCGTCGCCCCAAGCCGATCGTTATACACTGATCCGCCGGCTCAAGTTTGATTTGCTTGGTCTCCCACCGACGGCGGTGGAGGTCAGCGCGTTTGTCAGTGATACGTCCAAGGACGCCTATGAGAAGTTGGTCGATCGTTACCTCGCGTCACCTCATTACGGTGAGCGTTGGGGGCGGCATTGGTTGGATGTTGCACGGTACGCTGATACCAAAGGATACGCTTTCGCGCGTGACCGCCGTTATCTCTTCGCCTATACCTATCGCGACTACGTCATTCGTTCATTCAACGAAGATGTGCCATTCGATCAGTTTGTGCCACACGTCGCTGCCGAACGTGAACAATCCATCAACGGCGGCGAGTAACTATACAGACGATACAAGGACTTGATTCATGGCCGACAGACGATATGACCTGCCGATCAGCCGGCGCGAACTATTGCGCCGCGCGGGGAGGGGATGGGCATGTTGGGGATGGCGAGTCTCCTGGCGGGTGCGGGTGATCTGAATCCCGCAGCGGTTGCTGCTGATAACGTGGGGGAAGGGTATCGCAATCCGCTAGCGCCCCGTAAGCCACACTTTCCGGCTAAGGCAAAGCATGTCATTCACTTATTCATGAATGGTGGCCCATCGCATGTTGATACGTTCGACCCGAAGCCGCTATTGAAAAAATATGCCGGCAAGGAACTGCCGATGGACAACTTGCGCACTGAACGAAAGACGGGTGCCGCGTTTCCATGCCCTTATGGTTTCAAGAAGTATGGTGAGAGCGGGATCGAGGTGAGCGAGATTTTTCAGCACACGGCGGCACATATCGATGATATTGCGGTGATTCGTTCGATGCACGCCGATGTGCCAAATCACGAACCGTCGTTGCTGTTGATGAACTGTGGCGTTTCGGTCCAAGTGCGTCCGAGCCTGGGGTCGTGGACCACTTACGGACTGGGGACCGAGAACCAGAATTTGCCCGGGTTCATCGCGATGTGCCCAGGTGGTTATCCGATCTTGGAAACACAGAATTGGCAATCGGCGTTCCTGCCAGGTGTCTATCAGGGGACGTATATCGACACCAAACACAAGGAAGTGGAGAAGCTGATCGAGAATATTCGCAATCCGGACCTCTCGCGCAAGCAGCAGCGGCGTCAGCTGGATACCTTGGCCGCGTTGAATAATCTACACAATCAGCAACGTGGACATGATCCCGCCTTGGAAGCGAGGATCCATTCTTTTGAGTTGGCCTATCGCATGCAAATGGAAGCGACCGATGCGTTCGATGTCAGTCGCGAACCGAAGCATGTACTTGACGCCTACGGTCCTGGTGTCCAGGCTCGCCAGATCCTGATCGCGCGCCGGTTGGTCGAGCGTGGCGTTCGCTTCGTCCAACTGTGGCACGGTGCCGGCCAACCGTGGGACAATCATGACGATCTGGAAGTGAATCATCGGCGGTTGGCAGGGCAGTGCGATCGTGCGATTGGTGCGTTGTTGGGCGACCTGAAGCGACTCGGTCTGCTGGACGAAACACTCGTACTGTGGGGCGGTGAATTTGGCCGTACCCCGACGGTTGAATTGCCCCAGGCGGGCGCCAACGCCGGGAAGATCAATGGCCGCGACCACAACCATTGGGGCTTCTCGGTCTGGATGGCTGGCGGTGGCGTGAAGGGAGGGCAGGTGTACGGTGCGACCGATGAGTTTGGTTTCAAGGCGGTCGAGGACCCTGTGCATGTGCATGACTTGCACGCCACGATCCTGAAATTACTTGGCTTTGACCATACGCGACTCACTTATCGTTATGCCGGACGCGATGTTCGACTGACCGACGTGCACGGTAACGTGATTGATCAATTGATTGCATGAGGCACGTTTTGAAGAAGATTCGCTGGGGCATTATCAGCACCGCCAAGATCGGGACCGAAAAGGTCATTCCCGCGATGCAGCAGGCCGCGCATTGTGAAGTTGTGGCGATCGCATCACGCGACTTGAGCCGCGCTCAGCAAGCTGGTCAACAACTCGGCATCCCCAAAGCCTATGGCTCGTACGATGCGTTGATTGCGGATCCCGAAGTCGATGCGGTCTACAACCCGCTGCCCAACCATTTGCATGTGCCGCTATCGATCCAGGCGCTGCAGGCAGGAAAGCACGTGCTGTGCGAGAAGCCGATCGCCTTGTCGTCCAAGGAGGCTCAGAGCTTGGTGGACGTGGCCCAGGCGTTTCCCCATCTCAAAGTGATGGAAGCGTTCATGTTCCGGCACCATCCGCAATGGCAACGTGCTCGCGAACTCGTTCGCGACGGCCAGATCGGTACACTGCGGACAATCCAGTCGTTCTTCTCCTACTTCAACGATGATCCTGATAACATACGCAACGATGCCAGCATTGGAGGTGGTAGCTTGATGGATATCGGCTGCTATCCGATCTCGTTGTCACGCTTCATCTTTGGCTCCGAACCAGAACGCGTACTGGGTGTGGTCGAGTACGATCCCCGTTTCAAGACAGACCGCATCGCCTCGGCGATTCTGGACTTCGGTTCAGGTACATCGACATTCACCAGCTCGACACAGCTGGCACCGTACCAACGTGTCAACATTTTCGGCACCACGGGACGTGTGGAAATCGAGATCCCATTCAATGCACCATCCGATCGCCCTTGCAAAATGTGGTACCAACACGACAACGAGATTGACGAGATCGAGCTCGACACGTGCGACCAGTACACGCTCCAGGGAGACCTTTTCGCGCGAACTATCCTGAACGATACACCGGTACCCACTCCCCTGGATGACGCCGTGTTGAACATGCGGGTGATCGAAGCGATTGGGCAGAGCGGCCACGAAGGCAGGTGGATCAGAGTGTGAGTGAGTGTGGGCTGGATAGCCGGCCAGGCAATGGAGCGCGTCGCCGCTACCGAGAACCAACTCTTGCCACAAGGTTTTCACAACAAACAGCGATTCAGCGGTTCCTGAATCAGCAAATGCGGCCGTCTCAGCGTGGCCTTTTAGGCTGAGCCACCGCTTTCTCGAGAATGATGGTAGACTGTCTTATTGCTTTGTTATTGCTTTGCCTTGGCGCTTCTTCCGAAAGTACATTGCAGTTCAAGTGAGCCGGAACAAGAGCAATGGTGCGACGATCCCGACGTTTCGTGCAGTTTCGCTTGCGAACCCTGCTGCTGCTGACGACGCTCTGCGCTTTGGGGCTCGGATTCTACCATATCAAGGTGCGACCCTATTTGCGGCAGCACGAGGCGGGTGTGGCGTTATCCGCGATGGGTCTTAAGTTGGTCTGGCGACCCGCACGGCCAGCGTGGTTGATGACGCTCCCACGGTTGTTCCTTGACGATGAGATGTTGCGCGAGTGTGTTGCGATTCATGCGGAGCATTGCAGATTGCGGGACAGCGACCTGAAACACGTACGGGCGATGACTCGCCTGCAGAGGTTGTACCTGGCCGGCAACCCGATTGGTGACCAAGGTCTTGAGCATCTTCGGGATCTCCAAGCTCTCGAGCGTTTGTCGCTATGGGGAACGAACATTACCGATGACGGTCTGCGGCATATTGGGCGGCTCAAGGCTTTGAAGGTTCTTGATATTCATGCCGGCTATTACGCATTTGGCTCCCAATCAGTTCGTCGTCCGTCGGTCGGTGTCTTTGCTCCACTTGCGCATCAACTCTTGCCTCCCGGCGTTACCAGCCGCTTGTCGAGCCAATGCCTGAAACATTTGCGTGGCGCGACCAATCTGCGAACACTCTACTTTTCTTTCACGCTCGATGATGATTCGCTCACGCATCTGGCAGCACTACCGCAGTTGCGGATTCGCACGTTGATGGTCCAGGACGTGACATCTACGGGGTTCTCAGTGCTGCCGCAGTTTCATGATCTGGAAACACTTTGGGTCGAACGATCCTCGATTGGGGCTGGTAATCTGTGGTATTTGACGCAGCTTCCGAATCTTCGCCAACTCTATTTCGAACGGATTCAGGCGGCACAAGGCGACTGGCGACCATTGAGTCGCATGACGCGACTCGAAGACCTGGCCTTTTTGCATGCATCGATTCGTGATCGTGGTTTGAAGCATCTCGGTGTGCTTTGTCAGTTGCAGACGCTGTCGTTGAGGTCAGCGAGAGTTACGGACCGTGGAGTGGCTCATCTTTCGGGGCTTATCGACCTGCGTGAATTGGACTTGCGCGAGACCCGCGTGACGGCAGATGTTCTCAGCCACTTGCTGGCTATGCGACGGCTTGAGGCTCTCGGGCTTCATGTGCCTCTGGATGATGAGGCTGTGGAGATGCTCTCGCGGTTGCCGAGTTTGACGCGTCTTCTTGGCCCGCCATCACATGAAGCGATCGACTTATACTTGACTGATGCGGGCGCCATGAACCTGGCAGGGCTCCGTTTCTTCAAGCGTGCATTCTTGAACGTGAGCGACGCGGTTGCCGGAACTGGACTGGACGGAATTGATGTCCCAATGGGCTCGGGAACGATAACCAACACTGGGTTGGCTCGTCTTCTCGAAACTCCCTGTTCTCGGGGCTTACACATCTCGGGCCGCGACATCACCGCGTCAGGTTTGCGCTGGGGCTCTCAAGCGTTCGATTGTCGTTACCTCGTACTTAAGTCGCCTCGTCCGGCAGCCGAAGTGGTCACTCAGACATTGGAAATTGGTGTGGGATCGGCCGAGTTCGAATACTGGGGGCTGAGAGTCGAGACGGTCGAAGGGATCGGCCCACGACGCGTTGACTTGCATTGCGGGAAGGGCGGCTTCCAACTCAACCTGCTCCGATACCTGCCGACGATCAAGCGGCTGAAGGTAGCTGTTCCAGTATCGCCTGATCGTGACTGGGATAACCTCCGATTCGTTTCCGGATTGGAAGAATTAGAGATGAAGGCGTATCGTGCTTCCGGCTCGTTGGTCGGCGCCGTTGCCATCCGTCGGCTGGGCGAAATGCGAGACCTCCGGCGTTTGACATGTGTCTTGCCATCCGGGATCTCGCCTGCGGCGCTTGCGCCGTTAGGGCGACTGAAGAAACTTGAATACCTGGAACTGCATTGCGGCCCATTGAACACCGAACACTTGCAGGTATTGTCGCAACTCACGAGTTTGAAAACGCTGCGGATTCTTGGGGCAATGCACTCCCTGAAGGATTCAGCGTCGCTTCGGCATCTCACGGGCCTCACGCAACTCACCGAACTGTGGCTGTATGGCATCAAAGATGCGGGTATGCCTTTTCTGGGCGAGATGAAGAATCTCACTCGTCTCTCGCTGAAGAATCACTTCATCAGTAGTGAAGCGTTCAAGTACTTGGAGGACTTGCCGGAGTTGGAGTATCTTGACGCGCGCGCCAGTCACCGGACGATGCCACGCTCGCGGCTCAGATCGCTTGATCAACGCCTCCCCAAGGTGCGCGTTCGGACCGATTGATTCGGCGTGTTGCTTGTAGTTGATCAGTCGTGCTCTCTGCCGGGATAAGCCCGACGGCGCTTATTTTCAAGGGCATCACACTCAATGGAACAACACGGTGCTGGCAGTGAATCCGTGCATGAAGTTAGTGCCGGACACCGGGCCGAGTTCGCCGGCGGCAAAGAAGCCGGCCAGTGGGATGTCACCAAAATACTTCTGGATGAGCGCTGCGTCGTGATGCGGTTCGGGGAAGAGCCGCGAGCCACGTCCGTTGCAGGTGAATAAGAGGCCTGCCTGTGGTGTGGGTCGGGCTCCGTCGCGCACGGCGGCAAGCAATTGACGCATCTCTTCGTCTGCCGTCACATGGTCCCGCACATGAAACTGAACGGTTTGGCCGGGGCGAAAGAAATCCCCCACCGCGATCGTGCCGTCGTTCGGATCGATCCCCGTTACGTTGCGGACCAGAAAATCGCCCTGTTCAAAGTGGTCTTGATACGCATTGACAACCCGTCCCAGGTGCAAGCCATTTTGGACCATTTGTTGTTCGCTGGTCGATAAGGTGTCGAAGATTTCCTTCAGCTGCAGCAGCGCCGGTTTGCCACCAATCTGTTGCACCAGATTGCCCTCGGTCTTGGTCACGATCAGGTGTTGGCCAATAGGGCGACAGCCTTGCGAAACGACGGTGGTGGTTGTGAGCGACCCGCTGAGCATAATCGCCACGGCACCGGAAGTGTGTAGTTCGGGGCCGAAGAACAGCCGGCTGTCACCCGGTGCGGCACCGCCGCTGGCCATTCCACCCACAACACACGTACCGGGGCGATCTTCATTCAACCGCTCGAGCATCACGTCGGCAGGGAAGCTGAAGGGATCGCCTAGCAGCAGCATCAGCGCGTCTTCGGGCCACTGATCTGCCAGCGAATCAGGCCACCCCACAATGCTGGCTCCGTCCGAAGTGCGCTCCAATTGCAGGTACATCGAGGTGATATCGGTATCGCCGAGCTGCGCGAGCCAAAGTGAAACAGCAGGTTGCTGTTCGACCTCCTGGCCGACACCGACGACCGATTCGGCTGTGGTGCCGATCAGCGCGGTCGGGCCGAGTAAGTCACCAAGCTGTTGTGCGATGCTGGCGTCAATGGCTGGGTACTCGGTCGAAATGAACAGAACGGCCACGTGCGGAGCACCGTCAAGCTTCGTCAAGGCGTCGTGACACACTTCGTGAATCGCTTGTGCCAGGTCGGAATGCGTGGAAAGTGCCGAAGCGAATGCGTGGCAGTGACCATTGTTCATCGTATGATCTCAACGGTTCGGTGAAAGGAAGTGGACTTGGATTGTTCGGCAACGTTGACCATAATTCCCAAGTGGAAATCGACACGAGATCCCATCATAGAGCGAGTGGACTCGTTCGATCAACCGCGCACGTTGAGGAAACACGTGGCAAACGCGGAAATGCTCCTCAGCGGCGAAGCAACGTGAGCAGATATTCGCTTACCGAGTTGGCGACCTGCAGCACTTTCAAGTTCGCGCGGAAGAGCAGCTCGGCGCGCGACGTGCCGATCACGTTATCGGCGACATCGGGATTAGACGCTTCATGAGCGCCAGGCTGCTTTGGGTTGTGGCCCTGTTGCATTAAGATGGTACCGTCGTTCTTGAATTGAAGTTGGCACCGTCGACTGAGGAGTATGCGTGGTGGAGCAGTCATTCGAGAAACTGGGTACGTTTTATTTGGGACGCGTGAGAGATGTCGAGTCGCGTAAGACGAGCTCGGAAGATCTGCTCTATGATGCCAAGGATCTGACGACGCACGCGCTTTGTGTCGGCATGACGGGCAGCGGCAAGACGGGACTATGCCTGTCATTGTTGGAAGAAGCGGGGCTTGATGGCATTCCGGCGATCGTGGTCGATCCGAAGGGAGACATTAGCAATCTGCTGTTGACCTTTCCCCAACTTCGCGCGGAGGATTTCAGGCCTTGGATCGACGAATCGGCGGCGGCGCGGAAGGAACAGACTCCCGATCAGTTCGCGCAGCAGACGGCCGACACGTGGCGCCAGGGATTGGCGGAATGGGGACAGGATGGAGCGCGGATCGAGCGGTTTCGCAATGCGGTCGACATGGCGATCTACACGCCCGGTAGCAGTGCGGGGCTGCCGCTGACGGTGCTCAAGTCGTTCACGGCTCCGGCCGCCGCGATCGTCGACGATATTGATGCGTTCCGCGATCGTGTCGCGTCGGCTGCCGCCGGGTTGTTGGCACTGCTGGGAATCGACATCGATCCGATTCGCAGCCGCGAGTTTATTCTGGTGTCAAGCATA
>JAJRVM010000341.1 GCA_024277285.1 Planctomycetota bacterium
AACTTCTTCACCCACCCGTTGCGGCCACCTGCCCAAAGGCACTACCGATTCAACCGGCGTCATTCCATGCAGCGTGCCAGCTCGACCGCACCTTGCCACAGGGCAACAACAGCCACCCGGAAGCAATAGGTTCTCTTGGCGTTTCTACGCCGGGGCACCAAGCAATAGTTCAAGCTTGTTGAAACACCGTGTAGTGCTACCCCCACTTTGGTTGTCGGTGCATCCCTCGTCGTTGTTGTTGATACTGGCCATCTTTGGTGTGTCGCCACTTCGCTGAACGAGGGGGCTTGAAGGTGTTGGGTTGGCACCTGAGCAACCGATCGATAACACTGCGTTCCCACGTGTGCCAAGCCAACGCTCATTGGTTCATTGTATCCGAGCTTCGAGCAGCCACAACAACACCTCCACATCGGTCGGGCTCGGGTGTCCAGGTTCGTGCCCGGGTTGGGGCACGTTGGACGTGCCGTAAGAGCTCCCCACCACGGGGGCGAGCGTGGTGACCGGCAGAACCGCTAAAGTCGGTGCATCTGGCGGGTCGATGTACGAATTGGTGTCTGGCTAATTTGCCCTTGCGCAAAGTGTCCGACAATACGCCGCTTACACTCGGCATGGGACACGGTTAAGACGTGATTCCCGGCGATGTGCTCCCCGCTGCTCAAAGAGCGAGCTTTCGGTGACGGCCGCAACGGCACACTGGCCGCACCAATGGAAGGTCACCGCACGATCTGAGACCTTTGAGCACATCGATGTGCCAGCATGACAAATTGGTGGCAACGGCATATGAACCTCAAAAACCTGTCACAAGACTACCGGTGGGCACAGCCGATGCCGAGTCGTCATGCGCGTCAAGCCGAATGTGTGGCAGGTTCCAAATGGATCGCGTTGCTGCTGCTGGCAGCAACGGTACTTCCGGGTGGCTGCACACGCACGCTCTATCGACGCCAGGCGGATCGCGAGGCCCATTACCTGGTGCGCGAGAAGTCGGTCAATACGCCTTGGGAAGTTCCGTCGTCTTACACGATCCAACCCGATCCCCGCAGCCGCTTTTTCGATCCGACGGACGCTGATTTTCCCACACTGCCTCCAGCCGGTCCTCAATTGTATCAGTACCAGCTTCCGGAACTCGGCAACCGCCGTAACGAATGGCAACCGGAGCCGCTGCCCGGCACGCAGCCGGAGCGGATTGAGGGGCAACGCGACGACCCGGGCGAGCCCGAATTGCCGCTCCCGCCGCTGCCACCTGATGCGGCGACCCCGGAGATTACGCGGTTGCCGAGCGTTGCGCCATCCGCACCACAGCTGACTCGTTTGAATCCGTCGCAAGCAGGTAGCACTCGGGAGCACGCCTTCCAATCGAGCCTGTTCGACCCGAACGGCTTTTTGGCAAACGGGTATGGAACCGCCCCTGGCAGCGCACCACGCCATGGGGACCAGGTCGGGGCACCGTCGCAGGGTATTCAACTGGCAGCGTATCAACAAGACTCAGCCGCACCAAGTGATGGCAACCAGCCAGCGACCGATCCTTTCCTCGAGTTCATCCAATCACTCAGCCGGTCGCGTCTCAAGGTCAAGGGGCTGAAAGTACAGCCGATTAGCCGACGGTTCTGGGACGAAATACCAGCGAACTGCCTGGGCTTGATGCTCGACTTTGAGAGTGTGCGTGTGGAATACTCCGAGGCGTTCAATCACGAACCTGGCGCGGATCTACTCGACGACTCGCCGCGCATGACACTGCCCGACCTGTTTGAGTTGGCACTGATCAACAGTCGTGACTATCAGCGTCAGAAGGAGCTGTTGTATCAAGCCGCTTTGGACGTGGCGCTACAGCGATTCGCCTATGCGACCAAGTTATCGGTACGTGGAGCGACCGTTGACACGACCTATACGCACGCACGGTTTAATGGGACGACGGTGAACACGCTGGCCGTTCCGAGCACGTTTTCGGGCGATAAGGCGCTGGCAACCGGTGGGACACTGGTGGGACGATTCGCCAACGACGTGCTCTTGACATTCAATGGGCCACGCGGCTTTGCCGCTGACATCAGCACCGAATTGCTGTTTGACATTACGCAACGCGTTTTTCAACGCGACATTCTGTTGGAACCGCTCATTCAGTCGGAACGCAATCTGGTCTATCAGGCACGCGATTTCGCCCGTTTTCGCAAGCAATTCTTTCTTGACGTTTCCGACGACTATTACAACGTCATACGCAACTACCGGCGGATTGAAATTGCGGCACAAAACTACTTCGCACGTGTACGGACCTTTCAGCAAGCTGCCGCCGAAGTTGAATCGGGCGTCTCGTCTGCCCCCAACGTTATCTTCCTGAACCAATTTGAACGGTCGGCGTTGCAAGCACTCGCCAGCCTGATCCGCGATTGCAACACACTCGAGCAACTGCTCGACAATATGAAGATTACGATTGGTGTCCCGACGGAAACGAAGATCAACGTCAAGCTGGACGAACTAGCTCAGTTGACATTGCGCGACATGATCGAGGTGAATCAGGCCCAGGCGCAACGTTGGCTGAGCCGGTTGAAAAAGCTGCGCAACAGCGCCGGAGAGGAAGTGCATAGCGATATCTTGACCGCCGACTATTCGCTCTCCGAACGATTGATCAAGTGGTTGTGGGAACGCAGCAAGATTGCCGGCGATACGACTTCCGCTCGGGAAATCTTCAAAGAACGCGCCATGTTTCGGCTCGACGCGGCGCGACTTGATCTGTTGACCGAACGGAAAATGCTGGCCGATGCGCAGACCGCAACACCGCCCAAACAACGCATTTTGATCCTGCAACACCAGGTCGAAGTGATCGAGAGTGAATTGATGTTGATCGATCGACAACTCGACTATGCGGCCGCGTTGGGGCACGACCATGCCGCCGAGAGGCAGGATCGTTCAAAATGGCAATCGATGACCGATCGGTTCCAGATCCTGCTTAATGCTGCTGACGAATTCCTGAAACCGCAGCCGGACAAACAACATGTTCTTCACTTGATCAATCAGGCACGCAGTGAGACGCCACTCATTCCCGAAAAGCCCGTTCCCGAGAAGGAACAGCCGCAAGCGAATCCAAAGCCTGACGCGGCACCCGGTGATGGGACTCCCCAACAAGATGAGGTTTCGGATGACGAGGTCATCATCGCCCTGTTGGATGCCGCCACCATCGTGCTTTCCGAATCAGAAACCGTCTCACAAGATCTTGACGAGCGGCTGTTTGGCGTGCAAGTGACCCGCGTCGATCTGAACGCCACACTAGAACGAACCGACCGACTGATCAGCTTTACGCGAAATGTGTTTGAAGGGGCAGGGAGCGGTTTGCCACGGATCGATATCAGCGTTGATGAGGCGATGATCACCGCCTTAGTGCAACGTCTCGATTTGATGAACGAGCGAGGTACGTTGGCCGACAACTGGCGTGATATCAAATTCGCCGCAGACGCTCTGAAATCGAACCTGACGCTGAGCGCCAGTCAGCGGATCGGCACCGATACGAACCGACCCTTCAATTTCTCGACCGACAACGCCAATACTCGTCTGCGAGTGACTTGGGACTTGCCGGTCAACCGCAAAGCAGAACGCAATGCGTATCGGCGTTCGTTAATCAACTACAACGCGGGGCTCCGCAACTTGATGTTGTTCGAGGACAACATCAAACGGAACGTGCGGCGTGAGATGCGTAACTTGGCACAGATTCGGGTCCAATACCCGATCTCGGTCGACGTTGCCGCCTTGGCTCAGGAACAAGTAATCAGTACCCAGTTGCAGTTGATTCTGGGGATTCCCGGCGTTCGCGCTGCGGACCTGCTTGACGCGTATAACGCGGCACGCACAGCTTTGGGGGACATGGTGGACGCGCGCATCGGGTACATCACCGAGCGCGCCCGTTTTGCGTTCGAGTTGGAAGTCATGATGCTCGACGATATCGGCTATTGGCCGGAAATCAATGATCCGAAGTACCAACCCGAGCCGAACGGTGTTTACCCGTGGAACGCGGGCGCCGCCTACGGTACGTTCCCAACCTATTTGAAGCCGTCACACGAGCTGCGTCGCATGCTCCACTATCCACCTCCGGGTGCCCACGCGGGTTCGCTGCAGCGTGGTGAACAGCCCGATCTGGAAGCAACGCCTGTCGCCAAGTGAGTCGATTGGGTCGGGCCAGTTGTGTTGGGGCCAGTTGCGACGGGCCAGTTGCGACGGGCTAGTTGCGACGGGCTAGTTGCGACGTGATCCACCAATACTCGAGAATCCTGCTACACCGGAGGCGAAGGCAGCAACGAACAGGACGCCGATCACCGCGCGGCGCACCCAGATGCGGCGTTGTAAATCACGCTCCAACACCTTCTCCCGGTCCTCGGCACCTTCGACTCGGGCCGCGTGCAGTTGGATGCTCGGTTCGGGAGCGTCGGTGGCCAAAAGCGCGAAGGCCGTGACCGACAGCGCCAGGCACAGTATCAGGCAGACCGGAGAGAGTAACTGTTGCATCTCGTTCCATTCGCTATTCGTGGCGCAACGCTTCGATCGGGTCCATCATGGCCGCGCGGCGTGCCGGATACATGCCGAACATGATACCGGTGGCGACCGAGATGCTGAACGCCAGCAGGACCGCCCACCAACTGAGCACCGTCTCGATCTCCGACATTTTCGTCACAATCATGGGAATAACGATTCCCACGACGATCCCCAATAGACCGCCGGTGGATGAGAGGACGGTGGTTTCGACCAGGAACTGCGACGTGATATCGCGGCGCCGCGCACCCAAGGCGCGGCGAATCCCAATTTCGCGAGTTCGTTCGGTGACGGTGGCCAACATGATATTCATGATCCCGATACCGCCGACCAGCAAGGAGATTCCCGCGATCGATCCGAGCACCAGGTTCCAGATGGCTTTCTCCTGCTCAGCCTGACGCAATAACTCCAACGGCACCTGGATTTCGAAATCGTTGCCGCGTGGGTGCGACTTTGCCAAGATCGTCCGCGCCATATCCGCCGTTTGACTTACCATCGCCTCGTTCGCCACCGTCAACGTGATCTCGCTGAGTTGCGTTCGCTCGAACTCGATCGAACCAGCTCGGATAATCATCTGCAACTCACCAAACCGGCTGCGCGCGGCGGTTAGCGGGATGTAGATATCGTTGTCGAAGTTGGCTTGGCCGATCGCTCCAGGTTGTTCCGCACCACTCGACTGAGATCTCAATATACCGACCACACGGTAGGCATTTGCGCCCAGGAGGAGATCTTTTTCGAGCGGGTCCTCAAATCCAAACAATCGTTGCGCAGAACCGGCCGCCAAGACGCACACGTTGGACATGATGCGCAAATCGGTATCGGTCAAGAACCGGCCACGTTGCAAGTGCAAGTTCTTGACCTTCAAGATGATCGGAGTGGTTCCCAAAATGCGCGCATTGGTGATCCGGCGCCGACCGTGTTGGGCGTCCTTGCGTAACAGCGAGATGGGCAGCGAGTGATCGACGGTCGGCAACGTGTCCCGTAGCCGTTCAAGGTCGCGGTACTTCAATCCGTACTCCAGCACTCGACTCGATGATTGCTGGGACGTGCCGCTGCTCGAGTCGCCTGATTCGTTTTCCGCTTCAGGCTTGATGCTGCGAATGATGACGTTGTTGGCGCCAAGCTGTCGAATCTGTTCGACTGCCTTGCGTTTGGAGCCTTCGCCGATCGCCAACATGGCAATCACCGATCCGACGCCGAGAATCGTGCCGAGCATGGTCAGAAAGCTGCGCAGCTTGTGCAACAGCAGATTGCGGACGCCTAGTTGAAGAGTGACCCACCACATGAGTTTGTTCTATTATCTCGTCAGTTAATGCGATCGGCCTGAGCCGTCAGGGTGGTTCCGTCGTGGTCTTGTTGCAGGGCCAGCGGTCGTACCGATCGCACGGTTGGGGGAAAGTAGCAGTCTCATGATGAACGATTCGAGGTTTCTATCGCGCTGCGCTTTGCTGCTATGGCTCACGTCGACGCGCCACGATGAGGCGATATGTTTCTATTTCTGGCTCTGAGTCCGGGCACGCTCATCGTTGTATGGGACGTTCGATCAAATACTCTGTCACATGGGTGGTGCCGTTACTTTTTTGCCGAATTGCCAGCGCCTTCTTTGCGCGTTGCGGCGCCTTGTTTGAGTCGCCGCTTGGCGCCAGGCCGCCCCGTTCCTGATTTGCTCGTTCCTGATTTGCCCATCGACGATTTGCCTTTCGGTCGCTTGCCCGCCATGCCTTTGCTGGCAGGGGTTTGGACCGGCGGCGTTCGCTTTGGCATTTCGGTTGCCGCAGCATCCGGGTCGCCCGCCTGGCCTTCTTTGGCAGTCTTCTCGGCGTCTTCTCTCTTGGATAATTCCTCATCCACCAGGCTGGTCGGATTCAATACGGCGATATCGCCTTCTTTCAGCCCTTCCTTGATTTCGACAAATTTGTCGTTCGTCTTGCCCAACGTCACTTTGTGGCGCGCCAATGTGCCCTGTTCGTTGACATAACACCAATTCGAAGCGCCCCGTTGAATGATTGCTTGAATCGGCACGCTAATGATGTTCGTCAGTTTCTCGACATCGATTTCGACGACGGCGGTCATGCCAGGTTTCAAACGCCGTACTTCTTCGTCAATCGTAACAATCGTCTTGTAGACTTTCGTGTCGGACGCCAGCCAGCCACCTTGGTCGGGCAACACAGCGACACTCTGTACGGAGCCTTGATAGCTGCGTTCGGGAAACGCATCGACACGGACGACCGTCTTGAGTCCTTTGTGTACCTGGTCCAATACGCTTTCATGCACGGCCGTGCTGACCTGCATGCTGGTCAGGTCGGGGATCGTCAAGATCTTTTGACGCTGGCGCACGAAGGCTCCTTCTTCAATCACGCTGCCGCCACCGCGACGGCCACTCTCCATCGCGTAGGCGACCATGCCATCTTGCGGGGCGTAGATCTTGCATTTTTCGAGCTGTTGCGTGTAGCGGTCGTACCGCTCCTTTTCCTTGTCGTACGCACGTTTGGCGCTGTCGTATGTCGCTTTAGCCTGAGCTAATTCGGATTCGTTGTTCCGTGTGACTTGCGTAAGTGCACGCTGTGCCGTGTCAAATTTGCCCTGTCGGTCGAGCTTCTCCATCCGGTAGGTATAGTCTTGCAGTTGCCGCGAACGCGCCATCTGACTGGCCAGGTCCGAGTTGGCCTTGAGCAACGCAAGTTTTGATGCCTCGTAATCGCCTTTACTCTTGTACCCCAATTTGTGGAGTTGTTCGATCGCGTCACGATTGGTCTTGGCGATCAACTGTTGAGCGCGCGCCGTTTGTACTTCCATCTCGATATTCTGCAGCTCGATCTGAAACGTACCGCCTGTTTCATCCTGGTATGAGTCAAGGCCCAACTTCGTCAGCTCAACACGCAATTCGGCTTCTGCCAAGTTGGTCTCGTTCTGCGTCTGTTGGTTCTTGAATCTGGACTCGGCCTGAATCCGCTCGGCTTCGGCACGCTGCAACGCCAAGAACTGAGTATCGAGTCGCTCTTTCAACGGCGCTGAATCGAGCTCCACCAAAAGGTCGCCCGTCTTGACCGAGCAGCCATTGGCTACAATAAACAAGATTTGTGTTCCCGTTACGCCCGATCGGTCGCCGCCAAAGTTCTCGACTTCGCACGTGATCTCTTCCGTGTTCTGACTCTCCAAGTTGCCACGTTCGGTTACGGTGATCGGTAACGTACTGCGTCGCACGGTGTAGTAAACCAACGTGTCAGGTGCCTTGGCGCCGCCACCCATCAGCATGTTCCATCCGACCGCTAACGCACCCACGGCCGTGACGACGATCAATGGCAAGATCCAAAACCGGCGTTTCACGCCCCACGTCGGGGGGACCGGTGTTTGCCCCGTGTCCGGGACCGGATTGTCGCCCGCTGGGGCGATACTCGTCCCTTGGTTTGACTGCAGGACGCTCATGTTTTACAACGCTCCCATTGCAAAAATGGAATTGTACGTTCGCGGCGCCAGTCCGCGTTCCTGGGAAGGTCCTCATCTTACTCACGTTGGACAAGTAGGTGGGGCCCAGGCGAATCTGGCCAATCGGCCGGTGGGGGACGACTTCAAAAAAAACGCTCGCGTGCAACCTCGCTCGGGGGGGCCACACTGGCAATGTTCCATCCACCGCTGGGCATTTGTCCCGCTGAGCGGACGATTCAGTGTGTTACCATCCAGACTAGACCAAACCGCCCCAAATTACCACTATCGGGTGTGTCCGATGGCATGGAAAATCCGATCGTGATGCGTTTATCCCGCCCGCCCGGCTTGTCGTCCAATGCCACGGCAGCCTGCCGAATCGAGACCTCCAAGTTGCCAACAACTGCACGACGGCAGCGAAACTTCGGCTCCCAGCCTACTCAACCCCGGTCCGGTCCGTTTGTTTCGGCGTCCCCGTTGCGTCTGGGAGCTCGGCTCCTGCAGGACGAGATGGCCCCACGGCATTTCGGCCGCCACCGGCGGGTTTGGCGAGCAAACGCCACGAAAATCGCCACAGTAGTTGCGCCTATCCGCTGTAGACCTCCCATTCTCTCTTGAGCGTCGGGGTCGTTCGCTCGTACAATCCGCCCGATTCATTCCCCGGCTCGGCCGTGTTGGCCGGACCGGGGCACGTTGTCCGAGAGTGCCCGTAATGGGAGGTGGTAGAGAATGATCATTGACGTTGACGAAATTCTGTGCATGCACCAGTCCGCTGTTGAACGTTGGCACCGGCAGGATATTGACAATCCTCATGCAGGATTCATGCACATCGCTTGCCACCAATGTTCGCTCAACTATCGCTTGTGGCACCAGGAGGACATCGCGCGCAGTCCCGATGCCGCGGATGCGGAACTCGCTCAGGTCAAACGGAACATCGACAAACTGAACCAGCAGCGCAACGATCATATTGAGCTGATGGACGATTGGATTTCGGTCGCATTACAACGCACTGGGGCCAGTGCGGCCGATAACGCGCCACTCAATACCGAGACACCAGGTAGTGTGGTCGACCGCCTGGCCATCTTGGCACTACGCATTTTTCACCTCGACGAGCAACTGCAGCGCCGCGACGTGAATGTAGCTCACCGGCAATCGGTGAAAGCGAAGCGCGCGGTTTGCCTCGAACAACGTGCCGACTTGGCCCGGAGTCTCCAGCTGCTGTTGGGTGATATCTCATCAGGTCGCAAACGCCATAAGACGTATCGACAATTCAAGATGTACAACGATCCCACACTCAATCCTTACCTGTATCAGTCCAAAGAGGCGGCATAGAACGCGTTTTGAAAACGGTTCTCAACGCACAATCGGTTCGATTTCCACGTCGAATGTTGGAGCAGAACGAGGAACGTGTCACAAAACTACCGGCAGCGTTGCCCAATACCGAAAATCCGGGACGTTAACCAGGTTGGGGAAAGGTTCTAAGGTTCGACGAATCAATGACGGTCGTGTTTGTTCAAGGATTACGGACTGTCTTGTTCCCCACGCCATCCGTGGGAAGACTGGTATTTCCGTGACCGTTCACGAGCTCCAAAGTAGTTAACCGCTAATGAACGCTAATAGACGCTAATACAAGGAATAAATGAAATCGTAAACGGTCACTTATTTCTTGACCAATTCTAAGCGATTTTCCGCAGTGTGACCGACGCGAAGCGTTGTTTCACACTGCGCGCGCCGGATTGCCGTGAGATTTCGGGCAATTCAGACGGCTCGGTCGCTTGGGAATGAGCCGACGATGCGCTAGAATGGTGTTCAGTGATGGGCTGGAGGATCGAAGCATGGAGCGTTTCTTGGCAATTGCTGTATTCCGGCCGAGCGACGATCGTGGCAGGTGGTCTGGCCACGGGCCAGTACTCCCAAGACACCTTCCTGAATTTGGGCAACGAGGTGGATATGGTAAGCCGAGCGTCAGCGATCTTTCGTAGCGGGTCGTTTCGTTGGGCCCTGTGGGCCGTCTTGCTGGCGCTGCTGAATTTGCCGCTTGACGCACAACCGCCTCGCGCGCCGCGGACTGCCCTCCCGGAGACGAATTCCCAGAAGACTGCCTCCCAGAAGACTATCTCTCCGGAGAGCGCCTCGGCTGAGCAGATCTTGTTGTGGATCGACCAGTTGAACGACGATCGGTTTTCCGTTCGCACAAGTGCGACCGACAAATTAGTGGCGGTCGGAGCGAACGCGATCGGGCCACTCTCCAAGGCGACCGACACCGGTGTATTGGAGGTTGCCGCGCGTGCGATCTACGTGTTGCGTGAATTGGCGCTCAGTAAGGATGTGGAGACGCAGGAGAAGAGTGCGCGAGTCCTTCGCAAAGTCGCAGATTTACCGCGTCGGTCGACGGCACGGCTGGCACGTAATGCGATTCGGGATTTGAGCAAGCTCCGGCAAAAACAGACGGTCGATCAGCTTGTCAAGCTCGGGGCAGTGCTCCGCGGGTTTCCGCCGATCGGTTTTGCATCGGGCCGTCGGACGGAGCTTGAGATCGGGCCAGCATGGAAAGGCGAACCGAAGGATCTACAGCTTCTTAAGTGGTTGCCCGACCTGTACAAAGTTACGTTCATTGGTCCACAGGTAAATGACGCTTGGATCGAAGCATTGCGCGGTGCCGATGGGTTGGCCTATTTGGCGATCAAGAACGCACGGATTACCGACCAGGCTTGCCTGGCCATTAGCGAGTTCAAAACGATCGTTGCGCTCGATCTGATGTACTCGCCCGTCACCGATGCTGGCTTGACGCACCTGAAGAAAATGAAGAGTGTACGTATGATCCGGTGCTATGGGACCGATGTGACGGCTGCGGCGGCCAGCGAGTTGCAAACCGAATTAGCCAATGTCAAAGTCGATTTCAAACGTGGTGCCTTTTTGGGTGTTGGTTGCCAACAAGGTCCTTTGCCGTGTGTGGTGCAGCGTGTGACCGACCAGAGCGCAGCGCAGAAAGCAGGAGTCCAAGTAGGCGACATCATCGTCGGGTATGACCAACAAAACGTTGCGGACTTTGATGACTTGCGCAAGCTGATCGCGCGCAACAAGGTGGGTGACACGGTCGAGGTCAAGGTCGTGCGTGGGGGCAGTCCTTTGCTGCGAGCGCTGGGACGTCAGCCGAAACGCAAATTGGGACTCGAGGCCGAACCGAATCCGCTAGGCCTCAAGGTCAAGAAGGTCCAAGCCGACTCGGCGGCGGCAACGGCGGGGATCCAAGCGGGCGACTTGCTCCTTACATTTGACAACCAGCGCATCACCAATTTGGATCAGTTGCAGAAACTCTATCTGAAAAAAACGCCTCGCCCCGCCAATCAGATCCAGATATTGCGCCACACATCGGTCAAGACCATGAAAGTCACGTTCGGCCAATGGAACGATGATCTTTATCGTTGACCGACTGGATTCGCGGTACGCGGCGACGAACCGGTCGCTGCCGGTTCCGAATCTGTCAGAACGACCTGGTCACCCTCGATCGGAAGGATGATCCGGAAATGCAATTCCAGCCGGCTCGCGCCACTAGCGACAGCTTGTAACTGCGTGTAATAGTCATTGCGTTTTTGCAGTTCGTCGCGCGATTGAGCTTGAGCAACGCGACGTTGTTGCGCGATCTTGCGTAGCCACGCCAGGTCCCGGTTGACGTTGCTGCGTGTGAGAGGTTTCGCGGTCATATCGTGAGACAGATAACTCAGCCGGTATTGAATATCGACCACTCGCCCCCCGGTGCGCAATGGGTGGAAGACTACTTCGACTTTTAATGGGAACCCCGCCTCGTTGTCACCCAGATCGATGATCAACTTCTTGCCAAGCCCCGATCCCGTTGCCAACCGTTGTCTGGCAAATGACGATGCGCCGGTAGTACGTGTCGGTTCGAAACGCAAGCGAGCGATTTCTGGCAGCGTCTCTACGTTGATCTTCACCTGCCCCGTGCCATTGCTCCCGATCCCCGAATCGCCCGCCTTGCCACGCCCCGAAAGGACCAATGGGTCGACCTTGACCGGTGGTCGAAGTGGCAGCAATACATTCTGTTTTCCGGTGTCGATTTCCAACAGCGTGTTGCGCAATTGAATCGCCTCGCGCAGCTGCGCGTCAGCCGACCAACGAAAGCGAAGCGTCCCCTCAGCGACCACGAATTCGGCGATCTGAGCACGTTGTTGTGTTCGATCGACATAGTGTACGACCCAGTAACGTGGCGCGTTCTTTGCGGCGCGGCGCGGCGTCATTTGTAACGCTGCGGAATCGAGAACCGTTTCGCCACCGACCAGGCGAAGCCGCACTTGCGGAGGAAGTCCGGGGCTCAACAAAGGCGTTGTCGTGCCACGCTCGTGTGGTTCATGCGGCGGAAGATCCAGGAACGGAGGAAACAGAAGCTTCTTTGCTGCTAGCGCCAGGTTGGGATCGGGTAGACGTGGTGTTGGCGTGTGCTCCGCGCCGGTGCCGAAACGCTTTGACGGAGATTCTGACCTGTTCGGCCGTGGCAAGGCCATTGTGGGCGAACGCGGGGTTGATGCGGTAGTCGTCGTGTCGGTCGGTAATGGCGCGCCGATCGCCGGATCGGCTTCCTTCGGTTTCCACGACGGGCTGTAGCGAATCTGCTCGCCTCGCGCGACAACATCGTCCGACAGAACATCCTCATAGCCAGGCCGCGTAATGTGCAATTCAAACGGGCCAGCATCAAGAGGTATTGCGATGTCTCCGTCGGCGGGAATAGCGTGCCGTTTGCCGTTGATTTCGAGTACGGCGTCGAAACGTTCAGCCGGTGCCCAATCGAGTATCAGCAGGGGGCGAGTCAGAGTGGTTGATTGCGTAACGCCGTCGTCTGACCGCCCCGCCACGCCTCTTTGGTTCACCTTGTGCTGTTCGGCACTGCCTTCGTTCGTTCCCCGCACCGCGTTGACCACCACGATTCCTAAACCGGCGATCAATCCCAGCACCAGCATGCCGCCGATTGCCGGTGTCCACGTCGGCCAGCGGACATGATCGCTCGATGTGCCGCGCACCCCATCTACTCGCGGTGCGGTAACGGGTGTCCTGCCGCGCGATGCAGCGGGCGCCGGTGCCGCCGGAGCAGTCGGCTCGGGGCGCAAACGGCTCTTTAACTGCTGGTCATACGCGGTCTTGCGTTGTTGGTTGAGCAAGCAGATGCGCGCGGCGGAGATTTCATTGAGCAGCTTTTGCGACTGCCCACTCGCATCCCCCACCGCCATATCGTGCAGATACGCCATCACTCGATTCGCCGCCGCGTCAATCACCTCCGCATCGCTCTCGAATAGCTCGATTCCCAACAATCGATAATGATGGGGTGGTTGATCTTTCGGTGGGATGCCAAGCCACTTGTGGTACGGGTCAAATTGTGCGGACATGATTCCCCTTCCCTCGATCGTCGGCGCACACGCCCGGTTGTCCAGCGTAAGCACGAATATAACCGTTCACGAGCTTCGATTTTTGTTATGGTCCGCTACGTGCCGAAGGCACAGCCCTATACGAGCCCTGGGTGCAGCCAATGCGAAGCTTGCGAGCATTGGCGTAACCCTGGGTAGCCTTCCCACGCAACCCAAAAGCCCCCTACGGGGCGGTCCTAACTGTTTTGGGGCCACCCTTGCGGGGTTTGGCGGTGATGTTTTTCATATCCCAGGGTTGCGCGGCGATCGCTGCGCTCACGCCAGCTCCACCCATTCCGAAGTTCAAGCGGTAACACAACACTAGCCCTTGAACTGCTGCAGGAAATCGCCCAATGCGTCATCGCTGCCATCGCCCGTCGATTCGTCGCTCGAAGTATTAACCGGCTTAACCTCCGGTTCGATCTTCGGTGTGATATCCGGTGTGATATCCGGTTTGGGCTTCGGTGTGGGCTTCGGTTTGGGCTTCGGTGGTTGGTCAGCAGTTGCGGTGCGGGGCATTTCACGCGAAACGTCATGGAGTTCGTCGTCCGAGTGACTCCATGCGACTTCTGAAGACTGGAGCGACTCGCTTTCGTCCAACAGCGATTCGACGACCTCCGGTTCGGGAACCGAGCTGAAGCTGTCATTTTCTTGGGTCGCCTTGGTGACCGGATCGGGCGGACGTGGTTTGTCACAAACGAAGCTAGGAGTCGCTTCGCGAGCTGTTTCGAGTTCCTGTTCTTCCTCTTCAAGTCGTAGTCCGTTGATGATGCGCTGCTGCCACATCTGCAACACCTTTTCCGACATGCCGGCGGCGCGCTGGATCGTCAGGCGCGCTTCCCGTTTGGCACCGGGCAGCCACGCTTTGACCGAAAGGCAGCCATCCGCCGCATAGAGAAACTTGACCTCGACGGTCGTCTTGGCCGGGAGACCATGAGGAAGGTCGCGTACGACGCATTTGCCAATCGCCGTCGCATTCTTGCCGCTCGCGTCTCCTCCTTCGACCACTTTGACTGCCACCGTCGATTGGTTGTCCTGGGCGGTGACGAATTTGCCGACCGCTTTGGCAGGCAAGGGAGTATTGCGCGGGATCATGACGCGTGTCCGCGTCCGCCCGGTCGCCTTTTCGATTCCCAAGACGCTCAAATTATGTGAGTTGACGTTCGTTACGACAACGTCAGGGCGCTGCGCATCACCGGTGTGTAACAGCAGGTCGGCGTAAAGTGCTGCTCCGTGGGCCACTGCCTCGTCGGGTGACAACGAGCGATCGAGTTCTTTGCCCGATTCGCGCCGGAGCATCTCCTGAATCATCGGCATACGTGTCGAGCCACCGACCAACAGCACGCGGGTTATGTCGTCCCATTCAAGCGAGGCGTCGCGCAACAGTTTATTGACGGTAAAGCAGGTGCGTTGCACCAGGTCTTCGGTCATGTGCTCGAAGATCGCACGCGTGACTCGGACTGCCAGACGATGGCCTTCGAACGCAAGGTGGATTATCACTTCGCTACGCGTCGTGAGTGCCCGTTTGGCATCTTCGGCCTCGGCCAGCAGTGTTTGCGCCGCGATTGAATCGCTGCGCACGTCGACGTCGTGCGTCTCGCGAAACGTCGTGGCCAGATAGTCGGCAAGCCGCTGATTCCAGTCGATGCCTCCCAGGTGAACGTCGCCGGCGGTACCGAGGGTACAGAATTTCTGGCCGTTCAGGTCCATGAGTGTGGCATCAAAAGTGCCACCGCCGAGGTCATAGACCAGGATTCGCTCGCGGTATCGAGCGACGCCGGTTTCGGAGAGGAATCCCTCCTGCACACCAAACGCAATGGCCGCCGCCGTCGGTTCGTTGATAATGTCGATCACATTCAGGCCTGCCAAACGCCCAGCATCTTGCGTTGCTTTGCGGCGCGGTTCATTAAAGTAGGCCGGCACGGTGACGACCACCTTGCGGAAATCGCCCATCTTTATCTGCGCGTCGGTCGCAAGTTTTCGTAGCACTAACGCTTCGATCACCTCCGGAGGTAGCTCCTGGCCGCAGATGGGAGTGTGGTACCGTGCGTTACCAATATCGCGTTTGGCGTATTGTGCCACTCGCTGCGGTTCGAACAGCGCCATCTTGGCCGCCTCTTTCCCCACGACCACTGCGGAAGGATGGAAATAGACGACGCTTGGCGTGGTCAGTTCGCCTTCCGCATTGAGGATCGTCAGTGGACGTCCTGAACAGTCACGGTAGGCAATGACAGAATTCGTTGTTCCCAGGTCGATTCCCACGGATGGGGCTGAGTTGTTTTTCACCTAACGCATCCTCCGCCAGAAAACAGCGACGCGTTCAAAGGGAGAATGCCCCAAGAAAACAGGTCGCGAAACTCGATGAGGGGCGGCTTGCAGCCGAAGAGGGCTCGGTCTTGATTCACCGAAGGAGTCGAAACGAAAACCGTTCGCATTGGAAACGTTCTTCAAAACACGTCTCATGGGTTTGGCACTCATTTTGCTTGCCAATAGGAACTCTCCGGGTGGAAGATTTTCCACGGTTTGCGATACGACAATATAGTAACTACCGGCTTGAGCTGTTTGCCCTTGAGTTGACCGTCAATCGCTTTTCCGGAGGAGAAATCCCAGGTCGAACCGGTCTGTTTGTCCACAATCCGGTTTCCCTGTTTAGCAAACTCCAGCGTCTGGTCGTCCAGTTGGCGGCGGTAGGCCAGTGTGGTGGCACTGTCTCGGTCGAACACCAATACCAGAGGTACGTCACTCACTAGGTCGTTGACGACGGGCTGTTTACGTAATTGGTCCATTGGGAACGCACGTGGAGTGCCATCTTCGATGATCCCGACGACCCACCGTTGCGGGTTCGCATACATGCGACGTACAAACACTTGGGCTGTCCGTTTCATGTCCAACACCGTCGTTGTGGGGTGAGCACGCAACCAGCTCCGCCAATCGGTCATCACCGAAGGGATCGACTCGAGTTCTTTCCCTTCGAGTGGTCCTTCCATGGCTTCTCCCAGCAACTGGCTCCACAGCGACTTGGTTTGCATATCGATCATGACAAGGCTGCGCTGCCACAACATTCCAGAAACGGCAAGTGTCAGTTTGCGACCTTCCACGCGGCTGGCATACACGATGCCATTGTGGCAAAGATGTCACCAAGTTGCCGCGATGTCGCGTTCTCCCAGTCGGTCGTTGATGATCTCACGCATCGGGCCTGTCAGCATGTTGATCGGATAAGCACGTGCCTGGCCGTTCACCACCACGCCTAGTACCAACTCGTCATTGCGCATCGGCTCGGCCGTCTTCCCTGCCGCCACGATGTTCGGATTCACAATCGGTCGTACCGGTTTGTCGAGCGCTTTGTGCGGGTTGAACTTGGGACGTTCTTGACAATGGCCGGGCGCGGGCCAGCATGCCAACAGGCAGATCATCGGCATTATCCACAACGCCGACACCGTGACGCGATAGCGTGATGCAATGAGTGACCAATGCCAGGGGTGATTCGATACCAGCATCTAATTCTCCTCGATCGATTGAATTAGTGACGTGATTCCCCCGCGTCACGATGGTGAGTGACATGATGCTCTGGCCGTCTGCCGTGGACGTTGTCTTGTGCTGTTGGTGCTCGGACGTCATCACACCTTCGGTTGCCATCCTTCGGCATATTCGCGCCCCCATAGCTTTGTGGCGTTGGCGTCATGCAAGATGTGTCCGTTGCTGGGATCAATGGTCAACGCGCGACCCGTACGTTGAGCGATATTGCCGAGATGGCACAGCAGCGTACTCTTGCGCCCCGTCTCGATATCAGCCGTCGGTCGCCCACCGTCACGAATGCAGCTCAGGAAGTTCGCGAAGTGTTCGGCGTCCGCGCCGGGGCCGCGGGACTCGTCTATCTGCTTGCGATGCATGTTGTAGATTCGGTATCCGGTGTCGAAGACTGCCATCGAGCCTTCAGCGCCGTGGAACGACACACCGAAGGCCGTACCATCGGCGCCGAGTGGATCGCAGCTAGTCCCCTCCCACATGATGGCTCGGTTACCAAACTCGAACGTCACGACCTGTGTGTCCGGCGTTTCCTGGTCGTCGTCGTAGCGATAACGCCCGCCCCCGGATGTTACGCGTGTGGGGAAATCGACGGCCATTCCCCAGCGTGCCAGGTCGAGCAAGTGCACGCCGTTGTTGCCGATTTCGCCGTTGCCCCAATGCCAGTGCCAATGCCAATTGTAGTGAAGCATGTTGTCCTTGAAGGGGCGTCGTGGTGCCGGCCCCTGCCAAAGCTCGTAATCGAGCCACTCGGGCACGGCCACCTGTTTGCCATGGCCAATTGTGCCGCGCCGATTTGCGTACCAGCAGCGCGCGTACGTGATTTTGCCAATCACACCGTCGTGCAGTTTCTTCATCGCCTCGATCAGCGGCGCACGGCTGCGCCGCTGCGTGCCCATCGTCACCACGCAGTTGTTCGTGCGCGCGGCCTGAACGGCCCATTCACCTTCCTGAGCATTGTGGCTGCACGGTTTTTCGACGTAGACATGTTTCTTTGCGCCGCACGCCATGATCGTGGCCGGCGCGTGCCAGTGGTTGGGGGCCGAGACAATGAGAATGTCGACATTCGAATCGTCTAGGATGCGGCGAAAATCCCTAACGCCCTGTGGACGTTTCGACTGGAGATCTTTCAGACCTTCCACCGCGCGACCGATCGCGCGCGAGTCGACGTCGCAAATGTACCCGATTTCGACGTTTGGCTGCTTGGCAAATCCTGCCGCTAACGTACGGCCACGGTTATTCACGCCCATCACTCCGACCACAAGACGCTCATTGGCGCTCGATAGCGGTCGGGCCGAAGCAACGGCGGCACACGTCGCCAAGCCGGTGCCCGCGCTCAGTTCCAGGAAACGGCGACGGTTTACGGAATCAGGCATCAACAAAGTCTCCATGTCGGCGCGAGCTCACAGCTGCGTCATCTGGCGATGTCGGCTGGTGGCGGCGAACAGCCAGCCAACTCAACGGTTGCGAAAACGGAAAAACGGTCACTTTATTGGAACATACTCGCACCCAATCCGCAATCGCATTGTAATCGATCCGTCGATCGGTGTGCGGCTCGTGCCGCGACCGGACGACGCGCGGCGGTGCTGGCAAGGCCAGTCGCGTTTCGAAGGCAATGTGTACAGCGGACTCGGCACAGGGAACGGAGTGTCGCGTTCGGACGCATTGACTTCGGGCGCACTGATCTCGGCGGTGTGGTCCGAGTCCGTGCCGAACAGCCGATTACGGTCAGCTTGTCGCCTTTTTGCGATTCCAGGTTGCCAATTTCAGGTTGCCAATGAAGTACTCGGTAGGTTAGTCTGTTTTGTGTGAGGTTGTTCGAGAAAACGGCGTGTGAAAAGGTGTGCGTCATTCGTGATGTGAGCCAGAGAAAGCAGGAGTTGATGCCGGGCAAACCGAGACGTGATCCGATCAGTCGATTGTTGCGGCAAGCAGCACGCGTGAGCGCGCACGAACCGATTTGCGATAATTTCAATGCCGATGGCGGAACGGCTTTCGCCATTTCCGAAACGGCCCACACGATGCCTCCGGCTCGACATGCCGCGTCGAAGAGCTTGCGCCCGCTTGCCGTGACGAAAAACAAAGCGGCGAGTGTTGACGCAGTGCCGTGCCGTGAGAAAGGTACCGAGAAAGGTACCGAGAAAGGCACCGCGCAGAAAATCGAAGTTGTGTTTCCGGCCGCTTCGCACCGCAAGAGAGCAGGCGTCACAAACGGCCTGGACAACTAACGCCACGAATCTGGGGCGCGAATCGCAATGGACCTGTCACCAGACCTTACCATCATTCAGCCCGATAACGTGTCGCAAAACTTGGTCAGTGTTTCACTCGGACTCGATTTCCGCTCATTGGGCTACTAAGGGTAACCGACTTGTTGTTCTTGTGAGAATTCCAGCGACCAACGGGAGCGGGTGGATGGCATCCGAGCGGTAGCTCGTAGTTGGTTGGCGGCCCTGCCGCCTTGGGCTACTAAGGGTAACCGACTTGTTGTTCTTGTGAGAATTCCAGCGACCAACGGGAGCGGGTGGATGGCATCCGAGCGGTAGCTCGTAGCTGGTTGGCGGCCCTGCCGCCTTGGGCTACATCGATTTCATTGAAAGAGAATTGCAATGGCCGTGCGGCATGGGAAATGTTGGTCCGTGTTTTTGATGGTTCTCATTGCCGCGGGTAACGCTTTTGCACAGGGCCCCCGCCAGCCCAACGTGTTGCTGATCGTCACCGACGATCAACGCGGCGACACGATCGGCGCGTTGGGGAACAAGATCATCAAGACACCGACGCTCGACCGCCTGGTGCGGCAAGGAACGGTGTTCACGCGCGCTGTCTCGCCCAATCCGATCTGTACGCCAAGTCGTGCTGAGATCATGACGGGCGTAAGCGGATTTCACAATGGCGTGTTGGGGTTTGGTGGTAAGATCAAACCAAATATGCCGTTGCTGGGGAAAATACTTGCGCAGGCCGGCTACCGTACTTGTTACGTTGGAAAATGGCACAACGACGGTCGACCGAGCAGCCGAGGGTACGCGCAATGCCGGGGGCTTTTTGCTGGCGGCGGTGGAAAGTTCGACTTGAATTTCTCGCGAGATCACCATGGCAGGCCTGTGACCGGCTACCGCGGCTGGATATTTCAAACCGCTGAGCGGACACTGTTGCCGCAAGAGGGCGTTGGTTTAACGCCCGATATCAGCAGCAAGTTTGCGGATGCGGCAATCGAGTTCTTGCAAGACGATTTATCACGTCCCTTCTTTCTGCATGTCAATTTTACCGCACCCCATGACCCGCTTCTGATGCCCAGCGGCTTCCAGCGACAATACGATTGGCGCGACATCCCTTTGCCGGCCAATTTCGCGCCGGAACACCCGTTCGACCACGGTAACCTGCACGGGCGAGATGAGAAGTTGCTGCCTTGGCCACGCACGCCCTCTGACGTACGCAAAGATTTGGCCGTCTACTATGCCGTGATATCGCACCTGGACCAACAAGTGGGACGAATTCTCGCTGCGTTGGCGGCGCACGGCAGAGCTGATTCTACGGTCGTTATCGTGACCAGTGATCATGGTTTGGCGATCGGCAGTCATGGCTTGCGTGGCAAGCAGAACATGTACGAACATACCATTGGCGTGCCATTGGTTATGCGCGGACCGGGAATTCCTGCCGGTGCCACACGATCTGCACAGTGTTATTTGCGCGACCTGTTCCCCACGATCTGCGAACTCTGCGACGTCAGCGTTCCCCCGTTGGTGGAGGGACGCAGCCTGGTGCCCGTGCTGCGCGGCGATGTCGATTCAGTTTATTCCTGCATCTTCGCGTACTTTGGCGATAAACAACGGATGATCCGCACCGACCGTTGGAAACTGATCCACTATCCGCAGATAAACCGCGACCAGCTGTTTGAAGTCTGTGACGATTCGCACGAACTGCACGATCGAGTCCATGACCCGCGTTGCGCAGGCGTGTTGGCCGAGCTTCGGCAGCGGCTTCAAGCATGGCAACAGGAAGTGGGTGATCCGCTAGCAGGCAAGTAGCTCGCGTCCGAAATTCTAACGAATGCCACTCCTTTGGCACTGCATGCGTAAGGTAGAATCTTGGCCCGGAACGCCATGACACGCTCTTGGTCAATGCATTCAAACCCCGGTGATTCGTCGGCAACGACCCGGTAAAGACCTCACGAGGCGGCTTTGGGCCATCAGCGACCTACCATGGAAGCTGGTTGCATGGTGCAGCCGTTTTCGTGAGAAGTTTCGGTCCCCCTACGGCCTCGTGACGCTCAGCTCTGGACTTGCGATTCTGGACCTGTGCGCCCTCCTTGTTGCCTCCGGGCCAACGCGGTGTAAATCAAGCCCAGCCTGTTTTTCCTCCCAATTGTCTTGGTATTTGCCGATCTAAGGCGTAGGATAGTCGCGGTTTATGGACTCTCACGACCGGAGTCGTCGAGGTTGCATGAGCTGCCAACGCGGCTTGGTGTGAATACGAGGACCCAGCGATATGCCCCTGAGTGATGCAACCATTCGCCCCGACCATCCGGTCAATCTGCTGCTGATCAATCCTCAGTTTCCGTCGAGTGCCTACTGGAACTGGACGGAGGTCTGTAAAAGTGTGCAGCGCAAGGCGATGGGTATTCCGTTGGGGTTGATCACGTTCGCTGCCACACTCCCTAAGTCGTGGAACGTACGGCTGGTGGATCTCAACAGCACACCGTGGGACGAGGCTGCATGGCAAGAAGCTGACATCGTTGGCGTCGGTGGTATGATCATCCAGCAACGTGGGATGTTCGAGATCATTCAACGTGGGCGCCGTGACGGTAAGTTCGTGATTGTCGGCGGAGCGGATGCGACGAGTCAACCGTCGTTATATCACGAGGCCGATGCACTGGTATTGGGCGAGGCAGAGACGACGGTGCCGATCTGGATGGACGCCTGCGCGCAAGGCAACCCGCGCGGCACGTTCCAAGCCGCCGACAAACCGGACATGCACGAAGCACCGATCCCACGTTACGATCTGCTGAAGCTGGACGACTACCTGTCAGTCAATGTGCAATTTTCACGTGGCTGCCCGTTCAACTGTGAGTTCTGTGACATCATCGAGTTGTATGGACGCCAGCCGCGCACCAAGACGCCCGAGCAGTTTTGTCTGGAACTCGAATCGCTCTATGACCTCGGCTACCGCGGTTGGATCGACGTTGTCGATGACAACTTCGTTGGTAACAAGCGGGACGTGAAGGCGATGCTGCCGGTGCTCAAGCAGTGGTGCAGCGACCATAAGTACCCGTTTTACTTTTCGACCCAGGCATCGTTGAACCTGGCAGACGATCCAGATCTGATGACCGCGATGACGGCTGTCGATTTTCGCACGGTCTTTATCGGTATCGAAACGCCTGATCCGAAACTGCTTGCGACCACCCAAAAGCGGATGAATGCGCTCAAACCGATGCAGGATCGGATCCGTACGATCCATGCTCATGGGCTTGGGATTACGGCTGGCTTTATCCTCGGATTTGACGGCGAATCGGCTGGCGCCGGGGATGTGATCATACAGTGTATCGAAGACAATGCCATTCCCATCGCCATGGTCTCGCTCCTTGCCGCCTTGCCCAATACGCAATTGTCACGTCGGCTCTCGGCGGAAGGCCGACTGCTGGACACGGCCACCTACGAGCCGTTTGCGCCAGGTGAGAAGCATCAACTGGTGCTGCCAACGGTTAAGGGGGAATTGCCCGATCAAGTTGCCCTAGGTGGGCTTAAATACACGACAACTCGCGATCGATATGAGATTCTGAGAGAGCACGAAAACGTCTGGCAAACGGTTTACCATCCCAAAAGCTACTGCGATCGCGTATTGCGTTGCGTCAAGCGAATGAAGATCCATCGCGCGCACAAACCGGCTCGACAGGATCAAGCGCGCCTGAACCGTGGTTTCTTCTCCATGGTGCGCCAACTCGCGCGCATTCCTGGTGTGCGATGGCCACTCTACCGAATGCTGGCACGCGCCGTATTATTGGGACCGGGCCGATTCGAATACGTCGCCCAAATGACGGTCGCCTACTATCAATTCCAGAAGATCCGTCAACGTATCAAAGAAGGGTTGCCCGATCGCATCGCCTACGAAAAACGGCAGAATGTGATGCCTTCCTGCGCTTTGCGGGATCGGCAGGAAAAGGATTCTCCTGCCGCTTGAGCGGACTCACGGCCGTTCGGCTCGGTTTTCTTGTTCCGCATTCCGCACTCCCGATTCCGGCATTCCGCATCGCAGACTCGCTTTCCACCAACCAATCCCAGACAGCCTGATTTTGGCCGATGCCAGGATTCGCCCCTTCGGGACTTTTGTGGGTTTCGTGTTGTCAGATTCCGGGGTCTGACGACCCCGGCAGGGGCTGTTTTGGGCCCTCCGGGCCAGAGTTGCCCCGATCCGTTCCAATCCGAGACAGCCTGATTTCTGCTCTTCGGGACTTTTGCGTTCCAATCCGAGACAGCCTGATTTCTGCTGCCTGATTTCTGCTATCTGGCCACGGCACG
>JAJRVM010000342.1 GCA_024277285.1 Planctomycetota bacterium
ATGTATTCTGTTTCCTTGTGAAGCAATACGGTGCGCTGCGGTTGAATCGAATCGTTCCGATATGCGGGGTGCGCCGAACGGCGGACAGCAAACGGCATCAAGGACCGTACGGTGTCTAGGTTGCGCTTACAGCACGGAGTGTGCTGGACCACATACTGGCACGGGACTGATATTGGTGCCGGAACGCTGCCTTACGGGAACGCTGTCTTACGGGAACGCTGTCTTACGGGAACGCTGTTTCCAGATCCTAGCTCTTCAATTGTCGCCCAAACGAATCGGCTCGGCAACCTATGGCCGACCGGTGCTCTTGGTCGCCGATCACGGCCTATGGCCATACTACCTGCCAAAACACCGTTCTCGCGGGCACCTTGCGATTTCAGAATCGTGTGGCAAGACTGTCGGTGACCCACGCCGTTGCCGAGCTACTCAGCGCGCCGAAGTAGCTTTCGATTCCCATCAAAATGGTGTGGACGGCAATGACGCTCAGTATCATCTTCACTCGCCGCACAAAGTGGTGGGTGTCGATCAAGACCCATCCGACTTCGATGCAGACGATTGCTTGCCATTGTGTGGTTGCTGGAGTTCCTGGAACAGATCGTGTTGGGGCCATTGCGTAACGGCATCGGCGGCCTTGTGAATCAGACCGTCGATTTTGATTGCCGGGCGTTTCCCATCAGGGGTGTAGGTGGTGTTGAAAAGTACCGCCCAGCAAAGCCCGTCATGACGTTGGACCAGCAGTGTGGACGTTCCGGGCAAGGCCCCCGAATGCCAGAGGTTATGGCCGTCACCGACCTCACGCACTTGCCAGCCCAGTCCGTAGTAACTGTCTTTGGGCTTGCCGTCCCCGTGGTAACCGGCGCTGCCTGAGGGGCGTGCGATCATGGCCTGATACGACTTGGCCGACAGTACGCCCGACGAGCGCCAATGCTGTACCTGAGTGCCAAACCGAACCAAGTCGATGGCCGACCCGATCCAACCGCCGTGCGCGTCCATTGCTTCCAAGTACCAGGTTCCGTAGGGGCGTGGCACTTGCCGAGCGATCGGTGTGCCGACTACCGCCATCCCCGTCTTGTTGTCAGTCGTGTAATACTTGACCTCGCCGGCACAACGTTGCCGTGCCAGTGACCGACCGATACGCATACGCTCGATCCCCATTGGCCGGAGCAGGTGCCGGCGGACGTACGTCGCGTACGCTTCCCCGCTTACTTGTTCGATGACGCGGCCCAGCACGCAGTAGCCAAAATTCGAGTAGGCGTAACGTTCGCCCGGGGTGAAGTCGAGTTGCCAGGTGAGCATAAACGAGATGATGTCGTCGGGCTTGGCCGGGGCGGTGGTTCCCAAGTTCGTAGCGATTTCAAGAGACTGGAACATCGGATCGATCGATTGGGCGCGGTCCCAGCCACCTCGGTGTTGCAACAGCTGTCTTATTGTGATCTGTTTCAACCGCGGGTCGACATCTTCGCCAGCGATCTTGCGAGGGCGGTGCGTCAGCAAGTCGAAGACCGACGCATCCAATAGACTGTCTGCTTGTTCATTGTCTTTCGACTCGGCCAATTGCAAGAGTGCGACCGCGGTGATTGGCTTCGAGATGCTCGCGATGCGAAAGAGCGAGCCGGGTTGCACCGGCTGGTGATTGTCGATATCCGCGTAGCCGAAACCGCGCGCGTAGACTAGGCGACCATCCTTTGCGACCGCCAGAGCGGCGCCCGGCAGCTTGTTGTCGTGGATGAACTCACGCATCAGCTTGTCAAAACTGGCTAGCGAGCTTGTGACCGCTCCCGTTTCAGGAGTGTTGCCGGAGGGCGATTGCAAATCCGCGCCGCATGCCACACTCGGTCCAATCGCGACAAGCAACCACGCTGCCAACGCGATCAGTAACCGCGTGGTATGGCATTGCGTGCCGCCAAACGCATTGGCACTGTTCGTCGCTATTGCACGCATCCGATTGCAGCCAGGGGAAAGATGGTGTTTGAAGGTGTTCAAATGTGGCGTTTGCGGCGGACCACGTCTTACATGGGGACGATGATCAAACGCACAGGGAAACAGAAGATGGGGATCAGGATGGCGGCGAACCCAAGCGTCGTGCGTAATCGGCCCAGTGGTACGGTGTCGTCGCGCGTCGGCGGATGGTCGGGACCAATGAACAAGACGAGTAGGATCATGGGAATCCAACGCCAATGACCTGTGATCGCCACCATCAGGATCGCCGAGATGATGAAGATGCGGGCAATCCAATGTGCCTTGCGCCCGAACAGCGTGTAGACTACATGGCCGCCATCCAACTGGCTAACCGGCAGCATGTTCAAGCCGGTAATCAGCAGGCCGACCCACCCCGCCATGAAAAAAGGGTTCAGGTTACTGAACCAGACCACACTCTCGGTCGAGTATCCGGTCGGTTGGATGTGGTGCAACGCCATGCGCGCCATGAGGGGCAGGTCAAGCGCGAACGGGCCATACGCAACTTGGTTGAAATCAAGTTTCGTGACGCCAATCCACAGCATGGGGATCGCTATGACGAGGCCCGCCAATGGTCCTGCCAAGCCGATGTCAAACAGCTCTTTCCGGTCAGCCTTCAACCCGTCCATGCCAATCACTGCGCCCATCGTCCCGATCGGGGAAATGGGGAAGGGAATGAAATAGGGGAAGCTGGCTGGTATGCCATAACGTAACGTCATCAGGAAATGGCCCATTTCATGAGCGAGCAAGATGGCCAGCACACAACCCATATAAGTCAGGCCCTCTTGCCAGTGGGCTAGCAGCGCTTGACGCACTCCACCGTCCGCCGGAAAAGGCAGCCAGTGATTGACGCCGACCCAGAACGTCGACAGGCAAGTGACGATGAACAGCGTCAACGGCAGCCGGACGCGGCGCGGCCGCGTCTGTTCCGCCGGTTCCGCTTCCGTCCTCGTTTCATTTTCCAGTCCCGCTCGTTCTGTCGGCTCGCCCCGTGGCTCAAGCGAACTGAGGTCGGTGGCCTGGTCAAAGGGCAATTGGTGGTCAGCGCCTAGGAGCAACTCGTCACCGTCGGCGGTCGTTGCGTGTGATGCGGTTTGAAGTGGAGTCGGTTGTGGGTCGGCCGGAGGGGGACTTGCTGAAGCTGGGCTCGAAAACGGGTCGCAGTGCGCATCGTTCGCCCCGGAGGCGGTGTTTGGATCGTCCAGCCTTGGATCTTGATCGTGCTTGTCACTCATGGAGCTTTGAGTCCACCGGGGTGGTTGCATCCCCCGCTTGCGAGTTGCGTGAGCGGCCGACCGACGCGGTTCCGCTTGCCTCAGAATAGCATACGTCGCTCGTTTCGAGACCCCGCCAAGAACCAGACACCCTGATTTAGACGCCCTGCTCGACCAGGCCCTCTGGCGGTGCGGACAAGCCAAGAACCAGACACCCTGATTTAGACGCCCTGCTCGACCAGGCCCTCTGGCGGTGCGGACAAGGGGCCACCGATGGGCACGGATCATCACGGATTGCTCCCAAAGCCAGACAGTCTGATTTTCGATCGGCACGAACGGCCGCAAAACGAAGACAGCCTGAATCCTGGTTCTTCGCGGTCGGGTCCAGATGGCCGCTAGCAATGCATTGATAGCAATGTTGCTTTGCCGGATGCACCCAAGAACCAGACACCCTGATTTAGACGCCCTGCTCGACCAGGCCCTCTGGCGGTGCGGACAAGGGGCCACCGATGGGCACGGATCATCACGGATTGCTCCCCAAAGCCAGACAGTCTGATTTTCGATCGGCACGAACGGCCGCAAAACGAAGACAGCCTGAATCCTGGTTCTTCGCGGTCGGGTCCAGATGGCCGCTAGCAATGCATTGATAGCAATGTTGCTTTGCCG
>JAJRVM010000343.1 GCA_024277285.1 Planctomycetota bacterium
AAGTAACTTCATGTCGCTTGCATCGATGCGCTTGGGCATGCGGTGATATGGCGTCAGCTTCGGTCCGTGCATCCACTTCAGTGGGTTGTCGATCCACACGCCTTCACGAACCAGGAAGTCGCCGAAACATCGCATACGGCTCATCAACGAGTAGATCGTCGCCTTCGACCTAAAAGGCGTACGGTCCTTTATGTAGCGGACCAGCAGCTCAGGGCCAATATCGTCAAGGCGTGGCTTGGGGCGCCGCCGCTTCATCCAGCTGCCCCACCTCAATAGCTCGCGGTGGGCATTCTCGATCGTCGCCGCGCTGATACCGCGTGCTTCGTACTCTTCTATATAGGCGTCTGTCAGACCATCCCATCGTCTCATCATCGTCTCCTCGCAAATAAGGTGACCCCAGAGGGTCTCCTCAAACACGACAAAACAAAACAATACGACGCCCGATATGACGCCAATGGACTGACGAAACTATCCATTATTGAACTAAAGCACCTGTATGACTACCAAGCCCCGAAAAACCAGGTTTCGAGCGTATCAGCTAGGTTCGCCGGGCTCTTCGTTTTCCTATTTCGACGGCAGTAGATTTGCTCTCATCGAAGGACGCCTTGTCGATCAAAACATCGCCAGCATTGATCAAGAGCTTGAACTGTGTGGCTGCAAGCGGGTAAACACATTACATATCACTTCGTGGGATCAGGACCATTGCGTTCCAGGTCAGATCGAGCAGATTGTAGAACGCTACAATCCGTCAACCATTCAGTACCCTGGCTACGAGCCGCACACGCAGTCGGGTAAGGACAGTAAAAAACTGATCGAAGGATTCAAGCTTTCCGCCAATGGTCCTTCGAAGGTTGTACAAATAACGCCAGCGTATATCAAGAGCCTCGATTCATCTTCGAGATTTGGCTACAACGATATTTTGTATCACCCTAAATCGATTTCTTCGGATAACTCAAACGATAATTCGACCGTAAAGCAATTTCGCTCCGGTTCTTTCAACGTGTTGAGCCTCGGCGATGTCGAAAGCTCTCATCTTGCTGCAGGGCTACGCACACTAAAAACAATAAACTCTGAAGTGGATGTCATGATTCTTGCTCATCATGGTGCGGACAATGGATTCACTACATCTTCGTTTATCAAGACTGTCCGCCCTACGATAGCGATCGCTAGTGCAGACTACTCCAATAAGTTTGAACACCCGAAACCGGCAATTCGAAGTCTATTACACAAATGGAACGTTCGCCTGTTTACTACAAAAACCGGCGACATAATCGTGCGATCTATTGGTACACACACCGGCGACTTCGAAATCTTGAACCTGCAGACAAATTCCACTGAGTTATCTAGTGCCTATCGGAGTGTGGCTAAGAAACGGCATTATTTGAATATGAATCGCGACGCTATCAGAAGTCGATACACAAAACGTAATCGTGGGCCTCGATAGTCTGTAAGCGCCAAATAAACCACGCCCTATTCACTGGATGCATTTCTTTGCAAGCTGTGATGTTCAATCACAGTGGAGCGAAAGGATGGATGAAACAGAAGGAACGGAGCTAACGGAGCGACAACGCTATTGGTTAGAAAAGCTGCAGGCCTGCGAGTCGGAGGGAAAGAGTCTTTCGTCGTATGCGTCGGAGCAGGGTTTTCATGTTGGTGCGATCTATGCGGCGAAGAAGACGCTGATACGTAAAGGGGTATTGCCACAGACCTCGGGTGCGCGGTTTCAGCGCGTACAAACGCAAGCAGTGAGCGTCGGCAGCGAGTGGCACATTCGATTTCCGAACGGCGTGTCGGTGGAGTTTTCCGGCGCAGCCGATGGCGGATCATTATTGACGATTCTAAGTACGGTGGCGCGCCTGGAATGATGCGTCCCTCGAACGATTTACCGGCGGTGTATTTATGCCGGGACGTCGTTGACTTCCGCAAGGGCATCAATGGGCTTGCCATCGTGGTGGAAGAGGCCCTGCTTCGAGATCCTTTTTCCGAGCAGCTGTTTGTGTTCTGCAACCGCCGCCGCGACAAGGTCAAGATCCTGTACTGGGAACGCAGCGGTTTTTGTATGTGGCAAAAGCGCCTGGAGAAAGCACGCTTCAAGTGGCCGCGCAACGTAGACAGTGAGGTAATCACGTTGACCGGGCAACAGCTGAACTGGTTGTTGGATGGTTACGATGTGATGCGTTTTAAGCCGCACGAACGATTGCATTTTTCCAGTGTTTTATAAGGCTCTAACGACGTGCATCCGGTATAATGCAATGCATGCCGATTGCACCGCATCAATTACCTGATGACATTGATGCACTGAAGTCTCTGCTTGCGGATCAGCTTGTTCGCA
Source organism: Planctomycetota bacterium (assembly GCA_024277285.1). Next base: position 2,333 of record JAJRVM010000343.1, read on the forward strand.
ACGAACAGTTACAAGCCGACAAACACGCGGTTCATCAAAAGAACGAACAACTTAAGGTCCAGGTTCTGACGCTGACCGAGCAACTGAACCTTGCGTTGGCACGCCGTTATGCGGCGAGCAGCGAGAAGCTTATCCCGGATCAGATCGGTCTGTTCGATGAAGCGGAGCTCGACAGTGAAGCACTCGATACCGTTG
>JAJRVM010000344.1 GCA_024277285.1 Planctomycetota bacterium
GCTCTCACCTTCGTTGGCGTGCCCGCGGATTCATTTTCCGGCGACTGGACGTATTTGCAGATGTACGCCGGTGCGTTCGTGGGCCGGGCCTTGATCATCGTGTTCCTGCTCCCGGCGTTTTATACGCACCGTGTCACGACCGTGTACGAATATCTCGGCCGGCGCTTCGGACCCTACACACGCACCACGGCATCACTCATGTTTTTCGCCTCACGCATCGTCGGCAGCGGGATCCGACTGCTCGCGGCGTCGCTGGCGATCGCGGTAGTGTTCGATTGGCCGCTGGTGTGGGTGGTCGTCGCATCGGCTTCGGTGGCCGTAGGCTACACCACTTTCGGCGGCATCAAATCCGTCATCTGGACGGACGCGTTTCAAGCGCTGGTATTCCTCGGCGGCGGCGTCGCGACGGTCGTGTGGCTGCTTTGTAGCTCTACCGGCAACTGGACGGATTCACTCTCAAGGGCAGCCGATACCGGCAAGTTACATGTGGTCACTTGGACGGCCGATCCGAACAACGTGAGATGTTTTTGGGTGCTGCTTATCAGCGCTAGCTTCACGAACATGGCCGCCCTCGGCACGGACCAAGACCTGACGCAGCGAATGCTGACCTGCCCCGATGTGCGACGCAGCCGACGTTCGCTCATCTTCAATGCGTTTCTCGGACTGCCCATCGTCTGCCTGTTCCTCTTGATCGGCACCTTGCTGGCCTCGTACTACGGAAGCGACACCGGGCACGGCCTCCCGCAGTCCGTTGCCGAAAACCCACGTCGCATCTTTCCGTATTTCATCGCCACCGCCCTGCCGAGTGGCTTGGGCCTGAAGGGGTTACTGGTGGCCGGTGTGTTTGCAGCCGCGATGTCAAGCCTGGACTCGGCACTTGGGGCGATGTCCGCCACGGCCGTGACCGATTTCTACAAGCCATACCTGGACCGCCGAACGCAACGAACCGGGAGAACGGGTCGAAGCGAAGCCGAAGATGATCGTAGATTGCTCGTGGCGGCGCGATGGTTTTCGCTTGGGTTTGGCGTGCTGCTTGTCGGCGTAGCGCTCGGTTTTGCGTACGCAGAGGAGCTGCTCTGGGTTGCGTTCCGCTGGGCGGGGCTGCTCTTTGGCGCGATGCTCGGCGTGTTTCTGCTGGCCGTACTCACGCGCACGCACGGCCGCGATACCGTCAATGTGCTGGCGATGCTCTCCTCCACCGGCGCACTCATGGCGTTGAAGTATTATCAGGAGAGCCGTGAGATCGTCTTGATCGCCTGGCCGTGGTGGGTGGTCATCGGCACGCTCTGGACCTTCGGTGTCGGTGTGTGCTTCCGCACGAGGGGGGAGCCCCAGGGCTAGACGCCGCGCAGACTGAACTCTGCGGCTCAGGGGCATTTCGAAACATCAACGGGACGTTCTGCCAGACGGTTTCTGAGAGCGCACTATACCGCGCCATCCCCTGTCACCGCGCCTCGAGCGCGCGACAACGACGGATCACACCCAGCAAGGTGGCCGCAATAATCAGCCCGATCGCGAAGATCACCAGCCCCCATTCGGACGCGACCGGTATCTCCGCCAATGGGCACACCCCGGCCATCTTGATGGCGTTCACGGCTGTCGTAGCCGTACCCGGTGCCGTCATCCCGCCGACCGTCACCCACTTGCCGTCGAACCATACGAGACCGCGATGATCCATGGTTGGCGTGTGCGGCGCGTTGGAGTCGACCACGAGCGACCACTGGTCCGCGTCCACATTGTATAACATAACCTGATCCAGCGGTGTGGACGGCTGCCCGTCGTAGCCGGTACCGTTGAAGTTGTACGGGTTGTCCGTGCCTCCGACAAAAATCATCTCCTGACAAGAGGCGATGGGCTGCGCGTTGGCCGCCCGGTAGGTCTGAGTGAAAGGGCTGGCTGCCGGCTGACTCCATGTGATCAAAGAGACATCGTTGGCGTCGATGACACCGACGACCGTTTCATGCACGACAGTAAACTGTCCCGTGTCTACCGAGCCGTCGATCATCACCAAGCGATCACCGATCAGACCACCGGCATGCCCAAAGCGACCGGCGATGGGTATCGGAGTCGCTTGCTGCCAGGTATTGGTCTCCACATCGTAGACCTGAACGTTTGTGACGTTGCCACTCGTGGGACCGTTCCAACCACTCATCAAGTAGATATATCTGTCCTTGTAGACAACTGCTACCGTGTCATCCACCGGAGTCGGAACGTCCGCGAGAGACACGTAGGCATCCCCCACGGCATCGTATCGAAACAACCGATGCTCGGTCACTTCATTAAGCCCCAGCGTATAACCGCCCAAAAGATAGACGTCACCGCGCACGGTCACCGCCGATGCAGCGATCTTGGCCTTACCATTGAGCAGCGGCGCGTCCGCGATCGACACCCACGACCCGGTGCCCGGCGAGGTCAACTTGAATGACGCGGCCATCACCGAGCCCGATGCGTTCGGGTTGGTCATCCCCATGAAGCTGTAAATGGTACAAGCGCTACCGTCACACACACTCGTCACGGCGTTGTTCGTGATCGTCGTAGGATACGGCGTAAGCTGCGACCAGCGACCCGTCACGCCGCCGGCCAGGGCAAGATGCGAGTAAACGAATAGGACTGCAAAAGGCAAGAACCTCACCGTTCGATGTCCAACATGACACGCACGATACCTCACCGTTCCTCCTCCGCAGCACAAAGTGTCCGAACACGACGTCCCTTGTACCGAATATCCTTGCACGAATCAAGAAACACCGCTTGCCGTGATGAGTAAAGGATCAAATCGAACGAACATCAGTCCCGGCCAGTGTTCAAACGAAGGCCGCCTATCGTCCGATTTCGACCTAAAAACCGTGCGCTGCGTCGTCCCGATCTGAGAAGCTCACGCTCCCGTTTCAAGGTCTTGGTCCGAGAAAAACGTCGGGAAGGCGCTTCGATTGCAGGACGCGGCAAACCTAGGATATCCACTGGTTCGCACGCTCATCTTGACCGATAAGCACCGGCGGTCTTCGGTTCCGGACTGGCATGAGGTCTTCCTTACGTAAGGGAGACGTGAAGATGCATGGCCGATAGGCGTCGTGGTTAACGACAATTGGAGATATTGAAAATGAGACGGTTACCTTGGCGCATTCGGCGGGCGTTCACGCTCGTGGAAATACTGATCGTGGTCATTATACTTGGGATTCTTGCAGCGGTAGTCATACCGCAATTCGCCGATGCCAGCACCGACGCCAAGACCAGCGCACTGCAAACCAACCTGGCAACGATTCGCACCCAGTTGTCCATGTACAAGCTGCAGCACAACGACACCTGGCCTCTGCTGACGACCTTCACGAACCAGATGACGTTATCCAGCAAGGCAGACGGCACAACGGCGGCCATCGGAACCTCGGGATACATCTACGGACCATACTTGCTTAGTATCCCAAACAACCCGTTCACCGGAACAAACACGATCAGTAAAGGCGCTAACGATAGCAGTGCCTGGTATTATGATGAAGCGACAGGTGTCTTTCGCCCGAACGATACGGCACATGTGAGTTACTAGAGACGGGAGGGGTAGTCGTATCTAAATACCCCATAACCACCTGCGGCTCGAACCGACGCTCGACGGAGACGAACTCCGTCGGGCCTTTCAATAAATGATTCATGCTCGGTTCCACCGAGCCCTTCGAGGGAGTTTGATGGGTGCCGGTCAGGCCAGATACATTCAGACGGACCGACGCTTCGGCAAGTGCAAGCCCCCGGCAATTCGTGGCTGTCGGTAGCCATGCGCATACTTCCTTCGCCGCCCCATCACAACCAGGATCAACCAACCACCGCGCCTCGCTGATTGTCAGCGCCGCAGAATGCCGAGGTGTTCCGTGGCACTAAGAACGAGAGCGATGGGACCCATCGCCATTGATTTTGGGGCGTATGCGCTACGAGCGATGCAACTCACTGGCCGCGGAAACCAACAACGCGTACACCATTGTGCCCTGCACGTGTACCCCACGCACACCGGCAGCCAAGGCCTCGACCGAAACGAAGTCATTGAGGCGTTACGGGGCATCCTGAAAACCAAGAAATTCGTCGGCAAAAAGGTCGTGACCGCACTGGGACAGCACGAACTGATTGCCAAGAGCATACGCCTGCCTGACATCCCGGAAACGGAACTCGCCCCGGCCGTCGAATTCGAAGCAGCCGAACGTATCAGCGGTCTGGAAGAGGACGCAGAGATCCGCTTTATCCCAAGTGGAACGCTAGTGGGTGAATCAGAACAACAGCAAGAAGTGCTGGTTTTGGCCGCCAAGGCATCGGTGATCCATCAGCACCTCGAACTACTGACTGAGCTCGGTCTGGAATCTGCCTGCATTGACGCCGTACCATGCGCCATCTTCCGCCCGTTCGAGCGATACCTGCGCAGAACTGCGGATCAGGACCAGGTCAACGCGTTTGTGGATATCGGCCAGACGAGTTCGTGGATCATCATCGTACGCGGCAACCAGATCGCACTCGCCCGATCCGTCGACGTCGGAGGATTGGCCTTCGATCGCTTGGTGGGTGCCCAACTCTCGCTAGACCCGAAAGAGGCCGGTGAGCTTCGCCGGCGAATCGCAAGAAGCCACTCACCGCACGGCAACTCCTCCACCCCAGTGGATTCTGAAACACGACACGCCGTGGATTCCGCCGAAGGTCCGGCATGGGAAAAATTAGGAAAAGAAATCGGCCTCTGCTCTCGGTATTTCGCGGTGACGTTTCGTGGGGAAAGACCCGAAAACGTCACGTGTGTCGGAGGGGAGTCGTTGAATCAACTCGGGCTTAGCCACTTGTCGGAAGTAACGGGGATGGAGTGTCGCGTGGGTTATCCACTTCGCCAGATGCTTCATACCGATACGGTTCCGCATGAAGACGACAGTGATTCCCTTGCAGAGTGGGCAACCTGTGCCGGCTTGTCCATGAAGCCCTTGACCGCGGCAGTGGAAAAGGTATACGCATGAAGGAAATCGACTTCAGACCCAACTGGTACTGTGTGACCCGGAAACGGAAACGCGATGCCATCATACGCGCCACCCTATTGGGGCTATTGGCCGCAGAACTGGGCTTGGGATTGTTGACGGTCTCCTCACGGAAAGCCGAAGCCCAACAGCAGCTCGCGAAGTTACGAAGTGCCCTCAATAACCAGGTGGCCGTATATGAGAATCTCAGCGAAGCGGTCGCCGATCTGAATGAATTGCAGGTGAGACGCGTACTGCTATCCGACGTCGCCGGCGGTGCGCCGGTCCATGCGATTCTGGCCGACCTCTCGAAACTCCTGCCTGAGTCCATTGCGTTGACGGCAGTGAGTTACCAGCAGCAGCGATGGGTCAGAGATGCGTCCACAGCGGAAAACTCCCCCACTACCAAACCGGATGTAGCGCAGCTCGAAAAACCCAACATGCTTGAAATCAAAGGGTTGGCCGCACAAGATCGTGATATCGGAGCCATGATGAGCCGTATGGCCGCCTCGGCACTGTTTACAAACGTCACACTGGTGTACTCGCAACCGGTGACCTGCGGGGCGCTTGCGGTTCGCGAATTTGCGTTGACCTGCGCGGTTCCGCAGTTTGAGTAAACCGAATGATCAAGCACATAGACAGCTACATTGTGATGAGCGTGGCCGCCGGGATGACCGTGGCATGCGCCGTCTGGCTCTACCAACCAGGTCAACGTGAGCTGTCCTCCTTGCTCGCGTCCACTCAGGCGATGAGAGAACAACTGGCCCGTGGCTCCAGCGCGGTGAGCGAGCTGGCAAACGTTAAGAGCGACATGCGTAACGCCGAAGCGCTGCTGAATGACTACCAGACCCGAATTACGCCAACCCCCCAAGTGGGTGCTTTTATTGAAAACGTATCCTCGGTGGCCACCGAATTAGGGCTCCAGGGGAGAAAAATCGTACCCCAGTCGCCGAAGGTGAACGGTTCCATAGTCATGCTTCCGATTGATATTAGTTTCGAATCGGATTTCGGAAAGAGTTTCGACTTCTTGAGAAGCGTCGAGCAACTTCCGCGTGCCGTACAGGTCACCGACTTTACGATCAAACCTGTTGATGAGAATGTCGACGCAGAGACTCCATATGACAAGACCCGCCCACGGCACTTGTTGAGAACCGAACTGACGCTACGCATTTTTTACGAGGCTACGTGAGCACCACCATGGGGTTGGATCATGACAAGCTAATTAGAACGCTGCGAGCCCAGCTCAAAGCGGCACCAAGACAGACGAAGTTTCTCGGGTTCCTCTGTGTGGTGCTTCTCGGTGCCTCGCTCCGCGTGATCTTCACGATTGGACCGGACACCGCGTCGGCCTCCATGGTGCAGGCCCCCATAGTGGCAAGTGTACCGTCGCCGGATTGGACCCAACCGATACGAGACCAAACGAAGCGGCCGAAGATGCCGGATTTGTCTGCTCGCGTAGTGCGAAACCTGTTTGAAGCTAGCTGGCAGGCTGACGCGGTGCCGGAGCGGACACGAATGGAGGCGACCGCCGATCGGATACCAACTGACGACGCGAGCCCCGAACTGGTGCTGGAACTGACACTCACCGGTGAGACCGATAGCCGGCTGCGTTACGCCGTTATCAATGGCCGAAGGGTGCGTGTGGGGGATACCGTCAGCGGATGGATTGTGGAAGAAATAGCCCCGGGGGTTGTGACCCTATCGGGAAATCTGAATCAGCGAGTTGTCGTCCGGATGAACTGACGCAACACACCGTCGCGAAGGAACCTTCGTTTCAAGACGCGACAGAGGAGAGTATTCGGTGATATTCGCATTGTCGCGAAACCATGGGAAAAGATACCGCAGGTGGGCCGCAGTCGTCGCCTGCGCCACCCTTCTTGGCTCGTCAGACGGTACGACACCTGCACAAGAATCCGACCGCGCACGCACGACCAACACCAAGTCTCCCGAAGTGTCTCAGGTGAGCGACGCGCGATCGGACTCACTCGACTTTTCAACGGAGGTTCCCGATTCGAACGATTCACGCGCGATCGGCAGCGTTCCCCCGCAAGGAACACTCGATGAGGGCGATGGCTCCATCACCGTATCACGGACAGGCACGGTCGAAATGCACGTGGCCAACCTCCCGCTCTCTGACGTGTTGGAAGCCCTTTCGATCCAGGGGCACCGCAACATCGTCGCCACACCGAGCGTCACCGGCACGGTCACGGCCCATCTCTACAACGTGACCTTCACGGAAGCGCTCACAGCGGTCCTCACGAGCAACGGTGCCGGTTTTCGAGAAAAAGACGGCTTCATCTACGTCTATACTAATGCAGAGCTCGCAAACTTGCTCGACGCAGAAACGCCGATCGTCACCCGTGTGTTCACGCTATCATTTTGCTCTTCGACCGACGCGCTGGCCGTCGTCACGCCGATGCTCAGCCGGAAAGGAAGCGTCATTGCGGCACCGGAGGCGGTACGGGGATTGAGCATCGGTTATTCCGCCACAAGCGGCTCCGGCTCATCCTCCAGCTCAAGCAGCTCCGGCTCATCTTCCTATTCAAGCGGCACCGGTTCGTCTTCCGACACAAGCGGCACCGACCTGGCTCAAGCGGACTACCTGGCCGTAAGGGACTATCCTGACGTACTCGAGCAGGTCGAAACGATGCTGCGCACACTGGATGTACCGCCCACTCAGGTCTTGGTCGAGGCAACCATACTGGCCGTATCCCTGAATGAAGACAACGCACTCGGCGTGGACTTCACCGTGGTAGGCGGTGTCGATCTGGAACTGCTGGGGGCCATGTCAAACGCGGTCACCAGCCTCAGCTTGGGAGACCTTCCGACCAACCGCTTTGAACAGTTCAACTCCAACTTCAGCACGAACCTCAGCGCCAACGTACCCACCGGCGGGTTGACTTTTGGCGTGATCAAAGACCAAGTCGGTGTGTTTGTTCGTGCGTTGGAGGCCATCACGGACACCGTGGTGCTGGCCAACCCCAAGGTTCTCGCACTCAACCGGCAACGCGCACAAGTCATCATTGGGCGTCGTGACGGTTTCCTCACTACCACCCTCACCGAGACACAGGCCATTCAAAACGTCGAGTATCTGGAGACGGGTACGCAGTTGGTCTTTCGACCGTTCATCGGAAAGAACGGGTTGGTGCGCATGGAACTGTATCCCAAAGATAGCGTGGGCAGCGTCATCAACGGGCTGCCGTCAGAGCAAACGACTGAAGTCACGACCGACGTCATCATTCGGGATGGACAAACGATTCTCATCGGTGGACTCTTTCGCGAGGTCACCTCCGACACACGCAGCCAGATCCCCTATCTGGGAAATGTGCCGCTCATCGGACCGCTCTTTCAAGGTCGACGTGACGAAACTGTTCGCCAGGAAGTCATCATCCTCCTCACCGTTCACATTATCAAAGATCAAGACGAGTACGCGCGCGAGAGCGAGCAGTCACGTCAAGACCTGGAAAGATTACGCGTCGGCATCCGCCGCAATATGATGTGGCATGGTCGAGAACGACTGGCGCAGGCGCACTTCCAAAAATCGCTTGAACACACATCGCAAGGGGACACGGATAAAGCGCTGTGGGATATCCGGATGGCGCTGCACAACAACCCCCGTCTATTACCAGCCATCGAGCTACGTGAGAAACTGCTCGGCACCAGGCAGTGGGACACCGATGGGTCGATCGCCCGCGATTTTATCCACCAACTGATTAGGAACGAACAGGGAGTTTCCGGTAGCGCGTTTGACAGACCCCTACCTCAGCCACCCACAACGACGGCCGAAAACGAGCCCGAACCGGGGGAAGCAGATGATACACCCTAGACTGTCACTAAACGATCGGCGCAGTGGGCACCTATCATGGCTGGGTATCGGCGGGCTCGTAAGCTTCCTGGGCTGCCTTCCGCTCTCCGGCTGCGCGACCTTGTTCAGTCATCACCGAGAGTTCAAGCAGCAGGCCGGTCTGGCACAAAGCCGGGTCAAATACGAGTTGGCGCGGCAACAGTTCCTCAGCGGCCGGACAGAGATGGCCATAGAAACCGTCACCGAGGCGATACGGACCAACCCAACATCGACCGATCAGCTTCTCTTGCTGGCCCAGTGCAATATCGAGCTTGGACAGTTCGTATCCGCCAGAGAAGCCGCACAAACGGCCAAGGTCTGCGATCCCGACTCGGCCGAAGTGGATTACACGCTTGGCGTGATCGCGGAACGCACGAACAATCTGGAACGCGCCTTGGATTACTATCGCCGTGCCAGAACCCATCGCAGGAGCAGCGTGGACTATGTCGTGGCGGAAGCTGAATGCCTCACCGCCATGGGGCGATCGTCACAAGCGATTGCTTTGATCACCGACCAGATCGGCCGCTTCGACTCCGACGGTACGCTCGAGATGCTGCTCGCACAGATTCATCTTCTGGTCGGAGACCAAGACGCCGCATTGCGAGAATACGGTTTCGCACTCGAAAGAAGTGCATGCAACGCCCAACGGCTACGGGATACGGTCGGCTGCGCGTTACTCATCGAAGAATACGGTAAACTACTATCGGATAAAGGGCGATACGGACAGGCGATCGCTCTCTTGGGGCCCTACTCGGAATCGCACGACGACGCGCCAACCTCCGTAGTCTTCGCACTGGCGACCGCCTATCTGGAAACAGGACAGTTACCAGCCGCACAACGATTGCTTCTATCTCAAACGAAACGCCATCCGGACAACGCAACGTGCTGGCTGTTACTCGCACGGGCCTCCATCACGGCCAACGACTGGACCACCGCGAGAAGATGCGCAGACGCGCTGCAACGTGTGGCTCCGGACAGCAGCCGGACGCATCTCATACGGGGCTTTGTATGTTGGAAACAAAACGACCTGGAAGAAGCCGTCGATTCGCTCCGGCAGTCGCTGACCATCGACCCCAACGACACCGAGGCTCATTGCCTGATCGGACAAGTTCTCGAAAGCCTCGGCGGAGATCTCAGCGAAGCCCGGTCACATTATGAGCGAGCCTCTGAGCTTGACCCACAGTATGCCTGCGCCAGGCGCGTGCCGTCACCGCAGCTCGACCTCCTCACGCCATCGGATGCCCCGATCGGCGCGCGGGGAGGTGCGACTACGAAAGCGAGGCTGCCGTGAGCGTCACCACAAAAAACGAGGGAGGCGTGTGCGTATTGAAGGTCATCGCCGAATTCACTGGTCACAATGTGGAGAAGTTCAGAGAGTTTGCAAGGCAGCGTCTCGCGGATGATGTCCGAGATTTCGTGGTAGACATGAGCGAGACCACATCCATCGACAGCGAAGGTCTGGAAGCCCTGACCTGGCTGAGGCGAGAGAGCGAAGATGAGCTTGGTATGGTCAAGCTGTGCCGGGTCCCCGATACCATCAAGGAGATTCTCGTCATCACACGGCTGAGTCACCAATTCGAACAGACCGACCGCATCGATCAAGCCCTGGCCAGTTTTTCCTAGAGTGAACGCCTATGTCGGAAGCCGTCACAACCAAACGTGCAAGGCCACTCGGCGACATTCTTGTCGAGCGTAAGCTCATTACGCACGAGCAAATCGAAAAAGTGCTCGAAGAACAGAAACGCAGCCCCACACGCCGACTCTTTGGTGAAATTGTAGTAGACCTCGGTTTCTGTAATTCCGCCCAGATCGCCGAAGCACTCGCAGAATCCTATGACGTGCCGTTTGCGTATATTTACCCGGGTCTCGTCGACCCCAAAATACTTGGAACGCTACCACACGAGTTCATGCAGAACCACACCGTGCTACCGTTGTTTAAGGTAGACGATGTGCTCACCGTGGCCGTCACGGAACCGGCCAACTTGTTCCTCGTGGAAGAGATGGCCCAGCTCGCCGGCTGCGCCGTCCAAATCGTAGCGGCTCTAAAAACCGACATCGAATCTGCCCTGGAAGCGTTGGAGCCGGCGTCCGATGCGCTCGACCTAGCAGCCATGCTCGAACAACAGAGCGGCGATGGCGATCTCTCCAGCCATGCCGGGTATATGGATTCGGTCAACATGGATTCGCTGGACGACAAGGCCCCCGTCGTCCAACTCGTCAACCACCTGATCGTAGCAGCCGTGAGGGACGGTGCCAGCGACATCCACATCGAACCGGACGATCAAGTACTGCGCGTCCGGTTTCGCATTGACGGCACGTTGGTCGAGAAGCTCCACCCCCCCTACCAGATGCACGCGGCCATCGTATCGCGTATCAAAATCATGGCCAACCTGGATATCGCCGAACGCCGACTTCCTCAGGACGGTGCCATCAGCGTCATGATCAAAAAAAACCGCGTCGACCTGCGCGTCTCTACACTCCCGAACAAATTCGGAGAGAAAGTCGTCATTCGAGTGATTGATACGCGTAACACCCTGGTCAGTCTTGCGCATCTAGGCATGGCACCATCTGTGTATGAAGCCTTCGCCGCAGAAGTAAAAAAACCGCAC
>JAJRVM010000345.1 GCA_024277285.1 Planctomycetota bacterium
ATCTCAATGCGAGGCCGAGTGTATCGGACGGCTCTATCGAGTAGACACCTTCCTCACTAATATATTTTCTTGACAGTAGTAGTATTAATACGCCACCGAACATTGTCGAAAACAGCTTCTCAAAGATACGGAACTCGTTGCGACCACACTTGTTCGGTTTGTCTGGGTTGCCTTGATCGCCGGTGGAAAACCTGTTGATCGCCGGTGAAAATTCGGTCGGCAGTCTGTCGCGCAAAGCTTCGTTACTGAAGCACCTGGAGACGACGGTAGCTAGCTTCATTGGTTACCGACATTGGACGACATGGACTCAACAGATTATCCCCAACGCGGTACTCGACCGCACGACGTTATTTGAATTCTGATATTCAGTGATGATCTTGGATCCTGTTCGGTTTGGAACTCCATCGGTTTGAGTAGTCCTGTGATTGGGACGGCTCCCTTGCCGAGGAGACGATCGCTAGGAGACTTTAAGCTGGCTGTGTAATTCCTCTAAAGCTCGGGCAATGGCCGGGTCCGATTCTTGCAGTGTTTCCGTCCTGCGACATGCGTGTAATACCGTTGTATGATCGCGGTTACCAAAATATTGGCCAACGGCATCCAAGCTGTTGCCGGTCATCGTCCAGCCGAGCAACATAGCCACACCGCGCGCACGGACGACATTCCTGCGTCGCGACGGACCGCGTAATTCACGGCTGGTCAAGGTGAAGTGTTTGGCGACAAGCGACGCGATGATGCGCAACGTCGGTTGGTGTTGCTGGGCCTGATCGTTCAAGAACTGGCGAACGCGGTCAACGTCGACCTGTTGGTCTTCTGCATCTTCGCCGTGTCCAAGTTGGATGACGGCGTGATTGAGTCGAGGAACCGTCAATTGCTGTGCACCGTTATCGAACGTACCACCGGCGAGCAATTCGATTGCATCCTCGGAAAAACGGACGTCGTGCATGGCGGCCAGTCGGTGCAGCAACAATCTTCGTGCGGATGCTCCTGGGGCGGCCAACGGGACAGTGAGACCACTGAGCAGCCGGCTTCGTAATCCGGGTTGCAGCGACTGGTCGACACTCGGTGGCGTGTTGTCGGTAATTAAGACCGCCGCGCCACGTTGCAGTAGATCGTCCACCGCTCGAGCCAGCTCGCTCTGAGCCGCCGGTTTCCGTTGCATCTGCTGTACATCGTCCAGCACAAACAGGTCAGCGGACCGCGATTTCTTGCGAAACGCGGGCAAATTATCGGTATCAACGGCGTTTGCGAAGCCGCGTGCGAAATCGGGTCCACACGTGACGATCACTGCATCCTGCGGATATTTGCTCCGCCAGCGCTGCGCCAGACCGAGTGCCAGAAACGATTTACCGGTCCCCGTTGGGCCGTATAGGACCAGCGGATTGTATTGTGGATGGCGGTCGAGCAACGATTGCGCGGCAAGTTGCACTAACCGGTTTTCTTCGCTCCCAATGTACTCGCGCAACGCCCCCCCACGCGACGCAGCATCAACCTGCGCCTCGTCGGCTTGCGAATCATACGCTTCCAAAGGGATCGAAAAGATGCCGCTAACCACCCAGACTCCGTTCGCATAGTTCAAAGAGCTTGCCGGGGAATCTCACCCGATTTTTTCAAACCTCGATTATAGCCTTTTTGCGGCTATTCGGGGAGGTGGGTTGGAGGGAATTTGAGGTTCTGGATCGCGTCGTAAATACTTGCAATAAAAGGGAATAGGACGATTGATGGAATCGAGCTCTGGGGTGGCGAGACAATACCGTTGTCGACGCTGTCGGGCGTACTCAATCATCGTCGTCACTATCACGTGGCAGTCGATGGAGCCGAGAGTCCCCTTCGATCAAGACGTATTCATGATCGGCGGCGATGTTCGTGAAATGCTGCTCGGTGCCACGGGGCCAAGTGACCTGCAGCGTGTCGACCTGGGTGGCGGATGCGAGCCCGAAGACCAGCTGTTTCTGGTTGCTGGCTTCGTAGCCGCTGCCGCCAACCAATTGTCGCGTGCGGTTGCGGCCGCCGAACGCGATGGCGACTTCCGTTGCGATGGCATCGCGCGCCGATTCGACACCGCGCAATCGGATGGCCACCCAGTGCCCCGTGTTCTTCGTCCGGTTCACGGTCACGGGAGCGTAATCGGCGATATTCGACACGGCAAACTCCTCGCGGCCATCACGGTTCCAGTCGATCACCGCGAGTCCGCGGCCCAAGTATTCCTTCTCGAAATAGCTGCCAGCTCGATCGGCTGGCAGTTCCACGAACTGTTTGCCCTGTACGTTGCGAAAGTACTGTGGGCGCATGTGCCAGGGCTCACCGCGAAAACGGAAGTCATCGACATGACCGTTGGCGATCGTCAAGTCGGGGTAGCCATCCAAATCACCATCCAACAATTGGCAGCCAAACGTAAGGAGCAGGAAGCTGGGGTCGTGCATTTCAAACTCACGTGTTTCGTCGGCAAACAACCGGCCCGATTGTTGAATATAGATCGTGTTGCAATCGTTGTAGTAGTTACCAACGACCAGGTCGAGAAGCCCGTCTGAGTTCAGGTCATCGCAGGTGATACCCATCGAGGCCTGACTGCGCCCGTCACGGTCGAACGCGGTACCGGTTAGCGTGCCTTCATCGATGTATTGCGGTATCGAGCCAGGGGAATCAGCTTGATTGACGAGCAAGAAGTTTGCTCTTACATCGTTACTGACGAACAACTGGACTTGTCCCGATCGATCGAAATCAGCGGCAATAATGCCGAGGCCCATACCGGCCAGTTCGTCGAGGCCAGCTTGCTTGCTGACATCGTTCCATCGACCATCGCCTTGATTGAGAAAGAGGGCATCTTTTTCACCATCAAAAAGGCTTGGTCCACACGATCGGATATAACCGTCGATATTGCAGTGTTTCGTGTAGAGACCTTCGCCGACGAGGTAGTTCACGTCGAAGATATCGGGCAGTGCATCTTGGTTGACATCGACGATCGCGACGCTGGCGGTCCAAATAAGTCGTTTGTCGTGATGGTGTACGACGCGTGTGAACGTGCCGTCACCATTATTGTGCCAGAGATAGTTCTGGCCAACATTTGCCGTGTAGAGGTCGGGAAACCCGTCGTTATCGAAATCACCAGCAGCGACACCCTGCGTGAAACCGTTGTCACGAATGCCACACTGCTGTGTCACATCCTGGAATCGACCATTGCCAAGGTTGCGATACAAACGATCAAGGTGTGTCATGTCGTCCAGATTGACGGGCCATTTGCAGCATTGGGTGAAGTAGATATCGGGCCAGCCGTCATTGTCATAGTCCAAGATTGCCACTCCGCCGCCGGTGGTTTCGAGCAGCATCAATTCACGTTTGGCGGCAACCCAGCTGTCGAAATAGCGAAACTGGATGCCGATATCGGCGGCAACATCGACAAATTCAAC
>JAJRVM010000346.1 GCA_024277285.1 Planctomycetota bacterium
CCGGGGTAGTTTCCAAGTCGAAGCGAGTGACAATGACGATCGGAAATAGGGAATGCGCAATAGGGAATGCGGAATTCGGAATGGGGCAACGCGCCACGAGATCTTTCGAGCTTCTGGCCTTGGAAAGGAAATCAAGTAGCGAAGATAGGAAAACGCAAGAGACGGATTGGCGATGACTTGGCGCACCGACTGAATTTCCATGTCACACGCCGATTCCAGCGCGACTCACTTCCTGAACACACATGACGGTACACTTTGACTTCCGCATTCCCTATTCGCCACTTCACACCCGCTTCTCGCCCGCGACGCGAATGATTCACTGCCCAGCTCGCGGTGTTTTGGGTAATATGCGCGTAAGCCACTACAGCTTCCATAGTTACACGGATATCGGAAACACTCGTGAATAATCCGGGTTAGGCGACGCGTCGTTCCAGATCGCGTTCCGTCTCTTTCGCTTTTGCCTAATCGGCATACTTTACCGCTGGCCTTTTCCGGCGCGGGCTATCTGGTATGGATTATGTCAATCGTGCGGCGCTCGGGTGCCGATCATTATAGTGTTCCGTGCTGTTCCGGTTGCGCGGTTCCCGCCGATTCGTCATCATTTGCCCACCCATTCGTTTTGCCCCACCAGCCACTACCCACGGCGATTGCCTCTTGGTATGACGCGCCGCAACAGGGGAAAGAAATGCCCGCTTGCCTTCAATTCACGGACGAGTTGTCGTGCTCACGCCCGAGCCACGCAAGTCATTAGCGTTCTGCCACCGCGCGTGGTTGTTTTCTGCGTTTGCGTTCGCCCCACGGTTCGGTCGGTTTGTTGCTTGCCGTGCTGTGTCTGTTTTTGAGTGGTTGTGGCACGCTGCAGAACTGGGCTCACAATGGATTCAAAGTTGGACCTGAGTATTGTCGACCTGCGGCGCCGGTCTCCGACGCCTGGATTGACGCATACAACGACAAGATCAGTAGCGAAGAGCCGGACAATCCGATGTGGTGGGAAGTCTTTGACGACCCCAAGATTAACCTGCTGGTCCAGTCGGTTTACGAACAGAACCTGTCGCTTCGAGCGGCCGGCATGCGCGTGCTGAACGCGCGGGCTCAGCGCGGCTACGCCATCGGCGGGTTGTTCCCTCAGCAGCAGGCTGCTTTTGGTACCTACCGGCGTGACCAGTTGAGTGTGACCACGAACGGTTTGGGCCAATTGATTGACAGGGGGTTTCCGATCAACCGCCGGTTTGGCACCTGGGGAACCGGGCTTGATGCGGCCTGGGAGCTTGACATATGGGGTAAATTTCGACGTTCCATCGAAGCGGCGGACGCCAACCTGGACGCTTCGATCGAGGACTACGACGCGATCCTGGTCAGCTTGGTCGCCGAAACGGCTTCGACCTATGTCGAATACCGCACGTTTCACCAGCAATTGGTCTATGCCAAATCCAACGTCGAGATCCAAGTGGGCTCGCTCGGTATCGCCACCGCTCAATTTGAAGGTGGTCGGGTAAGCGAGTTGGACGTGACTCAGGCTCGTGCCACGTTGAAAAACACGGAGCAGTTGATTCCGTTGTTTGAAGCGCAATTTCGCGACGCCAACAATCGTTTGTGTGTGCTGCTTGGCACTCCGGTACGAGATCTTTCTGATGAGTTGGGCGACGGCAAGATCCCGCTCGCTCCCCCCGAAGTCGCGGTCGGCATTCCGGCCGATCTGCTGCGCCGCCGTCCCGACGTGCGTGCCGCCGAGCGACGTGTTGCCGCGCAATCGGCCTTCATCGGGATTGCCACGGCCGATCTGTTCCCCCATTTTTCGATTACCGGTTCGCTAATGCTGAACTCGCAACGGTTCAAAGACCTGTTCACATCTGCCAGTACCGGTGGGTTCATCGCGCCGGGGTTCAGTTGGGACTTCTTGAACTACGGTCGGTTGATCAACAGCGTGCGGATCGAAGATGCGCGGTTCCAAGAACTGGCTTATCTGTACCAGGAAACGGTATTGAATGCCAATCGCGAGGCGGAGACGGCGATCATTGCCTTCTTGAAAGCACAAGAGCGTCTGATTGCGACCAAGGCTGCTGTCGACGCGTCGAGCCGATCGGTGGAGATTGCCATGCTTCAGTATCGAGAAGGTGCCATCGATTTCAATCGTGTCTTCAACCTGCAAGTGTTGTTGGTCCAGGACCAGGATCGCTATGCCAGTACTCAGGGCGATGTCGCACTCGCACTCATTGCGCTCTACAAAGCATTGGGTGGTGGATGGGAGATTCGCAACGGGTACCTACCGATCGTGACGCCGGACGAAGCGGCCCCAGGGGTGCCGAACGAAGTGCCGATTCCCGACGCGGTTGCCATTCCCGACGACGCGCCGGCGCCCGCGGACGTTGCGCCCGCCAATGTCCCTACGCCGGCGGAAGTAAAGTGAGCTGATGCTCACGGCAACACATGCTCAAGCCTGGCCAAAGCTGCCTCAGGAGTCTTCGATGATGAAGTGGAAAACAACCACCCTGGCACTGCTCATCTGCCTGGTCGCCAACGCTTCGGCCCACGCCGTAGATTGGGAGAAGATCTTCTGTCTGCCGTGGTGCGTGCCCGAGTGCAAGAAGCCGGTCTGCTGCGACGACTACAGCCCCAAGTCGATGCCGTGTGTGCCCAAAGTCTGCCGTTTCACTTGCGATGATTATTGTCCCAAGAGTGAACCGTGCACGAAGAAGATATGTTCCTTTGGCTGTGACGACTATGGCTACAAATGCCCGCCACGACTGCTCTGCCCGCCAACATCGTTCTTGAAGTGTGTTCCGACAACGTCTTCCTGTTCAAGGTGCAAGCAAAGCGCCGCTCACGGGCAAGGCAAGTGTTCGTCCTGCCGACAGTAGTGCGACTCGCGCTAACAGACGCCCGCGAATTGAAACGATGCTCGCGCTGTCACGGTCGGTCCGGTGCCAGACAACCGTCCAGGGCTCTTTTAAACGTACTCTTGTATCCTGTCGTCCAAAGGTAGTCGCCAGAAGCTTAGCCTTCATCCCGCAGTGCTTCGATCAGTCCGCTGACATAGTTGCGCACGTCTTGCATGGCTGCCGAACGATCTTCATGCGTGGCGGCCGCGATGCGGCGGACGATGGCCGATCCGACGATCAAGCCGTCGGCGACCGGTGCGAGCATTCGAACGTGCTCGGGGCGACTGATACCGAATCCAATGCAGATGGGTAAATCGGTTTCCGCGCGCAGTTGAGCGACGTTGTCAACGAGTTCTGGCGGCAGCTCCGTGCGCTCACCCGTAATCCCGGCTACCGAAACATAGTAGAGGAACCCGGTTGACGATGCGGCGATGCGCAGCGCTCGATCACGTGGTGTGATGGGCGTTACCAATTGGATCAAGCTGAAATCCTCACGGCGGCAGATCTCCGCCAATGGTGTGGCTTCGTCGACCAACAGGTCGGGAACAATCGCGCCCGCGAAACCTGCTTCTTTGGCGCGGGTGACGTACTCTCTTAGACCCTGGCGGTGAATGATCGAATAGCTGACCATCGTTACGACCGGCATCGATAGACTGGGCAACAGTTCGGTCGCGGTCTGGAATACCTGGTTGAGTTTCAAGCCGTGGTCGAGCGCACGCGTGAACGAAGCTTGCACGACCGGACCGTCGGCGATCGGATCACTGTAGGGGATCCCCAATTCACACATATCGCAACCGGCGTTGGCCAACTCGCGCAGCACCGCCGTGGTGAATGCCAGGTCGGGATCACCGGCGGTGACAAACGGCATGAAGGCCTTACGCCCTTCGGCACGCAAGCGTTGAAACAGACTGTCGATGGCGGACATGGCATGGTACCTTGTCGAAGATCAATGAGTTGTGCAGTTTGTGGTGGTGGTCTTGTTGGGGTGGGAATCAATGGGCGTGAGCTTCGCGCAGGCGCGAGATTTCCGCAGCATCTTTGTCACCGCGTCCTGACAAGCAGACCAGCACTGCCTGTTCCGGTCGCATCGTTGCGGCCCGGGCGACCGCTTTGGCAACGGCATGCGAAGACTCGAGAGCCGGGAGGATCCCTTCGCAGCGCGCCAAAAGGTCAAACGCCTGCAGCGCTTCTTGATCCTGGCAGTTTACATAGTCGACCCGTCCCGCGTCTTTCCAGTAACTATGTTCGGGTCCAACGCCGGGATAGTCGAGTCCCGCGGAGACGGAATGGACGTCACACGTCTGTCCGTCCTCGTCCTGCATGACATAGCTGAAGCTGCCATGTAGCACTCCCGGTTGGCCAAAGCTGAGGGGCGAGGCATGATCGCCCGGTTGATCGCTGCGTCCACCGGCCTCGACACCTAGTAGTGGCACCTCCGTCTCTGAGACGAACGGGTGGAACATCCCGGCCGCGTTGCTGCCGCCCCCCACGCATGCCACCACCAAGTCGGGCAAGCGACCGATCTGTTGCCGGCACTGGGGGATTGCTTCACGCCCGATCACCGACTGAAAGTCGCGTACGATGCGCGGGAACGGATGCGGGCCAACGACCGATCCCAAGATATAATGCGTCTGCTGAACGCTCGACATCCAATCACGCATCGCCTCGTTGATCGCGTCGCGCAGGGTGCGCGATCCGGTCGATACGGGGCGAACTTCGGCACCAAGCAGACGCATGCTGAAAACGTTGGGAGCTTGGCGGCGAATGTCTTCTTCACCCATATAAATGACACACGGCAGTCCAAACCGGGCACAAGCGGTGGCGGTCGCCACACCGTGTTGGCCGGCTCCCGTTTCAGCGATAACGCGTTGCTTGCCCATGCGCATGGTCAATAGCGCCTGGCCCAACGTGTTGTTGATTTTATGCGAACCGGTATGGTTGAGGTCCTCGCGTTTGAGCCAAATTTGCGCACCGCCTACCTGCTCGCTCAGCCGCCGAGCGTGGTAGATTGGGGAAGGTCGGCCGACGTAGTTGTGCAGTAGTCCTTGCAGTTCGCTCTGGAATTGCTCGTCGCGTCGCGCCTTCTCGTACTCTTGGGCAAGCTCTTCCAATGCGCGTGTGAGAGTCTCCGGTACATATCGCCCACCGTACTGGCCAAACCGCCCTCGTTCGTTTGGGACCAACTCGCCCTTGAACGATTTGCCGGCTGCTGCTTCATTGCTCATGCTCTGTCACGCTAACCTTTGTCTGGTGCTATAAACCGCTTAACCAAATCGGATTGCCCGTTCGCAATCTGCCGGCGCCGAGAGATGGCGCCGAGAGATGGCGGTTTGGCTGGTGCGGGCCTTGCCTGGGACGAGGTCGCAACGCTTCGCCACGCAGACGTTTTTCCCAACCTATGATTCTCGGCGGTCGAGGCGAGTTGGTCAAGGGAACGGCATGGGCCACGGCGATCGTTGCCCGGAGGTCCGTTGGGCGTTCAAGCGGCGCAGAGTCGCCGCCGTGGAATTATCGAGAAACAGGACCGATCAGGATCGAACGTCGTGCCTTGTCAATCGTTGGCGTCATGATTGCGTTCCGCCGCCGGCACGATGTTTGTGACTTGTTGGGGCGTTGTCTTGGCAAAATAGTATCGCGGTGTGCCTTTTTCCTCCTTGCCGTAGATCGTGAAGGAAAACGTGTTTCCGACGATATCTTTGCCGAGCATTTCGAATGTCCGAGATGG
Organism: Planctomycetota bacterium; assembly: GCA_024277285.1. The sequence goes on from JAJRVM010000346.1 coordinate 5,605, forward strand.
GCTGTGGAGCAAGACGTCGACGTGTCCAAGCGTGGCAAAGGCAACGGCCGGTTGTTCAATTGTCGTGATGTTGATGCCGACGCGCCAACGCGGCTCCACACTGATTGGGATGCCGCTCGCGGAACCTTGCTTAATTACTTCGACCGATTCCACGCTGGCCGTGAATTTGGCAACGATTGGGAGCGCTTTGAGTGTCGTTGCCTCACGCATCTTGGATAGAATCTCGACCGGAGCCACCGTGCCGCTACCCGACGTCGTGTGGGAAGTTGAAGCTTGACGTTGGTTGCATCCGAGGCCCGCGAGAACGACGACCAGGAAAACGGTCTGCAGCGTTGCGCGTCGGTGGGCGAAACGTCGATATTGGATCTTCTTGTCAGAGTGATTCGGCATGATGAGCGGGCTTTGTGAAAGGGATCTGGACCGTCTCCTGGGCGTATGCACGTTGGTAGGCAGTTAGTCAGTGGCAAGGCATTGGCTACTCGCCAGCACGCAACGCTTCTTCCAGACGTTTGCGAATTTCGTTGCGTTTGGTTTGGCTGTAGATCTTGCGTTGTTGTGAGTCTGTTACATAGAAGGCGTCGACAGCTTGGTCGAGAAACGTGCCGATTTTTGCCACATGCACTTCCAGGCCGAGTTTGGACAGCGTCTGGGCAATGGAATAGAGCAGTCCGCGGCGATCGTAGGTGAAGACCGTGATGATCGTGTACTGTTCCGACGTCGTATCGTCGAAACGCACCTTTGTTGGCATCTCCGCATAATCGGCGGCGGACGACCCTTGCTGCGAGCTCCACAAGCGTCGGAAGACCGGTGCTTTGTCGGCGTCAACCGTTAACGCGCGTTCCAGCGCATCACAAACTTCGCGTGTGCGTTCGGGCGGCGGTTCGCCCACGTAGTCGGTGTCCTCCACGTAGAAGCGATCCAGAATCAGGCCATGCGCCAACGTATGGATTTCTGCTGCCAGGATTTGCAGCCCCTTACCCGTCAGGACGCCGGTCAGTTTGTGAAAGATGCCGGGCGTAATGGATTCGTGAGTGGCGACGATATAGGTCGACACTTTCCGCTCTTCCATGTACCGCGACCAGGCCATGGCTTGATTCGGTTTGAGTTGCCGCATCTGCACCAAGATCTCGTGGATGCGTTGCGGAGCGACCAGCAAAAGGTAGCTGTCGGGCAACGCTTCGAGCTGGTCCCCCCACCACGAATCCCATTCAGATTCCGCGACCGATTGGCGAACGGTCGCGCGTCGTTGGCGCGCTTCTTGGGCGTCGCTTTGGATCGCTTGTTCGCCCGTCAAATGGCTGCGGGCACGCAAGTACAGTTCCGTCAGCAATTCGAGTTTCCAGTGGTTGAGCACATCGGGACCGACGGCGGCCAAGTCGGCGGCTGAATGAAGGTAGAGCATTTGCAGCACATCGGTTGTGCCAACTTCGCGAGTCAGCCGCAAAATCACCGACTCGTCGTGCAGGTCCTCGCGAAACGCCATGTGCGACATCATCAGGTGTTTGCCCACCAGCAGCCGCAATGTTTCGCATTCGTCTTCGGACAAGTGCAGGCGGTTTGCCACATCAACGGCGATCAAGGCGCCCACTTCGCTGTGATCGTCGTCATAGCCTTTACCCAGGTCGTGGATCAGCAAAGCGAGATGCAGGAGCCGTTTGTTGCGCAGGCCACGATACGCGTCGCCGATCGGCCGCGGATCGTTCAGGAAAGCGGTGGCCGCCTCGACCGCGCGGATGGAATGCTCGTCAACCGTGTACTTGTGGTAGTCGTTGAACTGCATCAGATCGCGCGCGTGCTGCATCGCGGGAATGATCTGTTCGAGCACGTGCAGCTGGTGCAAGCGACGCAGCAAGGAGCCGAGTCGCCCGGGTTGGCTCAGCAGCGACAGAAACCGATTGACCGCCTCGTCTGAGATCTCCTGGACCGGGCGTTTGGCCATATCGGTGCGGATCGTCTCCCAGGTGCGATGGTCGATGCGTTTCTGGTACATATTGGCCAGGTCCATCAACCGCAGCACATCGGCCAAGCTGCTGCGCACTTTCTTCAGGCCTTTGCGCGTGGCGCTGATGTGCACTGGGCCGACACGGAAATCGTCTTCCACGCGATGGCTGAAGACCGGTGCCACGGCGGCCGCGACGCCCGATCGCGCGCGCACGCCGTCAAGGAAACTTGACGAAATGTAGCGGATTTCCCCGGTCTGTTCAAAGTAATCACGCATGAACCGTTCGACCGGCAACACGCTGTTGAGTGGCTGGTAGTTGTAGAGCGTCGCGAGACGAACCTGTTCGTCACGGTTGACCAGATCCTGACTCTTGCCGGCGTGGAAATGAAGTTCGTTGCGCAGTTTGAGCAGGAATTCGTGGGCATGCAGCAAACGTCTCCGATCGACGTTGGTCAATGCACCCATCCGTCCCAATTTCTCCAGGTCGGACTCGCCGAATTTGGTGAAACCGACCCAGCGGACCATTTGGACGTCGCGCAGCCCACCGCGCGTCCGTTTGATATTTGGTTCCAGCAAGTAAGCGGTTTCGCCATATTGCCGCCGCTCTTGCCGCCGCGCTTCGACGATCGTCGTGACCAGCGGGCGCCAACGGCGCCGTGCCGTACGGCGATAGCGGTCCATGAACCGCTGAAACAACCGCTCACTACCGCACAGAAAACGGGACTCGGCCAGCGAGGTAAAGATGGTCGCGTCTTTCGTGGCCAGTGAACAGGCTTCTGCCGTGGTGCGCAGACTGAAACCAAGCTGCAAGCCGACGTCACAAATGTCGCGCGTCAGGTGTTTTGCCAGTTCGGCGGCGCGGTCGTGGGCAGCCGGCGTGGTCAGGAGCATCAGGTCGACGTCGGAATAGGGTGCCACATCGCGGCGTCCGTAACCGCCGTTGGGAATCAGCGCAATCTCGCCCTCCAGGTCTTCGTGACGAACGTCAGCCAATGCCGATTGGTAGAGGCAGAGCACGACGCTGTCGAGCAAGTCGGCCAAATGTGCGCAGACTTGAATCCCCGGCGAGCCGCGGTCGTGTTGTTTCTTTAGCTTCTCGCGTCCTGCAGCCAGCTTCTTGCGCATGGCCAACACGGCGGGACGTAGCTGAGGGGAGCTGGGCATGGGTGCGTTCGTACTGATTGGTCCAGCCTTGGAGTTAGATGGCTTCTTCACCGGTTTCGCCGGTTCGAATACGGATCGCTTCTTGCAGGTCGCTTATGAACAGCTTGCCGTCGCCCGTTTCACCGGTATGTGCGCTTTGCAGGATTGTGCCGACCACTGTCTGCAAGCCGGAATCGGTACAAACCACTTCGATTTTTACCTTGGGTACGAAGTCCACTGCATATTCCGTGCCGCGATATTGCTCCGTATGCCCTTTCTACCGGCCGAACCCGCGCACCTCCGTCACGGTCATGCCGCGAATTCCTTTCTCCGCCAGGCTGTTCTTGACGTCTTCCAGTTTGAAGTGCCGGATGATCGCTTCCACTTTCTTCATGGGGGGTCTCTCCTTTACCTGAGAACGTGTTTAGAAGATGGTTCCCAACGCACAATCGGTTCGATTTCAATCTCTATTGTGGAGCAAAACCAAGCGAGATCTTCGGCTCCGCGCCGCGCTTCCGCGAATTCTAAAACACGTTCTGACGCGATTAATATGGCTCAACCGTGATTCGATTCTGCTACACGCTCTTAATCCGATGACAACATGCTGGCACCTAGCGCCGAGAGTCGTACGGCACGTGGCAGCGTGAACGAACGTGCCGGCGGCGTACCCCGCCCAAGCCAGCCAATGTGGCGCAGCTGCGCCACGTTGCGCCTCGTAAGGAGGTTCACCGGGGCTGTCAGCGAATGCCTCTAGATGAAAATATAACCTTCTTCGCCATGTTCGCTCAAATCGAGCCCTTGGATCTCTTCCTGTTGAGTCACTCGCAGGCCCATCGTGGCATCGAGCAGCTTGAGCAGCACGAAAGTGACCAATGCGGCGAAGATCCAGGTGATCGCCGTGGCCACCAACTGGCCAACAATGATCCTTGTTCCCCCTTCGAGCAGGCCGAGCGGGTTGCCGTTATCAATGTTCCAGCAAGCGCGCGTGGCAAAAACGCCGGTTAAAAGCGCTCCCAACGTGCCGCCGACTCCATGCACTCCGAACGCGTCAAGCGAATCGTCGTAGCCCAACCGGTTCTTCAAGATGCTACAAGCCAAACAGCAGACCACACCCGCCATCGCGCCCATGAGCAGTGCCGGAAGGGGGTTGACGAAGCCGGCAGCAGGAGTGATGCAGACCAACCCGGCCACAGCTCCGGAGCATGCGCCCAGGACACTCGGCTTGCCACGCGTGATCCACTCGTAACCGGCCCACGACACCGCGCCGGCGGCTGCCGAAAAATGGGTAACAGCAAAGGCACTCGACGTCAGCGCGTCCGACGCCAACTCACTGCCCGCATTGAACCCAAACCAACCGACCCACAGCATCGCGGCTCCCAATGCCGTGTAGGTCAGGTTGTGAGGCGGCATCGGTTCACTGCCGTAGCCAAGTCGACGTCCGATCAGCAATGCGCAGATCAACGCGGAGACGCCCGAGCTGATATGAACCACGGTGCCACCGGCGAAGTCGAGGGCCCCTCCGGCGATACCATTGCCGCCCGTGGTGAGAATCGTGATCGATTCGACGAACTGCAAGATACCTCCTCCCCATACCCAATGGCAGAGCGGGCAGTAAACGAGCGTTCCCCACAGGACCGAGAAGACGACCATGGTGCTGAATTTCATGCGCTCGGCAAATGCACCGCAGATCAATGCCGGCGTAATAATGAAGAACATACCTTGGAACAACATGTGCGTGAGCCGTGGGATTTCTGTCGATTCGCCGGCGGCAAACATCGGTGTGTGCGGCGCTCCCTTGCCGCCGTCCGCCTCCGCGTCCCAGGTCCGGGATACGTTTTGCATGCCAATGTATTTGAAGTTGCCGATCCATTTTCCCGTGCCGCCGAATGCCAGCGAGTAACCCCAGAGTGCCCAGACGACCGTCATTAGCCCCATCAGGAATATGCACTGCATCATCACGCCCATGACGTTCTTCTTGCGAACCAGCCCGCTGTAGAACATGGCCAGTCCCGGCGCCGTCATGAACAACACCAGCGCACTGGAAACCAGCATCCAACTGTTGTGCCCGGCCAACGCTGCTTCCTTGGCAAGTTGTGCTGTTTGTTCGAGCTGTTCTAGCGCATCCGGATCTGCCTCGAGTGCCGGGGCGGTTGCGGCGGTTCCTTGCGCCAAGGCACTTCCGGTCAATAGCAGGAGGGTGGCAACTAGCGTCACGCCTGCAAGGCATGCCTGTCGGGACTTCATTGGTGTTTTTCCCCGTCGTTTGTATGGCGGGTTCGCCATGTGGCCAAAACTGGGCTCTCTTCACGGCCCTGTGCCGTGAACGGACATACTTGTTATTTGAAATCGCCAGCGGTGCCGGCGAGGCGTCCCCACTGAGAACCTGTTTCAAAAACGGTTCTCAACGAAAAAATCGGTTCGATTTCAACTTGTATCTGTTTGGCCAATTGCAGCGTTTGACTAAGTCAGGGCCCCCGACGGGCTTGCCCCGAAGGTGAACGAGTTTTGCCAGCTAAGACGTTTCTAGCCCAATAAACTTCTTCACCCACCGCACAAGGCGGTGGAGGTCGATCCATAGCCAACCAGACCTCAATACACGTGCAACTTCATTCGGCCAAACTGTTAATTCAACCTCTATGGTGGAGCCGAACCAAGCGGGCTTCAGCTCCGAACCGCTCCCCACAAAATCCACAACACGTTCTGCGGAGTGAATTGCGCCAAGCTGCGGTATGCCGACACGCGCATGGAGAGATTGGAAGGTGACGCGAAAACCGCATATGCTTTGAGCAGGAGCCTAAAGTTTAAGGTGTTGCTTGGCAATGGGGACCGTACTTTGGAGGGGCCACATCACAATCCTTGTGGAGCCGACCAACGGAGCACGGATCTCCGCTCGGTTTGGTCCTGTTTGCCCACGGTGGTGGGGTTTCGCACCTGCGGGGAGTTCGCACCGGCAAGTGGCCAAGCCGCTTCAAGCGTCGGGAGGCAGGCCCTCTTTGCGCCAGCTCTCGTCCATCACCTTGGCCCGTGCGTTGAGGACGCGCGGCAGTACGAACAGCAAGTCGCCAAGCCGGTTCAAATAGCGGACCGTCGGGTCTTGCGAGAAGTCATCGAGGCGTGTCCCCTGGAGGCTGACGACACGCCGTTCGGCGCGTCGGCAAACGGTGCGTGCCACGTGTAGCAAGGCGGCCGACCGCTCGCCGCCCGGCAAGATAAACTCTTGCAAAGGAGGTACTTGTGCGTCGAACGTGTCGATGTCCTGCTCTAGGCGTGTCACCTGCGGATCGCCAATTCGAGACATACCACCGGCCGCCGAACCGGGCATCGCCAAGTCGGCGCCGATGCCAAACAGCTCGTGTTGCAACCGATGCAAAAGCTGGTCGATATCGCTCGGCAGCGGCTCCGCTCGGACGGCGCCGATCAGGCTGTTCAGCTCGTCCACGCTGCCGCAGGCCTCGATATGAGGGTCGTCCTTGGCGACGCGGGGGCCACCACAGAGGTGCGTTTTGCCGTCATCGCCCTTGCGAGTATAGAGTTTCACCTATCTGCTCCTTCATCACGACACTGCGGTTACGCTTTGGCCTCTGAGCAACCACGGGGGGGCCAGCAACCACAGGGGGTTCCGGCAACCATAGGCCCGAACGCGGGCGTTTGAGCCCTGTTAGACTGTTGATCGCCGATATCTTGCGTTTGCCAGGCCGTAATTGGCTCTGACCGCTCCAATGCCTGCCGCGAGTTGGCTATAATGCAGGTTGTGCACCGACTCGTAACGAGGTACCGGTGCTCCATCTCCCTGGCGGTCGTTCTTCTCTTGCCGTTGTTTTTCCAACGAGACTCAAGCGACCACACTTTACCGACGACATCGAATCTGAGGAGTCCCCTTCGTGAGGTTTTTTATCCATCTGCCTGGTTTGTCCGTATTGACCGCGCTCCTTTTCTTGGCGGTGAGCGTCCCTCGTCCGATCGCCGCGCAAGAATCGATCGAGTCGAAATATCTTAGCAATATCCGACAAGTCACCACCGGTTTTGAAAAAGCGGGTGAGGGGTATTTTTCGCCAGACGGCAAGACGATTGTTTACCAAGCGGTCCAGCCGCAATACCCGTTCTATCAGATTTTTGTGCAATCGCTTGAGGGTGGTACGCCGAGTATGATCAGCACGGGGCGAGGCCGCACGACCTGTTCGTATTTCTCGCCCGATGGAAAACAGATCCTGTTTGCGTCAAGCCATCTGAACCCGGGGCTGGAAGCCATTGAAACGCAAGAGCGACAGGCTCGCGAAAAAGAGAAGCAGTCGGGCAAACGACGCAGGTACTCCTGGCCGTTCGATCCCTATATGGACATCTACGTCAGTGACCTCAATGGCCAGAATCGCAAGCGATTGACGTCCGAGTACGGCTATGACGCCGAAGGTGCTTATTCGCGCGATGGCAAGCTGATCGCCTACTGCCACGTGGAGGAACCGGTGGCCACTGCTGGCAAAGAGGGCGGCGGTAAGGCGGGCACCGAAGACGTTGCGGGTAAGACGGCAACGCGGAATCCGGACATTTATGTCATGAACGCGGATGGCAGTGGGAAACGTCGCATTACCTCTGCGGCCGGCTACGATGGTGGTCCGTTCATCTCGCCCGATGGCCAGTGGATCATCTATCGTACGGACCGTAAGAGCCCCGAGCATCTGCAGATCCACGCCATCGGAATCGATGGCAAGAACGACGTTGCGGTGACGGATTCACCGACAAGTGTCAATTGGGGGCCCTATTGGCATCCCACGCAGCCGTATGTGATTTGGTCCGGTGCTGATCACTCCGATCCGAGTGTCCGGCCCAATTATGACCTGCAGCTCATGCGTTACGAGATCAAGGACGGCAAATTCATGCCCGGTGCCGTAGTGCGCGTCACGGACTCGCCCGCTGCCGATGTGTTGCCCGTCTTTTCTCCCGACGGGTCCCGGTTGATGTGGACCAGCACGCGTACCGCTGACCACACGAGCCAGTTGTTTATCGCCGACTTCACGTTCCCGACCAACTAGGCCGGATTATTCACGAGTGTTTCCGATATCCGTGTAACTATGGAAACTGTAGTGGCTTACGCGCATATTACCCAAAACACCGCGAGCTGGGCAGTGAATCATTCGCGTCTCGGGCGGGAAGCTGGTGTGAGG
>JAJRVM010000347.1 GCA_024277285.1 Planctomycetota bacterium
ACTCGTAAATCGTCTCACTGTTTGTTTTTGTGCCGGATTACTCGCGGCTTCCGCTTCTGCCGACCCGGTCCATCCTTGGGTTGACAACGGTCCAGCGCTTTCAGGCACCCGCACGGTGGGTCCGCCCGCGTTGAACCGTAGCGTCACTGGCCTCCAGACCGGTGCGGACCATATCATCAGCCAGCAATGCACTGGCGGCGGGTGGGGATGGCCCCACGCCTCTTGCACCGCCACGTATAATAACATCACCGGACCGATTGCCATCGGACTACTCGATGCAAGCCAGTACACCAGCGATCCCGCTCATCTAGCGGCAGCAGTTGCTGGCGGCAACTTCGACCTGTCGTTCCAGTATACGAACGGCGAATCTCGTTTTGGAGCGTTCACCGCCTACTACCTATGGCGTCTCTCCCAGGCAAGCGGGGACCCCCAGTACAGCACGCACGCTGCTACGAAGTTCTTCGACGAGCTGACCGCGGCGACGTACGGACCGAGTGACCTTGATACGGCCGGGTGGATCGCCAGCGTGCAAGCGGCTCGAACCGGTACATGGGTCAACTTGCGTCCGTGGGAGTTTCACAATCTAATTCCCACCGCAGCCGCTATAGGCAATGCAGGACAGGAAGCACTTTTCGTGCAAGGTGTTCTGGATGGATTGAATACGCTTGACAATACTTCGCCGGGAAGTGTTTACTCCGATCTAATCGGCCTCGCCGGTGGTGTTCGCGGTCTCGCTTTCAGCGGCACCACAACGTTTCCAGCAATCGTTAGCCCACTTCATGCGGGAATCAATGGTATCAGCACCCTAGAAGGTCTTGCCAATGTTCTGGCCGGTTACCAGAATGTGGATGGCTCGTGGAACTGGCATTCCAACCTCACCGCGCCGACTTCTGGTGATGAGGACACTCAAACTACGGCGTACGCGGTGCTTGCTCTCCGCGCAGCTCGTGAGGTCGTAGCCCCGAGCTACTCCGCCGAAATTCTGGCTGGCAGGAACTGGATAAACAGCATGCAGTTACTGACCGGTGGGTTCATGAGTTGGCCGGGCGGCTCGGAGAATGTCGAAGTTGAAGGTGAAGCCTTGTCGGCCGTGGCCAACACCGTCTCCATCCCTGCGGTTTCCGAGTGGGGCCTGGTCGTGCTGGCATTGATTGGACTGGCCTCCGGCACTGTCCTCTTCGCCCGTCAACGTCTGGTAAAGGCCTAACCGAAGCAGGAGAAAAGCGAAATCCCATTTGGGTGGCCCCCGTAGCTAAGAAGCCCCTTCTCGGCATCTTGGCTATGGGGGTCTTTTTTGCGCCACCTGATACCATAACGATCACACCCCTGATGATAGAAATACGGTATGACATCCGGAACCCGAACGAACGGAGCTCGACTCCACACCATGAGCTGATCACGGCACCGGCTTCGCACCGGAGGTGATCCCCAACAACGACGATTCCGCCTGGATCACCAACGCACCGTCACATGCCATCACGGTACGGATGTTCTTGATATCGCCAAGGTTCGGCGCACCAGCCTCGGGGATGATGCCGCTGGCGTTGCGATGATCGTAGAAATAAGCCACCACCTTGTGTGTCAGCACGTCTTGTGGCTGGTCTACCGCAACCACGTAGAATTCCGTCACCAACCGGGCAATGAAATGGGGCCGATCGGAACTGATACCAGTCCACAGTGTCAGACCGGTAAGTGGATCAACCGCGTGGATGGAACGATCCGTGGAAACAAAGAGGAAGGCACCCTCGCGCTGCACGTCCGGCTCGCTACCCCCGTGTTCCGTAAGGGCATCGCTCTCCCACAGTATGCGCCCGTCGTCCATCGCCAGTTTTTGTATTTTGCTGCCATCGTATGACACATACACGGCGTCCAAATCAAGACGGAGCGAGGCCAGACGAAGCTGTCCTCGGAAGGAGACGGCCCAACGGCGTTGGTGTGTTTCCACGTCATACGCGGAAATCGTACGACCGGTGACGACGACCAATTGCCCGTCGATTGTAATAAAAACACGCTCGGGCGATTCTTCGATCTCCGTTTCGATGACGTCACGCGACTCGCCCGTTGCAGGATCGATCAGGTAAAGGACCGCGTGCCCATCGCGAAGCCGCCCGTATACCACCACATCGTCAAAGATGCGCAGCGTACGATTGGGGACGGGATCCAAGACGCGGGACCAGAGTTTTCGACCATCAATGATGTCAATGCAAGAGACCTCACCATCGTCGCGAACGGATAGAAGCCGTCGGCCATGAAGCGCGTGATGACGCAGGATACGCCCGTCTTCCCAATCGACGATATTTTTGTCGAAATCCGCCGGGTATTGACCGAAGGACCAGATACGCTTACCGGTGGCGGTGTCTACCGCGAAGATCTCATACGCCGTGGCAAACACGACCACATCGCGCATGGCGATGAGAAGGTCGGGTTTGCTTTTCACCCGGCACGCCTGTGGCCACAGATCGGCACTGGTGGTTGGGTTTATCGCCAAAATACCATCGTCCGTGTGCAGAAAACACCGGGACCACCGTTGTCGAGGATCCTCAGAGAATCGCGGTTGCAGCAACCGCAGCGACCCCGTAAAGGTGCGTTCATACTGTTCCGCCAACGGGAGTGTGAGTTTCGCCCGATGCGGTTCAATCTGATCTCGAATATGAGCCAGCCGGTCCCGGTAGCGAACCATCGTGACCATCTTCCCAGACACGCGAACCTTTACGTGTGGAAACTCTCGGGCCGCCTTCGTGAGCCAGAGATAGGCATCATCGGGCCGCCCTGCCTTTTCATAGGCGTCGGCGATCCGGCGCATGAGTTGCGGCCGGTCAACCTGGCCCGCGTAACGATGATATGCCTGGGACCACACATGGGCGGCTTCGGTGTGTCGTCCGTGATCGGTAGCGATTTGCCCCATGGCGAGTAAGGCGTCCGCAGCCGCGTTGCTGTTGGGATATAAGTTCACGGCTCGCCGCAGCGCGGTACTGTCTTCTGCCGCTGTAGCGCCGGCAACAAGACGCTTCGCCTTAGCTTCATACGTGGCATAGAGTTCCCGTCCTCGGTCCGCCAGTAGTGCCGCGATCCTCATCTTAGCGAACGATGCCGCATTCATCCCCTTAGCCGTACTGGCATCCACCGTAAGCCGGCGCAGCGACCGATCGCGCAGCAACTGATGGTAGAGTTCGAGGGCACGTTCAGGACGGTCGTGTGTCTCAAAGAGTCTGGCGAAGCGAACCCGATAGTCGAGGTGTTCCTGGGCGCTAATCGGAAACCGAACGGCCACGGAAAACAGTTCCTCTAGTTCATCTGCGGTCAGAGCATGATGACGATCGAAGTTCTCGGCGAAGGCGCAGGCAGCGCGAAACATTCGTGCGCTGGCCGGCGCGTCTGGTAGCTCCGGGGCGTGGGTCGCCCGCCGCACCGCCTCGCGAAGTGCGTCCAGGGCGTCATCTCGCTCGCCGCTTCTCAGTGCCAGTTCGGCGAGTTCCAGTGCGGGCAACAGGTCATTCGGTGAGGCGGCCATGCGGTCACGAAGCGCCTGCCATATCTCTGTTTTTCGAACATAGGCCGAGATCGTTCTTGCCCCGGCCACAATCAAATGCTCGGGCAACGCCAGGATGTTGCCACCTTCGGCATCGGCGTCCCAGCGTATGTCCGTCCGAGAGCCATCGGACACTCGATACATACTCAGCCCGGTTCGCGTCGGTGCGATCAGCCGATCGTCCACCCATTCACCACGTCCGAACAATGCGGCGTCCGACGGTAACGGCTTCACCCAGCGGAACTCGGCCGTGTCAAGATCGTAGCACCCGATCTGTACGCCGGCGCCGCAAAGAAGATTGTCATGCACGCCAAGAATCGTTTCGAGGTTGCCGAATTCGTTTAGCGGAATCTCCTGCTCAAGTTCGCCGGAGACGGCCACATGCAAAAGGATATTGGGGCCGCGGTTGGGAAGAGTGATCACGCGCTCGTGTGCGACGATCTGGGGGTTGATTCGCCAAGGGGGAAGGTCATCGGAACCCCCGCCCGAACGAAAACCGCCGCGCCGGTGCAGCCGAAGCCAACGCACCAACCCCGTGTGGGCGGACACGGCCGCGATCGATCCCAGGTTGGTATTGATAAACACCGTACCGTCGTGCATGGCGATCACGGCGCGTGTGGCGGGTCGCGTCCCAAAACCACCGGTAGACGCGCTGCCAAGGTGCGTGCGGTAATCCAACGATCCCGTCGCAGCATCAAACCGATAGAGATAGCAATCTTCAAACCCAAACGAGCGACTGCGTCGCCCCACCACAAACAACGAATCTTGATACAGAAGCGGTGCGGAATCAAAGTGAATTTCCGAAAACCGATCATCTGCTTGGTTTTGATGGCTCCGCCATATCACGGAACCGGTTTCTGCGTCCAGGCAGACCAACTCGTGAGGCGTGCGCGACGAGTCATAGTTATAGTAAGGCGCGGAATCACCCGGTATCGCCGCATAGACGCGACCATTCGAAACCGTCACGGCATCCCATCCGGGCGGTTGGTCATCCATGTACAACGAGTCGCCCGGATTCGTGAACTCCGCCTGAAATCGCCAGGCGATCTCGCCGGTGTTCTCGTGGATGGCAAAAACTTCCCGCAGACGCTGCACGATAACCAAGCCGTGGGCCACCACAGGCTGCATCGTGAGGTCATCGGCGCGCGTTCGTGAGTCTTCCCCGTCCGTAGAATGCGATTCTTCCTGCACGGCCCCGTCGGTCAGGTGATCGACATCCACACGCCAGAGTAGACCAAGCTCATCAACCGACGTTCGTGCCACACGGTTGCGCTCCGGATTTCCGCCAAACATGGGCCAGTCATTGTCGAGCGGCGGTTCACGAAACTGCGAGAAGCCACGCTCGACTTCGGAGACGATCTCCTTGGCGGTACGGTCCTGCCCCATCCAACGTACGCGGACGTCCTGCTGTGTCGCCGGTATGGGACTTCCCCGGGCACGGGTGCCGTCAATGGTGTTGATGATCGTGATCATCGCCGCGTAGCGTGAGGCCACATGACCCGGAGTCGGATGGCTATCCAGTACGCGACGGAGCACATCTCGTGCCAGCGCCAAGTCACCGGCCTCGACCGCTCGTTGAGCGATATCGTTCGCCAGTCGGGCCGCACCGGTAGTGCAAAAGTAACGATCAAACAACCTTAACTCGTCTTCGATCGGCCGCAAGACGGGTAGCCGGTTCCGCTCGCGTTCGAACACACTGTCGTAGCGGTTTTGATAGGCGGTCACTCCGAGTTGTGGCCATGCGGCAATCGTTTGATGGACGTGCGCAAGAACACTCATGTATGCACCCGGCGCGACGCGCACCAGATGATTACCGAACGTGTCAACCGTTCGTTGTAACGTTTCCGCCGCATCGCTCCACCGCCCTCGGCGCGAGAGCGCCTCAGCCTCACGAAACGCGTCGGCCGCCTCGAAGCTGTCGTTGAGATAAACGTCGTGGATATTCGGTGGCGTGTGTTCGTTCGGCACCAACGCCAGGGGTTTGGCGTTTTGAGCAGACACTACCGCGCACAGGAACAGCCAGGCAATGGAAACGAGTGAGTGCCGTACACTCCCGGTTTGCGGCTGATGGCCTACTACAATCATGAGTCTCCGGTCGATCCTTCGTTTACATATTTTCCGAGAATGGGGGCGAGACGCTTTTTCACCGCCGGATCGATGCTCGATGGGTCCGTCCACAACGCCAGTCTGAGCGATTCCGGACCGACCCATGGCCGGGGCCTCTGTCCAATCAACTTCAAGGCTTCCTGGATCAGCGCAACACCACTCTCTGTAGCCCGTTGAAGATTGCCGAGGATTTCCTTCAACAGCGATTCCGGAGCCACGTCTGCGTCGTGTGGACGCCACGCGTCATAGTCCGTCGGCAGGGCAACCATCGCGTAGGAGATTTCCGCCTCGCGGGCGAGCTTGGCCTCCGGCATGCAGGTCATGCCGATCAGGTCCCCCCCCCACGCTCGGTGCATGAG
>JAJRVM010000348.1 GCA_024277285.1 Planctomycetota bacterium
GATCTCTGTGGTGCGACTTCTATCGACCTTCATCAGCGAATCTCGTGCCGAACAGGATTGGCTTCCAGCCGCAGTATCATCGATTCACTGCGGCTGGAAGCCACAGCCACCCTAATTCTTAAGCTTGACAGAGCACTAGGGGGTACGTGTGAATGAGCAGCGTCGTATTGTTGTGCGCCCATTCGGGCATCGCTCCGGGACCATGGTCATGTGGGTCCGAACCCTCAGGGGAAGACGTAAAGACGTGGCTCGCCCAAAAAGGCTGGCCCGACGGCCACGCGTCATACGCGATCGACTTGCCGTTTGGCGACCAAGCCGGGGAACCGTAGGACTGCTCTTCATTCGCCGAGCAACTAACCTTACTGCTGGGAGTGGTAATCAAACCGCGTCAAACCCACACCGGCAACCTTCGACAATCGCCAGCAGAGCCGGCGGCGATTTGACGCCCTCTTCCGGGAATGCTTTTATCGGGCGCTTACAGAGCTTCCGCAGGAGGCTTTCTCTTTGAGCCCCTGTCGTAACTGCAATTGCGACAGGGGTTTTTGTTCAGTGCCCCCTCTTGGATTCGAACCAAGAACCTACTGATTAAGAGTCAGTTGCTCTGCCAATTGAGCTAAGGGGGCGCCGGAGAGCCATCCATGTTAGCGTTCTCCGGTGAGACGACAAGAGGCCCTGGGGCCGCCAGGAACGGTGCCGCTGGCAGGCGGGTTAAAGACCTTCGGTCCAGGTGACGGCGGGGGCGAAGACCCGCGCCGAACAAGACGTCTCCCGTTGTGCGCGGGTCTTCGACCCCGCACTTTGCACGACCGAAGGTCTGGATCCATTGATTCACGGGGGCTAGAAGCTTCAAACCACACTAAGTGCTCATCCAACTCTTGGCCCTGACTCAGCACTAACTCTGTTCCTCGGCGGCACCGTCCATACCGAGTTGGTTCATTTTCCGGTAGAGGTTCGACCGGTGAAGTCCGAGGCTTCTTGCCGCGTCGCTCATGTTTCCGCCCGATGCTTCAATATGCTTGCGAATGTAGGCGATCTGGAATTGGCGAGTCGCATCGGGCAGTCCCAAGTCCATCGACACCGCCGCCAGACCGTCACGAGGTGGAGCGATGATGAAGGCCAAGTCGTCGACGTCGATTTCATCCTCCGGGCACAAATACGCCAGCCGTTCCATTAAGTTTCTCAGTTCACGCACGTTGCCCGGCCAGGCATGTTGTCTCAGACGCTTCTGCGCCGCTGCGGTGAGTCGCGGCGTCTGGCGACGTGCTCGCGCGGAGAAGTCTGTCAAGAAATGCTCGGCCAATCGCACGATGTCGTCGATGCGTTCTCTGAGGGGGGGCATTTCGAGTGAGACGACGTTGAGCCGGAAAAACAGATCTTCGCGGAACTTCCGCTCGCCCACCATGGTGGCAAGGTCCTGGTTCGTGGCAGCGATCACGCGTGTGTCGGTGGGGATGGGCAGAGAACCGCCGACGCGCACCACCACCTTTTCTTCTAAGACCCGCAACAGCTTGGCCTGCCCCGCCAGACTCAGGTCCCCGATCTCGTCCAAGAACAGCGTGCCGCCCGACGCCAGTTCAAACTTTCCAGCGCGAGCTTCTCGGGCATCGGTAAACGCACCACGCTCGTGCCCAAACAGCTCACTTTCCAACAACGTTTCGGCCAAGGCCGCGCAGTTCACGGCGACAAACGGGTTGTCGCGCCGGTCGCTCTGGTAATGCACCATCCGACTCACCACTTCCTTGCCCGTTCCGTTCTCGCCCAGAATCAGGACGGCCAAGTCAGTCTGGGCGACACGACGGACCGTCTCTCGAAGCTGCCGAACCACCTGCGTGTCGCCGATCAACTGCACGCCTTCGGCCGCGGCGTTGGCCACTTGCTTGCGGCTCCTTAACAACTGCTCGTAATGCTGGCTGTTCTCCAGGGCAATGGCCGCATGCGAGGCGAGTTCAATCAACCCCGCCTCATCGTCTTCGCTAAAGTTGCCTCCAACCTTGTTGATCATTTCGAACGCACCAAAGATCTCACCCCCGCGACCTCGTAGCGGCACGCACAGCAGCGTCCGCGTGCGAAAGCCGAGGCGTTGATCCACTTGGCGGTCGATCGATTCTTGATCCGAGTTTTCGTCAACGCGTTTCAACTGGCCGCTGTGCACCACCTCGCCAACAATGCCGCTTTGGTCCGAGATTCTTAGCTCACCGTCCTCGATCCCGAGCGCCGGACGGCCGACCAACTGGCCTCCGATACGGTCCCAAAGAAAGATGCTGGCTCGCTCGGCACCCAACAGGCGTGTCGAGGTTTCGGCCATCTGATTCAGTAGAGATTCCATTTCAAGGTGCTGATTCCATTGCCCGGCAATCTCCAGAATTGCTTCCAAACGGCGAGTTCGCCGCTGGCTGCGTTGCCGATTTCCGACCTGTCTTAGACTGAGCGACACGGCCGCGGCCAATGCATCAAACGATTCCAATCGGTCGACGGGCAAAACCCTCGTCCAGTAGGCAACGAGCAATTCACTGGCTCCCTCTCGCGTCGCCAGGGGCGCCGCGATCCACGCGTCCTGCCGCCGTACCTCCTCGGCATCGAGCGTATCTCCCAGAAAGCCGAGTGGCGGGTTGGATGTCTCCGAGTCCACCGGCGGCTCCACTTTCCAATGTCCAGCTCGGGCCTGGGCGACGGCGACATATCGGGCTGCGGTGGCTTTTGCTATCTTGGGCAGAGCAAAGGCGAGGAATCCGGCACGGTCGGCATACTGCGACTGTTCCATCAGAATCTCCAAAACGGCCGGCAGGGCGTCTGGATACGATTGAATCCTCCGGTATTCGTTGCTCAGATCCATCGAGTTACCAAGAAATCTAGCGGTTTCGGGCGGGACAGCAGGCAATGATCGAGGCGGGTCATCGGACCATGATAGGCCATTGAGTCCGCGGCGACAAAGGAGACCTGCCGTAGCAATCTGCTCGGCGATTCGCTCGGCTCGAGCTCACGGCACTCGCCACCGACGATGAAATTTTTTCTGACTGATAAGGGGACAACAGGCATGGGATTGTTCGAGGGCAAGAAGGGATTGATTCTGGGTGTGGCCAACGACCATTCAATCGCCTGGGCCATTGCTCAGGAGATCATGGCACAAGGGGGTGAGTGCGGTTTTACCCACCTCCCGGATCGGCCCGACGACGAGCGTCAGCGAAATCGCCGCCGCGTCCATCAATTGACAGGCCCCTGCGATCGGACGAAGTTCTTAATTCCCCTGGACGTCCAGGACAACGACAACATTGCGGGGGTCATGAAGACGACGGCCGAGGCGTTCGGAAAAATCGACTTCCTGCTGCACTCGATCGCGTTTGCCGACCGTGCGGACTTGGGACGGGATACGATCGAGACCAGCCGCGATGGGTTCAAGCTGGCGATGGACGTCAGCGTCTACAGCCTGCTGGCCGTCTGCAATGCCGCTCGCGATATATTCAGCGAAAACGCGGCCGTTGCGGCGATGACGTACTTTGGTGGTGAGAAGGCCGTGCCCGGATACAATGTCATGGGTATCTGTAAAGCGGCGCTCGACGCGACGGTTCGTTACCTTGCCTACGACCTTGGACCCCAAGGGATCCGCGTCAACGCGGTCAGTGCAGGACCGGTGAGGACGTTGGCGGGTCGTGCGGCCGGCGTGGAAGACATGTTGAAGATGTATGAGTACATGGCACCACTGGGGAGGAACATTACTCACGAAGAGGTCGGCAAGGCGGGGGCTTATCTGTTGTCCGACATGTCCAAGGGCGTCACCGGCGAAATTCTGCACGTCGACGCCGGCTACAACATGATGGGGTCGCCCGGGCGGCTGCTCGATCTGATCAAGTGACAGGCACACCCAGCTTGAACAATGAGATCACGGAAGTCGCGATTGCGGTGGTCGAGCACGGCGACTTGATTCTGATTGGCCAGCGTCCCCTCGAAAGTCATCTGGGCGGAATGTGGGAGTTCCCCGGCGGAAAAGTGCAGCCGGACGAATCGGCCGAAGCGGCGGCGTGCCGCGAGTGTCGCGAAGAAACGGGGCTCGACGTTCATCCCGTCGCCCCCTATCCAACTCAGACACACACTTACTCTCACGGCACATTGCGACTGCATTTCTATCGCTGCAAACTAGCGGACCCGACGCTCACGCCGCTCGCACCCTTCGTTTGGATACCGCGAGCATCGCTGTCGGACTATGCCTTCCCGGAGGCAAATCGCCCGATCCTCGCTCTGATCGCCGGGGAAATTAAACGCGGAGGTCGCTAAGGACGCCGATAAAGAACGTCAGTATTCGGAGAATCGAACTCCAAGAACCACCGCCAGCGGGGAAATCACCGCTCTCATAGTCACCACCCAAAGGAAGGCCCATGCAAGATGAGAACGAAGATCCCTCCTCTCTGCGCATCCTCTGCGTCCTTAGCGCCCCCTGCGTTTCGTCCCCCGGGTGCACCCAAATTGACCTAGTTCGCCTGCTCACCTTCGACTACTCTTTGCAAGATTTACAATACTTGCAACAGGCAGTCTACAATACCTGCAACAGGCAGCTCCTCGGATTCAAGCGGTGAGAGCCGATCGGTCGGCATGAACAGGGTCGTTCGTGCCGAATGGCGCACAGTTTGCGGGTGGCTAGATGCGGGGGGCGAGACAGTCACCGCGCACGAGGCGTGGCGCACGGGATTGCACGAACCATGGAGGGAACCAGAGCATGGAAGCTCGCTCTCGAGTCTTGATTCTGTTGGTATTGATTCTGCCCACGCTGGGCGCAAGTGCTCGAACCAAGAACTTTATCGTCACGGCGCAGACACCCGCATTGGCCAGCGAGATGGCACGGGCCGCGGAGGAGATGCGCCGCGACTTGGCACTGGAATGGTTGGGACATGAACTGCCGGACTGGCAGAAACCGTGTCCCGTTGTTGTCAAGGTCGCCCCGAATCTTGGAGCGGGCGGCCGGACGAGTTTCATGTTCCATGAGCGTGTTCCTTTTGGCTGGGATATGGAAGTCCAGGGCTCGCGCGAACGCGTCTTGGACTCGGTGCTACCGCACGAAGTGACGCACACGATTTTCGCGACGCATTTCGGGCGTCCCCTGCCACGATGGGCCGACGAAGGAGCCTGCACGACGGTAGAACACACCTCCGAACGCCGCAAGCAGGAGCTGTGGCTTGTCCGGTTCTTGAAAACGGAGCGGGGGATTCCGTTCAACCACATGTTCGCCATGACGGAATATCCTGGTGACATCCTGCCACTTTATTCGCAAGGTTATTCCCTCGCTCGATACCTGATTGCACAGGGCGGTAAGCCCAAGTTTACTGAGTTCGTCGGTCATGGCTTGGGGACGGGGAACTGGCAAGCCGCGGTCCGACGATACTATGGATTCCAATCGCTGGGAAACTTGCAACTTCGCTGGCTCGACTGGGTTGTCCAGGGAAGTCCTGACACCGACGTCGTCACACCGCCGGCCGCTCCCGACGTGATCCTCGCGTCCGCCGCACAAACGGTGGCGAGCAACAGCAACGGCGTCCAGCGCCCGGCGGCGTCGACCGGTGGCCGCCCGCGTCCACAGATCGACGACCAATTAGCATTCGCCACTCCGACGGCCCCCTCGGCCCCGAAGGCCCCTTCGGGCACAGCAGTCGCCACGGCCACTGTTTCTCGAAACGCCACGGCGCGCAGTTGGTACGCGCGTCGGCAGACGGTCCCGAGGGCGGACTGACCGCTACGTCGCATTCGTGATAACGCGAGTCAGGTGAAAAAAGACCGGAGCGGCAAAGCAGAGTGAGTCAATTCGGTCAAGGATCCCGGCATGCCCTTCGACCAGCGTGCCGTAGTCTTTCACGCCCCGGTCTCGCTTGATGGCGGACATCGTCATGCCACCGGCGAACCCCATGACGGCGGTCACCATTGACAAGAAGGCTCCTTGACCAGCGTTAAACGGTGTGATGCCGTGCAAGACGGCGCCAAACAACGTGGTCGTCAACACGCCACCAAAAAACCCTTCCCACGTGCGGCTCCCGTTGATCGCCGGAGCGATAATTCGTCCACCCCAAAACCGGCTCCACACAAACTGCATCACGTCGCCAATCTGCACGACCAGGATCAGATAAAACAAAACGCCAACCGGACTCTTGTCTGGAGGGTAATCGAGATACAAGAGAGCGGGAGCATAGCTGAGTGCATAAACGCAGATCAAGATGCCAGCTTGAATCTTCGCAGCACGTTCCAGAAAACGCCGGTAGTCCCCCGCGATCGCGATTCGCGCAGGAATAAACAGGTAGACGTAAACCGGAATCACGATGCTGTATAGCCCATATTGTTTCTGAGCAATCAAGACGTATTGCAGAGGTGCGAACAGGAAGAACATCCAAAACAAGGTTCGATGGTCCCCCATTCGCGTTGGCGTCAACGTGATAAACTCGCGCAGCGCCCAGAACGAGACCAGAAAGAACAGCACGACCGTGGCCATCGACCCCAACAAGAAGGCGGCGGTCAGGATGACAAACATCAGCCACCAGGCGCGAACACGAAGGTTGAACGCCTGCACAATGGCTGGGTTAATGGTCGAGTCGGGTTGTCGCTGGATCATGACACCCACGATGTACGCAACCCCCATCACCGCCAACACGATCGCCATGGTGATGACCGTCGGCTTGTCGAGCCACACGTCGGGGGCCCAGGCAATCAACATTGTCGGTATCGCTCGGATCGTGTGCATCGTGGCTAGCTTTCTTTCAACCGACGCACGGACTCACGAGCCCTGGCAAGGAAATCCACCTTCGACTCTCCCTTCTCCAACCAAATCGGCGGCCCGAAGGTGATACAGCTAAGCAGCGGCACGGGCAGGAACTCCCCTCGTGGCAGAACTCGGTTCAGGTTGTCGATGTGGACCGGAACCAGCTCCCAATCAGGTCGCTTCTTTCCCAGGTAGTACAGCCCACTCTTGAACTCACCCAACTCTCCCGTGGTATTGCGGCCGCCTTCAGGGAAGACAATCAAGGAATACGTGTCCCCGGCCTCCCGGATCATGTAGTCGACCGGACTGCGATGCACCTTGATCACCTTGCGGTCGATCAGAAGGGCATTAAACGACTTGGCCAAATATCGTCGTACGACCCCTCGTTCCCAATAGTCCTTGGCAGCCACCGGACGAGTGAGGCGTCGAACGGGCGGCGGCAGTGACGCCCAAATGACGAGCGCGTCAAGGTGGCTCGTGTGGTTTGCAAAGTATATCCGCTGGCACGTGTCCGGATGGCAGTCGACCCAGCGCGCAGACGCCCCGCTGATCAATTTGGCAACGAACGACAGGACTTCAACTGTCAGCTTCATGTCGCGACAAGCGGCAGCGAATCCCGCCAACGCCGGAACTCACCTCGAAAACAGGAAACCAAGTCGCAAGCACGAGGCGAGGGCAAGCGTGATTGGTGTCGCCACAAACGCGACAATGATTCATGGTCCGGTCACTAGACATCGTATCGCTTGCTCGTCGACGTTCCTACACCCCGTCCAACCTGCCGCCGGAAAATCTTGCCTAATCCTCCATGCTGACCGGAACCGTGCCGCGATGCTTGCTGCCAAATCGCGTTGACCCTGCTACGATAGTGCCTTCGCTCGAAGCTCCCTGGCGGCGAGCAATGGATTCTCCACCAGCACGAGCCAACGGACGCCAATCAGTGGACTCAAATTAATGGACGTAAATACGATACATCACCTCGACTGCCTCAAAGGGCTTGGCCAGCTTGCCGATGGTTCTGTCGACCTCGCGTTTGCTGACCCGCCGTTCAACATTGGCTACGACTACGACGTGTACAAGGACCGACGCGGGTCGAACGACTATCTGGATTGGTGCCGTCAGTGGGTTGGCCAAGTTGTACGTGTGCTGAAGCCCTCCGGCACGTTTTGGCTTGCGATCGGCGACGAGTATGCTGCCGAGCTGAAGGTGATGATGCAGCGCGATTTCGGTCTCACCTGCCGAAGTTGGGTCATCTGGTACTACACGTTCGGTGTCAATTGCAAGGCGAAATTCAGTCGCTCGCACGCTCACCTATTTCACATGGTGAAGGACGCCAAGCAGTTCACGTTCAACGCCGATGCGATCCGCGTCCCCTCAGCCCGGCAACTCGTATACGGCGACCGCCGCGCCAACCCTCGTGGACGACTCCCTGATGACACATGGATATTACGGCCACAAGATCTACCGGAAGGCTTTCGAGCCGACGACGATACGTGGTACTTTCCCCGAGTCGCTGGAACTTTCAAGGAACGTGCCGGCTGGCATGGGTGCCAAATGCCCGAACAATTGCTGGGACGAATCATTCGAGTGTGTTCAAATTCCGGCGACTTAGTGCTGGACCCCTTCGGCGGCAGCGGCACGACGCTGGCGGTAGCGAAGAAGCTGGAACGACAATTTGTCGGGTTTGAACTCTCGGAAAGCTATGCTCGCAGCATTCGTGATCGTTTGAATCGCGTTGACTCGGGCGATCCGCTGGACGGTGCTCCCGAGCCGCTCGTGAGCGTCCCGGACACGACCAACGGACGGCGTCTCGATGAAAAAACCGGGCGGCGCGCCGGTGCCAAATCGTCGTCGGCTAAATCGTCGTCGGCTAAATCGCCGTCGGCCAATCAACGCGATTTGCCGGGCTTAGATTCGTGAGATGACATTCAAGACGTCACGCCAAGTTGCGGAGACGCGAAGGTCGTTTTGCCTTTCGCGTCTTGGCACGTCGGCGTGGGAAACTAATGAACGAGGAAGACGAAATGAAATTCGCGATCTGCAACGAGACGTTTCAGGATTGGCCACACGAGCGAGCGTTCCGTTTGGCGCAAGAATGTGGTTACACCGGTATCGAATTCGCCCCGTTTACTCTGGGGGCCAACGCGACTCAGATCACTCGAGAGACTCGCGAACAGATCCGCCGGCTATCGGATCAGTACGAGTTATCGCCCGTCGGTCTGCATTGGCTGCTCGCCAAGACCGAAGGCCTTTACCTCACGTCACCCGACACCGAAGTGCGGCGCCGGACATCCGGCTACTTCGTACAACTTGCCGAATTGTGTCGTGATCTGGGCGGGCGACTGATGGTGCTGGGCTCGCCACAACAACGCAACTTACTTCCGGGCGTCACACACGAACAAGCGATGGAGTACGCGGCGGATGTGCTGCGAGGCGCGTTGCCTGCCTTCGTCGACTGTGACGTCACTTTGGCACTCGAACCCCTCGGCCCGGCCGAGGGTGACTTTATGCTCACGGCCGAGAGCGCAATTCAGCTCGCCCGCACGCTCGATTCGCCCAACATTCAGCTCCACCTCGACGTCAAAGCGATGTCGAGCGAAGACAAGTCGATTCCACAGATCATCGCCGACTCGGCCGACTACCTCGCTCATTTCCACGCCAATGATTCCAACAAGCGGGGACCGGGGATGGGGGACGTCGATTTCGTACCGATCTTTGCGGCGCTCAAACAGATCGGCTACAAGGGCTGGGTGTCGGTCGAAGTCTTTGACTACGAACCGGGCGTGGAGCGACTGGCTCGAGAGAGTATCGCCTATATGCAGCGATGCTGGAAGCAAGTCAACGCCTAGGAGGCTGTCCGGTTACTAACGACATGGCGTTTCGCGAGCCGGACCGCCACCTAGACACCCGCCTTCAGTTCGGCCAAGTGCTGAGCGGTCCCGACCAGACGGTCCCAGTTTTCGTAGATGTACTGCGGCGGTCCACCGATTTGCGCCACCACCTGAGCCACTTGCTCGGTGGGCACCATTTCGATCGCATCCCAGGGACAGACGACCAATTCGTACGGGTTCGTCTTCTTTTGAGGAATATGGACGCAGACCTCACAGCCGACGCATCGTTCGAGATCAATTTCGCACCACGACTGGTTACCCTTCAGGCCTGGTGTTCCAGGCAGCGTCAAGAGCGTGATGCAATCAACAGGGCAGACCTCAAGGCAAGACTCGCATCCGGTGCAGTTGTCAGCATTGATGACGGCCAGCTCTTTCGGCAGCTTCTTGCGAGGACCCTGTTTTGCCATGAATGTTCTTTCCTTCTGTCGAGGTTGCCCGATTATAGAAACTGATCGGCTGGGATCCAACCGGTTCTCCGCCGAATTTATCCTGTTTCATGCGGACCTTTTAGTCACCGGGGACGGCTTCGCCTGCGATCAGGTCATCGAGCGTCTGGCGTGCCCGAATCAGATGAGGTCGGCTGTCACGGATCAGGACTTCGGCCGCCATCGGCCTGGAGTTGTAGTTAGACGACATGACGAATCCGTAGGCACCGGCACACTCAATCACGACATAGTCACCGACTCCGGCAGCAGGCAGCGGGCGAGACGCCACGAAACCGCCTTCTTCTTGGGTGAAGATGTCACCCGACTCGCATAAGGGTCCGCCCACGACAACAGGGTGAACCAGGTCACTGTTGCGACGCCCCGACGCGGGTGAAACGGCCATGGGATGGTAGGCTCCGTAGAGGATGGGTCGAGCCAAGTTGTTGAATCCGGCGTCGAGAAGATAAAAAAGGTTCTTCCCCATCTGCTTGACGGCTCGAATCTCGGCGATCAGATATCCACTCTCGGCAACCAGGTAGCGACCGGGTTCGATTTCTAAGCGAATCGGATGTCCAAAGTCGTTGACGAGACGCTGACGGACGTCGTTCCAGAGTGCATAGTAGCGTTGCAAATCGACTCGCTCGTCACTCGTTTCGTAGGGAATCGGCAGTCCCCCGCCGGTGCTAATCGTCGTGACGCTTCGCCCGACCTGCCGCACGACGGATTCCATGGCGCCACAGACGTGCGCCAAATGCTCAAGATCGGTTCCCGACCCGATGTGCATATGGACACCGGTAACCGACAGGCCACACCGATCAGCGCGCCGCAGGCAATCATCGATGTCACCGTGCCAGATGCCGTGTTTCGATTGTTCGCCCCCGGTATTCGTTTTTTGGCTGTGTCCGTGACCGAACCCAGGATTGACTCTTAACGTCAACTCGCGTCCCGGGGCCAACGCGCCCAGTTGATCGATCATGTCGGGCGAGCCGACGTTGACCGAAATCCCCAGATCGGCGCACGCTCGCAGCGCCTCATGGTCGAAAACATCAGCCGTATAGACGATTGGCGGCGGATCTCCGTGTAGCATGTACCCGGCCTTTTGCGCCCGGAAGATCTCGCCGGCACTGACGGCGTCGACCAGCACGCCCTGCCGTCGAACCACGTCCAGGATGGCGATGTTCGAACAGGCCTTCTGAGCATAGCGAATACAATCAAACGCTCGAAGCTCGTCGATACGTTGCAAAATCACCGATTCGTCGTAGATGTAAGTGGGCGTTCCGAACTGTCTCGCCAATTCGTTGACGCGCACTCCGCCAATGTCTAAACGAATCAGCGAATCTGCATTGAGCGTGGCCATGGCGTGTGCCTTTCGAGAGCGAAGCTGCCGCCGAGCCTCACGCGTTGTCGACAGAAGTGAACGCAGAACCGCCAAGTCCCGCAACAGGGCCGCAATACAAAGCTGCCGAGCCTAGAAGCCGCCGCCCATGGTGACCATCTGACCTGCTTGGCCAAGGAGCTTTAGAACACCCGCTTCCAACTCGAAACGATACAAGACGCTGTCGCCTTCGACCGCCGTTCGAATGCGAATATGGTCTTTTCCATCGGCACTGGCCACGATCTGAACCAGCGCGTCGACCATCGGATTCGCTTCGACCGACTGGGCGAATTTGAGGACCGACAGAAGACTGATTTCCAAGTGGAAAGGTTCGATGGCTTGCGGACCGCTCGCGGAATCGTCGATCGACTGCTTCAGGTAATCCAATCCATCTGTGCCAAGTGCCAAATAGGCGCTACTTTCAGCGACACCGACGCAAATGTCCAGCGTGTCGCCGAGCACCTTGCGAAGGTACTCGTCTTCAGGAATGGGTACGGCCAGTGTATGAAAGCGAACACCCGCATGTTCGGCGGCATTGAATTCAACGCTCGAAAACGAAAACTCAGGTTCGTTTTCAGCCATGGCCACCAGTTGTTTGACCGCTGATTCCACTTCACTACCACTAGACACATGGCTCGCGGCGATCAGCGTGAAAGCCTTCGGTTCGAGGATGACCGACGCACACGAATCGAAGTTCCCAGTCTTGACGGTACTTCGAACGATCTTGAAAAAAGTTCGAACGAGCTCAGTGGCAGCCGTCCGAGTTGAATCGTCCAGATTGCCATCCTTGTCGATTTGTGCGATCGTTGAACGTTCAAATTGGTCCACGCTTCGCACGGCCTCGTCGACTTGGTCGGGCATCAGAACACTGGCCATATTGGCACGAATCGCCGCGTCCTTCGCAAGAAACCCACCATAGCGAGTCTTCGTGTCGCGACCAGCGTCCAGGTGCTTGGCCATTTTCGTACCGGGCTTGACCTTGAGCACCATTTCGAAATGCGTACTTTGCTGCGCCGGACTGATCTGCCATCCGACCGTCAGCGTGTCCGTTTCTTGAATGACCTGCCTCAGTTGGTCGACGGCATCCGCCATCTGACCAGCCGTCGCGTCGTCGGCACCGGCACGCCCGTTCTCGAGGCCCTGACGAATCTGGCTAATCGCCATCTGCTTGTACGGTTCGGGAACATTCTTGATGTAAGCACGGATGCCAATGTCGTATTGCTTGTCCAGCCCGTCGAGCAGCTTGGTGGGGTCTTCCGGCAAATCATTGAGCGAGTCCTTTGTCTGAGCAAAGAAGGCCCAACCGGATTGCTCCTTGACGAACATTGGCTGTGGCCCCTGAAGCTCCCTCACGCCGTCGCCCGCGTCGATCGGCTCGCCCAACTGCCCTTCGACCTGACTCAACAGCGCATCCAAGTTCGTGACGGGCAAGAATCCAAGCGGTTTGATCTCGGTCTGATCGATGGTCACCACGACACCGATCGGCTGCTTGCCGTTCACATTCTGAAAATAGGCTTTGACCTGCGGCATGAAAAACTGCCCAAGTCCCTGCATTCCGCTGGCCGAGAGGAGGTAATCAACATCCGACAAGAGCTGTTCCGATGGCTTCAATGAAATGACGGCGATCGTCTCGGCCGCACGGGCGTGACTGGCGGCAAAGGTTAACGCCACAAACAACGCGACTTGAAGTGGGCGAACGCGAACGAGTCCCCTGAATGACTGCACCATTTTGGCTCCTAAACCGTCAATACCTTCAATGAGTTGGATTACGTTGGACCTGGAGTATTCTACCTCTGGTTTCCAGCTCAAGTTTCAACAAACCGTCTGTCCTGCCCGACCGTCACAGACTGACTCGATACGATCAAGTGGAGATTCGCGCCGTCCGCGCGTCACTGTGGCTTCTGGCCAGCAACGACGGATGAAAACCTTGGTTTCCGCTGATGGAAAGCACGGCCTCTTGCCGGCGAATCTCGTGCCGAACACAATTGGCCGGTATCCGCTGCCACCCAATGTGAGGTCGAGTGGGGACCACCTAGAAAGCCGCGCACGATCGATATGGGTGCGCCCCGCTATCGCTCGCGGTAGACGATTCGTCCCTTGGTCAGATCATAAGGCGACAACTCAACCTTGACCCGGTCCCCCGGAACGATACGGATAAAGTGTTTTCGCATCTTTCCAGCAACGTGTGCGAGCACTTCGGGGCCATCGTCGACCTGGACACGGAACCGCGTGTTCGCCAACGCCTGCGTCACCGTTCCTTCGACCTCTAGAGCTTCTTCTTTTTTTGCCATGAATGTTTCCGTGTCGGGTTCTCCCAATCCGCCAACAAGATCGTCAAACGGTGCATAAACTATAACAGGTATGGGACTTGGGTCCAGAGGTCCGCATGTACGCTCAATCCCTTCCGGTACGTGTCAGGGCGTCAAGTCCGGCTCGCAGCGACTGCCAGACCCACTCTGCCGACTCGGTACCGATCGACAGCCGGATCGTTCCCTCATCGATACCCAGATCCGCCCGTTGCTCGACGCTCAGCCCACGGTGGCTGGTCGACGCCGGATGACTGCACGTGGTGGACATCTCGCCGAGCGACGGGCAGAACGGTATTTGCGAGGCGGCGTGCATGAACTGCCGAACCGCGTCTCGTCCTCCGTTGAGCGCAAACGTCACCATGCTCCCCCCCTGTCCCAATTCCAGAATCCGCTTGGCGATCGGCCAATCGGGATGATCCGAGCGGCCAGGGTACACGACTCGATGAACCGCGGCGTGCGAGCTCAGTCGCTCGGCAACCTCCACGGCGTTGGCGCTCGCCCGCTCCATCCGCAGATGAAGCGTGGAAAGGCCGCGACAGGCGAGCCAGTCGTCGAACGGACTGCTACTCATTCCCCACATCGACAGCGTGTCTCGAAACTCGGCGAGTCGATCATCGCGACCGCACAACAGACCGAGCATCACGTCGCTATGACCGTTGATCATCTTGCTGATGCTCTCGACCACATAATCGGCACCATGACGGAAGGGTTGACACACGACGGGCGTGGCAAACGTATTGTCGACCAGCAGGCGAGCGTCGGTGGCATGCACGAGATCGGATAATTCGGCGAGGGGTGTGATCCGCAACATCGGATTGGTCAGTGTCTCGACCACGACCAGCCGAGTGTTTGCGCGTAGCGCCCCGCGAACGGCGTCCGGATCGAGCGTATCCACGACCGCTACTTCGACTCCCAATCGTGGCCACTGCTGGGTCAACAACTGCATCGTGCGGCCGTAAAGCTGTTCGCTCACGACGACATGCTGCCCGGCTCGAAGTAGCGTGAGCGTCGCGACCGCAATCGCCGACATACCGGTGCTGGTGACGACCGCCCATCGGGCGTCATGAAGCCGCCGACATTTTTCGGCCAGCAGTTCGGCGTTGGGGTGCCCGTCACGCTGATACGCGAATCCGGCCTCCTGGCCTCCGAGCAGTGCCTCGGCCTGCTGAGGGTTGTCGCATCGGTAGACGGACGCCGGAAAGATTCCCGGCACCAGTCCCCGCGTCGCCCCCGGCCCAACCGTCATTGGACTCGGGCACTCGTTGTCCAAACGCTTTGACATAGCGGAACATGCCGCCTGAGAAGTGGCGATCCAGAGCGGGCATTCAGGGGACGTTCAGCGGAAATCTACCGAACAGTCCCCTTGATCAGACCCGTACGACGAGAGAATTCATGTCGACTTCAATCGGGCAAGTTGCAAACCAAGTTGCCGATCAGGTTTACGCACTGGCCTCACGCGACCGTAACGGACTCCGCACGAGGTCCCTTGGGACCATGGCCTTCCGTATACTCGACCGTCTGGCCTTCCTTCAACGACTCGAACGTCGTGCCCTCCACCGACGACGAGTGAAAGAAGAGCTCACCGCGCTGCCCAGCAATAAACCCAAAACCCTTGTCCGAAACCAATTTCTTAATTACGCCCTGTGCCATCCAAAATGCTCCTATGTGGAAAAAAAGTTTGAGACAAACGAGCATGCGAAAAAACAGGTATTCGCATCTCAACTGTCTCGCCGTGCACGTATGCCGATGAGCTCGTCTACGAACTCATCAGCTTGGTGGTTCCTGTTGGGACGTTCGAGGACTGATCAACACGGAAATCGAACGCTTGCTCTCCATACGCGGGGGCGCTTCCGCGTTGCCCACGTCTTTCAGCTCTTCGATAAACCCTTTGAGCAGCTCGCGCCCTCGGTCGTGATGCGCGTTCTCGCGACCCCGAAATAAAATATTGACTTTTACCTTATGTTTACGCCGCAAGAACGATCGAGCCTGCTGAAGTTTGAAATCGATGTCATGCCGATCCGTTTTGGCTCGAAGTCGTATCTGCTTGAGTAACGTGCGCTGACTCGCGGAACTCGCACGCTTCTTGCGCCGCTCGTACAACGCCTTACCGTGATCCATGATACGACAAACCGGCGGGGAACTATCCGCACTGACCTCAACCAAATCGAGTCCGGCTTGAGTGGCAAGCTGCATCGCCTCGGGGGTCGGCAAGACCCCCAGCATCTTCCCCTCGTGATCGACGACCCTCACCTCCGGAACACGAATACGTTCGTTGATTCTCGTCTTGTCAGCAGCAGCTCGTTGGCCCTGTGGTCTTGTGGCGATTGTATTCTCCTTGGAGATCTATGTTCAAGTAGCAAGCACGTTTTCAGTTCACGACACATTCAGTTCACGATAAGGCGGCAGCCCGAGCCGCTGCATTCGACCGGATACGATCGCGCGACAAGCCGAAGGCAAACGGCGCAACGCGAGCGGCAGGCAGCGGAAACCATGCGGACAACAGAGGCACTCTTCGCCGTCAAACGTTCCATTAGAAATATGGCCGCAGTACCCGTATCGATTAGCGCGATTCGCGTGAGGAACCGCAGTGTCAAAGAATTTTTTTGAGTCACGTTTCGATGGTGAACCGATGAACACACGGTCGGTCGAACGACACTGGATCGCCGCAACGCCCCGTTTGGGATAACCCTGTGTCGGATGACCCTGCCCCGATGTGAACGAGTAGTGCGCGAAAAACGTGGTGCTAACACACATCAAATACCGGGCAGAAAGGAGCCGAGCTGGCGACTCACCGGGAGCGACAGACGAATCAACACTTGTTCGCCGGCGTGAGCCGGCCGGAGACTCGCGCGGACGATCCGGACGAACCAACCCCGGCAAGTTTACACGGTTGTCCGGATCGAAGCAAGGGCGAAACTTGGATCGAAAAAGAGCACCAAGAGAGCGCCAAAAGAGCGATTGTGCTGGAACATACCGTTGAGGATTCGTGGTTCCGCTGGTTTGGCCGGTGACGCAAGGGCCGTCCTCGGCGGCAAGAAATCCGCAATCTTAGGAGCACGTACGCACTTCGGGCGTGGACAAGGCGGGACAACGTCCATGCGTCACTTCATCTCTCGCAGTGCACCCAACTCCTCGTGACGTCCGACCACTAGCAGCAATTGGTCCGCCTCCATCTCGAAATCGCCCGCCGGGAACATGGTCAGCTTGCCTGACATCGCGTCCTTGATGCCGACGATCCACACACCGTACTCTTGCCGAATATTCAACTCGTGCAGCGTTTTCTTCGCGAAGGAATCGGGCACGGCAATCTCGATGAAGCTGTAGTCAGGATCGATGGGCAGAAAGTCGACGATGTTTGTCCAGGTCATCCGATCGGCCAGTTCTTCAGCAATCTCGATCTCTGGAAAAATGACGCGCCCGACGCCTAGACTCTTGAGGATCTTCCCGTGTTCTTGGGTGACGCCTTTGACGATCACTTCACGTGCACCCAGCTCTTTGGCGTGCAAGGTCGCCAGTAACGACCGCGTAATGTCTTCCCCCATGCTCACGAACACGGCATCGGCATCTTTGACCGGCAAGTTCCCGATCGTTTCACGCTCAGTGGCGTCACCGATTATCGCCTCGTAGACCACATCCTTGAGCGCGTCGACCCTATCGCTCGACGCATCAATCGCCGTCACGCGACATCCGTTCTTGCACAACCGCTGGGCCAGTGCCGAACCGAACGACCCGAGTCCGATGACGATGAAGTGTTTCGTGTTTGACATGCGGGTTTATCCAATTAATGGTTCTTCATCAGGGTAAGTTTTCTTCCTGCCTTGTTCGCCCAATGAGAGTGCGACGAACACGGAAATCGGTCCCAAACGACCGAGAAACATAAGTAAAACGATGACCAGGCGGCTTGCTGCCGTCAGGTGACTGGTCAATCCGGTACTCAGGCCCACGGTACCGAGCGCCGAAACGACTTCGAACAGGGCATCGAGAAAAGCGTCACTCGATTGCGAGTGTGGAACCGTCGACTGTTCTAAGATCAACACAACCGTCAAGGCGATCGACGCGACAACGGTAAACAGCATGGCCGTCGCCGTGGCCCGATTGACGATCGTCTGGGGAATGGTTCGCCGAAACAGACTCAGTCGTTGCTGACCCCAAAACGTCGACACGGCCTGAAACACCAGAACCATGAACGTCGAGACCTTGAAGCCGCCGCCCGTCGAACAGGGGCCTGCACCGATGGCCATCAACAACACGCTCAGAAAGAGTGTCGCGTTCGTCAACGACGCGATATCAACGGTATTGAATCCAGCAGTCCGGCAGGAGACGGAATGAAAAAACGCCGCCATCGGCCGCTGCCAAACCGGGATTTCGCGAAATACGCCATCCCACTCGAGAGCGAGAAATACGAGCGTGCCGAGGACCAGAAATACGGGCGTCCCGATGAGCATAATCTTTGAATGGAGTGCAAGGCGATCCCAACGACTGCCACGCGGAAGATGGCGACAGCGTGCCATATCGAGAATCACGGGAAATCCAATTCCGCCAACAATCACCAGCCCGCAGATCGTGAGGTTAACAACGACGTCACCTTGAAACCGTGTCAGGCTATCATCGTGCAGCGAAAACCCTGCGTTGCAAAACGCCGAAATCGAGTGAAAGAGCGCATGCCACATGGCCACTGGCAGAGGATCGCTGGATAGATTACGCAACGTCAGCACCATAAAGCCAAAACCTTCGCAGAACATCGTCAATGCGAAGACTCGGCGAAGAATCCAGCCTAGATCGACGTCATCTCCCGCCCCCAACGTCTCGGAAACCACCGCTCTTGTTCGCAGACCGTGGCGGTGACGAAACTGCACCATCACAAACGTCGTGACGGTCATGATGCCGATCCCACCCAATTGAATAAGCAGCAGGATCACAAGCTGCCCAAAAAATGAAAAGTCATGTTCGGTCGAACGTACGATGAGCCCCGTGACACAGGTCGCGCTGGTTGACGTAAAGACGGCATCGAGCCAAGAAATAGGCTGACGAGCACTCTGATGGCAGACGGGTTGGGCCAGAAGTGTCGTCCCCAGGACAATGAGTCCGATGTACCACACGAACGAAGCTCGTGCCGGGTACTTGACGACGGAACCGGTAACTTGTGGCATCGTGAGTATGGCGACTGGCGTTCCGAGAGCAAAGGTCGTTAATCCAAGAACCTTTCCCCAGAACGTAGGAGCATCAAAACAACGGGAGCCACGGTCGCCGTCGAGCCACCGGAGCCACGGACAAGCCACTGATTGTCGACGTTCCGACCGCCGTTGCACAAGCCCCTATCGTCCGAGACGTCTCGGACGATAGGGACTGACGCGGACGACGAGTCACCGATGCACGTGCCGCGTCAGGGCGTGCATGCGCGACCGTTCCATGCGCCACCGTTCATTGGCCACGAGAAGATTGCGGCAAGAAACGCACCTTGCGGTCGTTGTCCTGCCGCTGACCAGCGGTACTGCGTCCCTCCGTTACCTGCAGATCCAACAGCTGAGTCATCCGCGCGACAATCTCCGGATGCTGATCAGCAACGTTCACCGTCTCGGCTGGATCCGCATCGAGGTCAAACAGTTGCCGTGGCGGCAGACCGCGGTCCCGGGCAACCTTCGGCTTCGGGTCGCTCCATCCCCCCGACCCAGGACAGAATGCCAGCTTCCACTTTCCCGACCGGATGGCAAACGAACCGTTGATCGAGTGATGAACCGTACTCTCGCGCAACGGCTCACTCAGGTTCTCTCCGTCCAGCACCGGCAGAAAACTCGTGCTGTCCTCGGCCGCATTGTCCGGCAGCTCTTTTCCAAGAATATCGGCACAAGTGCGCATTAAGTCGGTGAGGCAGATTGTCTGATCAGACTCGGTCCCCGCCTTGACACGTCCGGGCCAACGAACCACGAACGCAATACGATGCCCGCCTTCAAAGATGTCGGCTTTGTGACCTCGGTAAATCAAACTGGGCTTATGTCCATACATGGCCAGCTCGTCGAAATCCGCGCGTGGAGAGCAGCCGTTATCACTGGTAAAGATCAAGACGGTCCGCTGATCTTCGCCCGCATCCACCAGGGCCTGCATGACACGTCCGACGGTGCTATCGACCTGCAAAGTAAAATCGCCGTACACGTTGGTACCACTCTTGCCAAGAAACTCGCCTGTCGGCAGAATCGGAGTGTGTGGCGCCGGCAACGCCAAGTAGAGCAAGAACGGTTTGTCACGCTTCGCTTGTTCGTGGATAAACTCGACAGCTTTTTTCGTAAAGACCTCGAGCACTTCCGCATGGTCGAAATCCGCTCCGGTTAGACCTTCGCGCCACAATTGCTGCTCGTCATGATTCACCGTCGTGCGGTTCGGTGCCGCCGTCACGCGATCGTTTTCGACGTACACGTACGGTGGCATGTCGAGAGAACCACTGTGACATAGGTAATAGTCGAAGCCATTGGCCGACGGCCCGTTGGTCACCGGCTGACCAAAGTCGATCTCGCGAGGCTTGTCCGCCGGATGGGCCCAGTCCCAACCCAAATGCCATTTGCCGATACACCCTGTGTAGTAGCCGTTCTGCTGAAGAAAACGGGCAACCGTCATGCGTTGTGGGTCAATCAGATGACGCGAAGTACCACCGAGCACGCCACGCGCCAGCCGACTTCGCCAGGCGTAACGTCCCGTCAGGATGCCGTAGCGAGTTGGCGTGCATACAGCGGAACCGGAATGA
Source organism: Planctomycetota bacterium (assembly GCA_024277285.1). Next base: position 20,467 of record JAJRVM010000348.1, read on the forward strand.
GCATCGTTGAAACGGATCCCCTCGGCGGCCAACCGATCCATATGAACCGTCTGCCAGGCGGCGGATTCGTTGTAGCACGAAACGTCACCGATCCCCAAGTCGTCAGCCAAGATATAGACGATATTCGGGTGCGTATCGTCGGTGGGTCGTGCCAACGCCGCTCGGTCGAACGCCCCCACCAATAAGCCGGCACCCAGGAAGGCATGAAGAATGTTTCGACGATTTCGCATAGGAACGACGCCCTCTGAAAGGATAGGGAAATACTGATCTCCACTTGACTACGGTTGACGCCCAGGTCCGTAAACAACACGCCCCGGCATCGCACCCGTATGCCGACCGTCGCGAATGACCAACTGACCGTTGACCAACACATGAACCATTCCGGTGGCTAGTTGGTGTGGTTGGGCGTACGTCGCGTGATCCTGAATCTGGTCGGCGGAAAAGACGACCACGTCCGCAAAATAATTCGGCTTGAGCATGCCGCGCTGACGGATTCGCAAGTTGCGTGCAGGCAGCGATGTCAGGCGGCGGATCGCCTCAGGTAACGTGATCACGCGCTCGTCGCGCACATATTTGCCGAGCAGTCTTGCGAAATTCCCATAGGCACGCGGATGGGCTCCGGACTTGAGGAACACGCCTTCAGGGGCCTGCGAAGCGGCGTCCGAGCAAAAGCTTATCCATGGCAGTCGGATCTGTCGTCGAATGTTCTGCTCTGACATCAAGAAGTATACGGTGCCAACACGACTGCCGTCCTCGACCACCAGATCCATCGCCGTTTCCTCGGGCGATTTCCCGCGAAGTCGGGCAACTTCTGCAAGCGTCTTGCCCGTCAGCGACTTAAGTTGCTCATTACGAAATCCGACCAACAAGACTTTATCCGGCGAGCCGGACAGCAGTAAAAGATTCTCCCATTCGTCAGATGGTATCTGCATCTCGCGCATCACTTTCAGACGCGTCTTGGGATCGCGCAACCTTTCGGCCCACGCGTGGTAACCGCCCTCTTGAACCCACGGTGGCATCGATGCATCAAGTCCGGTTGCGGCGGCCGTATAGGTGTACATGTCGGCGGTCATCTGGATGCCCGCGCGTCGCGCCGCCTCGACTCTCGCGATCACGGAGTCCAGTTTGTGCCAATTCGATTCACCGGCGGCCTTGAGATGATAGATCTCCGTACGAATCCCTGCCTCCTTCGCAATCCGGATGGCCTCGTCGACACCCGCTTCTAGCTGATTTCCTTCGCTACGAATGTGTGTGATGTACAGACCGTCATACTGTGCGGCCACCTTACACAACTCGATCAGTTCGTCTGTCTTCGCATAGAAGGCCGGCGCATAGATCAGCGCCGAAGCCACGCCCAGCGCGCCCTCTTGCATGGCCTGCCGAACCAACGCTTTCATGCGCGCAAGTTCACGACGCGACGGGCCTCGGTCTTCAAACCCAACTTCATGGACGCGAACCGTCGTCGCACCAATAAAGGATGCGACATTGCACGAAACGCCTCGACGCGTGAGATACTCGAGGTATTGGTTAAGGGTCGACCACTGAATATCGTAATAAATGTCACTCTGCCCGTCCTTGCACCACTGCTTGAGGCGATCGTTCCACGGTCCCCACGACATCCCTTCGCCGAACACCTCCAACGTAACGCCCTGTCGCAATTCACCGACCGAACGACCGTCCTCGATGAGCGAATCGACGGCCCAACTGAGCATATTGATAAAGCCTGGTGCAACGGCCAATCCATCGACGTCGATCACGCGATCCGCCGTGCGGCCCGACAAATCGCCGATCACGGCAATACGATCACCACTTATTCCAACGTCGGCGACAACGGGCGGCCTCCCCGATCCGTCGTACACATCGCCCCCGCGAAGAATCACGTCAAGATCAGCAGCTCGCAGCGACGCGATCAATACGACCGAAACGCAACCGATCAGGAATGCGGCCTTCGCTCGGTCGTGGTTTCTGGTTTTCATTTCGTTATTCGGCTTTCGTTCGGCTTTTGGAGAGTGAATTTGCACGTATTCTCAGCACGTGTCGATCAGGGAAGACTCGCCGACCACCGACGTCGTAGGGCCGCGATTTCCGGATGACTGGGCGCCAATCGATGGGCACGTTTCAAAGTGGACACGGCCTCCTCTCGCCTTCCCACGTCATACCGAACTTTGGCAAGACGTATGAGGGCGTCGACATCATGGTCATTTCGAAGCAGGGCCATATTCAGACTGTGTTCGGTGTTCAGCAGACTTCGCAAGCGATCATATTGGGCAAACGATTCCTGTGCCGCCTCCTGCTTGCCCTCGCGGCCCAACAGCAGTCCCAGCCAATAGTGGGCGATCGCGAAATTGGGGTCAATCTCCAACGCCTCTCGATAGTACTGTTCGGCGACACTCGTCTCGCCTTGAAGGTCGAAAGCTCGTCCCAAATGGGCTGTCCCCCAAGCCTGTCGTCCACGGATGTCGTTATATTTTTCCAGCAACGTGGTGGCGGCCTGCCAGTCATCCATCGCCAACTGATTGATCGCCAGCTCGCCCAAAGCGAATGCATCACGATCGTTATCCTGCAACATGCGTTGAAGTCGGGACATCGCCTCCCGATAATCGCCCCGTTCGTGCAGTAGCATGCATAGTTTCTCTTCCGCCGGTCGAAAATCGCTCATCCGGTCCAATGCCGATCGATACTCCTGTTCAGCCTTGTCGTGCATCATCAACTTGGCGTAGGCTAGCCCCAAATAATAGTGTCCCTCGGCGAGATGCGGCGCCGCATTGACGGCCTGCTGAAACTGCCCTAAGGCTCGGGCATACCGTTGTTGGTGGAAACTTTGATAACCGAGACGAAAGAGACCGCCAAACTGTTTCTCCGCGACGCGAAGTTCGTGAGAATTTTGTGAAAACGTCGCGAGACCCGACTTCCCGACGCCACTTGACGCATCCGGACTGCTCGGCAACGGACGGTCCGAGGTGTCATGTCCCAATGCTTGCGCGGTCACGCCAGCCGAGTCCGTTTGCGGACCACGATCGATCAAGCTCGGCGCCACAAACCGTCGCACCACAGTCCCTCCGCCGATCCCTCCTACGAAGCACACCACAACGACGATTGGTATCCATAACGGCACGCGACGCGGTCGCGAATCGGAGGGCGCGGCGTGTCGATGCGTCTGAGACGTGTGGCGTCGTCGTTGCTTGCGAGGACGGGACATAAACAGGACCTGCCGGCGGGCGCGGCCGGGCCGATGCGGGCTGAACCATCGACGCCGGAGTGGGGGAGGATTTTCGCAAACTTCATTCTACAATGGACGGACCGCCAAGCGAGACAGGGTCCGGGACGAACATACGAAAGCAAGGGCCGAGCAATGGTTCTAGCGATGAGAAAGGATGGACGATGTTGGACCATAAGTGGTTGGTGCCCGTCTGTGTGATCGTCGCTAGTCTTGGGCTGGCCATGGGCGCCTTGGGGCCCGTGATTTTCAAATCCGGTCCGCAACTGGTTTCGCCGCCGGGCGGTGGGGCGTCGAGCGTCGCATCGCCGAGTGATGGACCGCCGAAAAGTGTGCCCGATCCGGCGCCAACGACACCCCGCCTGACAGATGTGACCGACGAATCGGGGATCGACTTCAAGCATGTTAACGGCCGGACAGGACGTTTCGAGTACGTGGAAGTCATGGGGAGCGGCATCGTCTGCCTTGATTTCGACCAGGACGGCGACCTGGACTTGTACTTTGTGAACGGCAACAACGTCGACGGTGATCCGGATACCTCGGTCACGAATCACCTGTATCGCAACGAAGGTGGGCTGAAGTTTCGAGATGTGACGACCGAGGCCGGCGTCGGTGACACGGGGTATGGCCAGGGTGCGGCAGCGGCGGACTACGATCAGGACGGCGACCTGGATCTGTACGTCACCAACTACGGACCCAACGTCCTGTACCGAAACAACGGTGACGGCACGTTCGAGGACGTCGCCGCACAGGCGCGTGTGCGCGATGCAGGATGGGGACAAAGCGTCTGTTTTGTCGACTATGACGCCGATGGACATCTCGATCTGTTCGTTCAGAACTACCTACGATACGATTCAACAAGAGGAGTTAAATCGTTCATCTACGTCGGTTCACGACGAGTCCCGGACTACCCGTCTCCACTCGGCTTTCCGGGTGCGTCGGATCGGCTTTACCGAAACGAAGCCGATGGTACTTTCCGAGACGTGACCGAGTTTGTGGGTATCGGCTCACACGTTGGTAAAGGGATGGGACTTGCCTGCGTCGATTTTGACAACGACGGTCGCACTGACATTTTCATCGCAAACGACACGATGGCGAATTTCCTGTTTCGCAATCTTGGAGCAGGAAGATTCGAAGACGTCGCGCACCTGTCAGGCGTCGCCTACAACAACTCGGGGATCCCCGAGGCGTCGATGGGTGTGGATGTGGCCGACTATGACGACGACGGCGATTGGGATCTCATTGTTCCCTGTCTGTCGCGGCAGTTCTTTACGCTTTACCGAAACGACGGCGCTCAGTTTACCGACGTCTCGCCATCATCCGGAATGGCTCAAGCGACTGGCGGTGCGACAGGGTTCGACGCCCATTTCCTGGACTATGACAACGACGGAGATCTCGACCTGTTCTTTACCTGTGGCGGCGTCCGCATGAACGAACGGGCACCCGTTGACGCGAGCTACGACCGACGCTACGGAATGCCCGACTTGCTGCTGGCCAACGACGGCCACGGACGATTCACCAACGTGTCTGACCGCGCCGGACCTCACTTTCGACGGTCGCTGATCGGACGAGGATCGGTCGTTGCCGATCTGGACAACGATGGAGATCAGGACATTGTGGTTTCGAACCTGGGCGAGCGCCCCGTCGTCCTACGCAATGATACTTCCACCGGCCACTGGCTCGCTCTGGAGTTGACCGACGGCCAGAGACGACACAATCTCAATGGCGTCAGCGTCTGGATTACCGTCGGTGGGCAACGACACCACGCCACAACCCATCCAGGGACAACGTTCCTGTCGCAAAGCGATCGTCGTTTGCATTTTGGTTTGGGAACTGCAACGCGCGTTGAACGTATCGAAATCGACTGGCCCAGCGGTCAACGGCAAGTTCTTCAGAACATCGATGCCGACCAGATACTGAGCGTCACCGAATAACCGATCTGCGTCATCATCTTGCCGAGAGTCACGGTAGCGATCAGCAAGATCGCCCTCAACGATGTCAACGCAAGAAACTCCTGGTGACTTTACGACACACCGTCCGATGGTGTGAGCGCAGCGAGTATCGGCATTCGCCCCGGCGCATGCGAGCGCCTTTCATCTTTGGAAACCACGATTCTCGCGTGTTCGCCAACACGAATCAAATGACACTGCGGCTGGAAGCCTTGTCATTACCCAAGTTTCTTGCCCTCTGTGCTTTTTGGAAAAGAGTGGAAACGCAGAGTTCGCAAAGGGCGCAGAGACGCGCAGAGACGCACAGAGGAGGGATAGGACGAATTCTTAAAGGGTGTCTTTTTGCCCTGTTTGTCGGAGCCATGATTGACGAACGACCGTGATTTTTCCAGTTCGATTCTCTAAGATCAGAATCTCTTCCTCTGCGCGTCTCGGCGTCCTTCGCGTGCTCTGCGTTGACCACCTCAGAGGGGCGGTCACGATCGACTCGCGCCACGAAACCCGCGGCGACACTCGTCCACGGTGGAAAACCCGTGTTCTCAAATGCGGCTGGTCCACTCGCGATCAC